>CAZDAH010000040.1:12079-24068 GCA_964503405.1 uncultured Ignavibacteria bacterium
CCCAACGGGTGGAGAGAAGCAAGTTAAGCCGAGGCATCTGCCCCTGATGTCGATACCCTGTATTTATCATAATCCTCGATAATCGCTGCCGAAAGCAATCAACGCCGGAGCGCCAAGTTCTTTTTATCATTAGACGAGGTACTTGAACCCGCAGTATTTACGTAACTGAGTGTTTTCCGGCAAAAATTTATGAGACATTCAGATGAGACATAATCATCGTCTCAGTGAATCGAGTGCCCCCCGCAATGGAATAGCTGTTTTTGGATTCGGAATTAATATCTGCTGGTTATAATAATTGAGGCTGAGGGAAAAATTCGATGTTCACGTCCGTCGAAATATTCGTCAAAGCTCATGCTCGACAGATTTTGGCGGAGGTCGGGGCCGAAGTTAACCGCCTGTTATCGGATAGTCCGAGAATCGATAACGTTTTTGTCCATCTCGATGCTGATATTCTCTTCGGTAAGAATCGGTCGGGAGTATTCATAATTCAACGTGGTTTCGATATAATAGCTGGAAAGCCATTTGGGGACGTCGAAGACGAAATTCTCGATCCTGGTTTCCTTGGGTTCGATGCGGTTATCGGAATAAACGTCGGTGGCGGTCAGGAACATATCGGGTACATTCTCGATGATGGTCCCGTATTTGTCGGTGAGCACTTTTCGATAGACCTTGCGGACGACGCTGACCTCGGCGCTGTCGTACGCCGACCGCAAAGTTACCTCAAGCACCAGCTTGCGGCTGGGAATTCCGGTTGGCAGTTTATGCCCGGATTCGGAGTTTGTTATTCTGACTTCGACGTCGACTTGCCGGTTTTCCATCCTGGCCATGGTTTCGAGTTCGGCCGCATAGGCTAGGTTTATGTTGGAGTGACCGCCTTTGAACTCGTGGGCCGTGACATAATACCCGACAGTCTCGAAATTGTCCGCCACGGATAAATCCGGAATTATGGGCATATGGCAGTTTTGGCAGTGAACCTCCTGCCGGGGATATGGGGATGCCTCCCATTCCTCAAATGTTTCCAATATTCCGACTCCGAAATCGTTGACATAATCATGACATCCCGCGCATAGTTCCGACCTGAGAAAAAGCGGAGAGTAGCTGACATCGTGCCCTGCCGTATCCATTTGCGTTTCGTAGGGGCCGTAGATCATTCCGCTCGTATCGAGATCATAATACGTATCGATATTGCCGTGCTTTATCGATCTGATCGAATGACAGAACGAGCAGGAGACTCCCTCGATCATGGCGGGGGAATCTGGCTGGAAATCGCCGGTCAGGTATGCCCTGGGGGCGTGGCATCTGAGGCAGTCTTTGGCGAGCTCCTCACCGCAGCTGAATCTGATGGTCATGAATGTCGCGCGAAAAGTCGGATTTTCATACGATTTGGCGTGCAAAGAGCTTTTCCACAATTCGAAGATATCGCTGTGACACTCGCGGCAGTCCTTGTAAGCTTGGCATCGTCCGACACCGGTTCCACACATGATTGTGACGGCCACGACAGTCGAGATGACAATCAATCTATGAAAAACCATGATGCCTCCGTGGTATTAGAAATTCGAGATATTCGTCTCGAGCGCGAATCTGCCCTCAAGCGCCTTCAAAATATAAACTCCTTTAACGACGTCCCTTTTTTCATTGATTGAGATTTTTCCGGTGACTCCGTTAAAGCCAGTGGTTGATACCAATGCCTGCTGCAGCCCGTTCTTATCCAGAACCGTGGCCCGTCGGAGCGCGTCCAGCAACACCCCGACTGCGTCGTAACCGAGAGCCGAAACGGCATTGGGCAGGTCACCGTAAGAGCGCTGGAAATCGCTGGCGAATGATGAGCCGGTTTCCCGGGAATATTGCAGCGAAAAATGGCTGCTGATAAATACGTTGCCCGGCTTGATATTGGAGCCGCTCAACCTGAAGAGTTCGGGGGATTCCCAGCCGTCGCCCCCAAGCATGGTGATCGAACTGCCCGATTCGGCCAGGTGGTTGATAATCGCGGCGGCCTCGGGGTAATATACCGGAGCGAACAGCAGATCGGGTTTTTGCCTGAGCGCTTCGTCGACCTGCTCGAGCAGGTCTTTTGCGTCGCCCGCGAAACCCTCGGCAAAGATGACCTTGCCTCCCATATCCTCCAGCCGCATAAGGTAAAACTGCGCCAGGTTTTCCGAGTATCGGGAGCCCTTCTCGTAAACCACCGCAATCCTGTCCGATTTCAGGTATTTTCGAGTGAATTCCGCAAGCGCTTTGCTCTGTAAGGGATCGGTTATACAGATGCGGCAAATATATTCCCCTATTTCCGTTATATAAGGGTCGGTTGCGGTCGGCAGGATAAGCGGAGTTTCTGCTTGTTGGGCCACGGCCGCTGCCGCTGCCGAATTTGTCGAAATTACCGGTCCTATTATGGCCAGCGCCCGCTGTTCGTAGATCATCTCGGAGACCATCATGGAGGTTGTGGCCGGATCGCCGGCATTGTCCTTCACGATCAGCTTGAGCCTGCAGTTTTTCACGCCTCCGGCGGCATTGGCGTTTTCAATCGCCAGATTAATGCCTTTGAGGGCCTCTGTACCGAAATTCGAGGTATGACCGGTCAGCGGCAGAACCACGCCGATTCTTATCTCATCATCTCCCCGGACAAGTCCGAATTGTATCATGAAACCTAATGCCAGGATACATATTTTCATGTTTGATTCACCCCGCTTTCGCTATTGTTTCTCCGATTATTGTTTCATTTTCTGAGCCATAATATATTCGATAAGGTCATTCAATTCGCCGTTGCGAAAAGGAAGCCACTCGATCTTCCTGCCCGTCATGGTCCGGGACATTTCCTCGGCGTGATTCCACATGTCGGCGGCAACGCCGATCTTGGAACGGCCGGAATCGCCTGACGACAGAGTGCGGGATCCCTCTACCGAGGCCGGACCGAAATGATGACAATTGCGGCAGCCTTTCTGAGTGAAGAGCAATTCGCCTTTTGAGATGCTGGTTTCTTTTTCAAAAAATCGCAGGAAGTAAAGATACGCGGTCAGATCGGCCATCTCGTTGCCCTCGAAGGTCGGGATGCCCAAATTGGTCTCCTCCATTTTTTCCCAGATTGAGGGACCATGATTCCACATAATGGCGGCTATCGAAGTCACGCTTTTGTGGAATGTGCTTTGAGTCAGATCTGGTCCCACCCTGGTGCCGGTTCCGAATACAAGGTGACAGGTCGTGCATTTCTTCTTTTGAAAAAGCTTTTCCCCGATTTGGGGATTGCCGGGCTGCATAAAGACCCTGACGGAAGTCGTATCGGTGGAGGCGTCGCGCAAAAACGCCATCAAATTGGATATCTCTTCCCCTTCGAAAAGCGGCCAGTTGACGCCCAGTTCATCCATCTTATCTTTGATTGCGGGACCGTGATTCCACATCTCCTGGGCCAGAAAAATGGGGGAAACATACTTTTTGATCGAGGACAGGTCGGGTCCGATCCCCCGACCTATATCTCCCATGCTGTGACAGCTGCTGCATTTCTTGCCTGAAAAGGTCTTTCGTCCCTCCGCAATATCGCCGGGCTTGTCGAAATAGGCCAGAAAATAGAGATATGCCGTCAGTTCGGCCAGCTCTTTTTCGGAAATTTCGGGATAGCCGATTTTCAAATCGTTCATCATATCGTGCATCTGCGGGGAGTGATTCCACATCAATGATAATATATCCAGAAGCGAACGGTTGAAATCGGATCTGGCCAGGTCCGGCCCGAAAGCCCCTCCATGTCCTTCGATGGAATGGCATTTATCGCATCCCTTGTCAACAAAATGAGTCTCCCCCTCGAGCGGATCCGCCGGCAGGTAATAATTTTTCAGATCCTGCGCGGAAACAAGTCCGCCGGCAGAAATGAGAATCGATACAATAATCCGTCCAACCATTAGCCTCACTCCATTCTCAACCGGGAAGATACGTTCTTACCCTTTCGCTGGTCTCCTCTACCGATGATTTGCGGCCTTCCTCGACCTCCCAGATCGAGATTATGGGGAATATTTTGGTGAAGGCCATGTAAAGCAGGATGAAAAACGCGAAACATCCCGCCGTGATGGACCACTCGACCCAGGTGGGGTAGTACTCTCCGGGAGCGTAGGGAAGCCGGGGATTGATCAGGGTCGGAACCACTATGGTGAATCTTTCCAGCCACATTCCGATGATAATGGCGATGGATGATATCACGCAGCCGGTGACGGTTCTCGTCTTTTTGCGGGACAATATAACCATGGGGATTACAAAACAGCAAAGCACCATGCCCCAGAAAAGCGGGGCGAACGGCCCTGAGATTTTGGAATAAAAGACCGCCATGTGGGTCGGTTCCGAACCGTAAAAGGTCGTCAAATATTCCGTGAAAGTGAAATAAAACCACAGCAGGGTGAAGACCACAAGCAGCTTGCCCATATTGCTGAAATGTATATCCTTCATATAATTTTCAAAATGATATACTTTTCTTATGATCGCCATGGTAATCAGCAGGGCCGCGATGCCCGAATAGATGGCCCCTACCACGAAATACGGGCCGAATATGGTCGAATGCCACATAGGCTGAACAGTCATGCCGAATACCCAGGAAACGACGGTATGCACGGATACCGCGATGGGAATAACCAGAATTGCGGTAATCGATATGGCTTTCTCGAGAACCCGTTCCTGTTTCGGAGTTCCCCTCCAGCCGAAAGAGAGAATTCTGTAAAGCCAGTGGAGACCGACTTTGCGATCCCGAAGGCGGGCGATATCCGGAATCAACGGCAGCAGGAGATAAAATGAACTGGCGGTTAAATACAGGGAAATACTGGTAACGTCCCATAACAGCGGCGACCTGAATTGAGCGTTTTTGATGACGTTCAAGGCGCGGTCGGGGCGCCCGAGGTCGACAATAATATTAAATACGCCGAAAAACAGCACCAAAACCGTAATAACCTCAGCCGCCCTGGTAATCGACCGCCTCCATTCGGCCTGGCATATTCGCAATATGGCCGATATCAAAGTTCCGGCATGGCTGATCCCTATGAAAAAAACGAAATTGGTGATATAAATTCCCCAGAACACCGGACGATTCATTCCGGTGACCCCCAGGCCGGTGTTTATCTGATGATACCAGGTCCAGACGGCGAAGGCGGCCAGCGAAAACAAAATCGCGATACTGATATAGAACCATTTGCCGGTTTTCAGGATCGGATTGAGTATTTTCTGCTCGTCTATGGATCTACTGGATTTTGAATCGTCCATGTTTTTCCCCTTCGGTCAGATAAAACACTTTTGGCTTGGTGCCGATATCTTCGAGCAGAGTAAACGCCCTGACGGAGTGGGACAGCTGCGAGACCTCCGAATAGGGATTGTCGAGATCTCCGAATGAAATGGCCTTCGAAGGACAAGTATCCTGGCAGGCGGTGGTAAAATCGCCTTCATGCAGCTCCCTGTTTTCGGCGTCCGACTTTTCGCGGGCCTTTATCAGCCGATGAGCGCAGAAGCTGCATTTTTCCACGACTCCCTTCGACCTGACCGAAACATCGGGATTCAAATGCTTCCTCTCTTCTTCCCCGATCTCGGGCGGATACCAGTTGAAATACTTGGCATTGTAAGGGCAGGCGTTCACGCAGTAACGGCAGCCGATACAGCGATTATATATCTGTCCCACCAGGCCTTCCTCGTTTATGTAGGTCGCACGAACGGGGCAAACCTTGGTACAGGGAGGATTTTCGCAATGAAAGCATGGCCGGGGCATAATTCTCTTTCTTAAGTTGGGATACTCTCCCTCGGTCATTACCAGCATGTCCATCCAGAAAATAGATCGTCCCTCGGAAGCGATTTCCTTGTCGGCCACGGGAATATTGTTTTCCGAACGGCAGGCGGCCATGCAGGTCCCGCACCCGACACATTTATCCAGATCGATGACCATTCCCCATCGCGCCATTCTACCGTCCTTTTGCAATGAGAGATTTATGCATATATTCTTACCCGTGTTTCTGCCACGGCCGGCACTCCGGTGAATATCTCCCTGTCGGTCGAGAGTATTTGCGATATATTCTCACCGAAAGAGAAACTGCCTATTTTGCCCAGTCCGGCGGGAATCGCCGCGACCTCGGGCATGAGACCGGAGTTGACAACCAGGGTCAGTCTTATTTTTCCGCGAGCTGATTCGATCCAGACCATCTCCCTGTCTTTCAGCCTGAGTTCGGACGCGGTCTCGGGATTCAATTCAACCCAGCCCTGCCATTTGAGATATTCATAATATCCGACCATGTCGGCCATGTCATTCAATCTCCCGCCCTCGCCGCGCGTGGTCGTCAGCTCCGTTATATATAGGGCCAGTGGAAATTTGGAGTGTTCGGTTTCCTCCGCTTGCCTGTAAGGGCCGAGCGAATATTCGGATCCCTCGTCGAACTTAAAACCCGCGGAGTTCATTAAATCGCCGAGTTGCGTCCCCGCGCCTTTAAACTTGTTTCGAAGGAGCGGGGAATCGAGATGGAATCGATCTATCTCGGCGGGGAATCTTCCCCTCTGACGCTCCCTCAACTGCGAGGCGTTCCACCATCCTCCGGTATTTCTGACTTCTCCCAAAAATCCTTTCGAATCGGAATATTCCCGGCGGCGCCAGCCTCTTTCGGCCAGCAGCGAATCGAATGAGATTTTGAACTCATCGGAAAACGGCGAGCCCGTATTGGTTCGATATATCCGGTCAAGCATCCCCTCGATATATGATTTGTAGCCGGTTTCGCCTCCCCATTCATCCGGGAGAAATCTGCGGCATAACATGAGTACGACCTCGTCGGATTGCCTGCTCTCATGGAGAGGCGGGGTTACAGGCTGTCTCAGGCCTATTACCTGGTGAGAAAATTCGGAATCTGGAAGGACAATATCGTCCTTCTCCAGAAAAGTGCAGTCGGGCAGGATGAGGTCGGCCAGAGCGGTCGATTCGTTATACATGCTTGATATCGCAACCGAGAATGGTATGTTCTGAAACACCTGCCGGAAACGGGCCGATGATACAGAATCATAGACAGGATTGACGTTGTTGAATATGGCGACTTTTATGGGGTAGGGGGAATTGGACAATATGCTTTCCGGCAGCGATTCTATTTCCCCGAGCCCCGATTGAAAGGGAAACTGATCTGAAGATGGGGAAACAATCGGCTTGACCTTCATCCGCGTCGAGGCCCGCCCTTTGAATGGATTCAGATCATAATTTACGACGCCGCCGGGGACGTTGAATTTCCCGGTCACGGCGTTTAGAGCCATAATGGCCCAGGCCTGATGGACGCCGTCAACGGTTTGCGTGGCGACGTCACCGGCCACGGCAATGGCGCCCGGTGAGGACGCGAACAACCTCGCCAGAGTGATTATCTGGTCGACCGGAACCCCCGTTTTTTCGGAGACGAACGAGGGAACGTATATCCTCAGCGTTCTCGACTTAAAACCTTCGACTCTCCTGCCGCCGCTATCGATCTTATCTTCGAAGCCAATGCACCGCCGGTTCGCGGCCTCTTCGTCGTAAAGTTGTTCTTTGATTATCAAATTGAGCATTCCCAGGGCCAGAATGCCGTAAGTATTGGGCCGGATCGGGATCCAGCGTTCGGCTTTAGCAGCGGTAGCGGAAAGCCGGGGGTCGATGATATAAAAACTCCCTTTTTGACCATCAGTCTGATCGAGAAGCCTGCCGCGCAGCGCCGCGTAGTATACGGGATTTTTCCCCGATTCGAATACCGGGGCTCCGAAGCAGAAGAAATTGCGGGCGTTTTCGAGATCATAGACGAAATCGATATCTCTTCCGGCCCAGACTTTGGCCGCCACTGCCGCATTGGAATTATGTACGTGGTAAAAATTAGGGCTCCCGAATCCGACGGTGAAGCTCCGCGCCAGTTCCATACCGGGGCCCTTTTCCCGGGAATCGACAAATAGAAGTTGTTCGGGAATGCCCGCGGATTTTAATTTCGTCAACTCGCCGATCAGTAAACCTTCGGCCTCCTCCCAGGAAATCGGGCTGTAATCGTTCGATCCCCTCGGTCCCTTGCGCAATAGAGGGTGTTTTATCCGATCGGGATGGATGAGAAACGAAAGCGAAGATATCCCCACCGGGCAGAGCCCGCCCCTGCTTACCGGGTGGATGGGATTGCCGTCAATACGAACAGGAATGTCATCAACGGTCCTGACTCGAAGACCGCATCCTCCGGGGCAGGCTCCGCAGGTGGTGTTAATGAAACGCGTAAACAAAGGGCCATTATAAGGGCCGTCCTCATGATATCCGACGGCCGACGCGAGCGCGTCGAGCTGGAGCAGGGAAAGAGAGCAGCCGGTCGCGGTAATCGATCTTAAAAATTCTCTTCGTCTCATACGCTCCCTGCCTATCTCAAATGTGACAAATCAAACAATCGTTACTTACCTGCTTATTCTCATGACAATCCATGCAGTTATCCATGTCGATAACATCCACTGCCGGTTTGTCGGGAGGCAGCGTAAGCTTCTCCATTTCGCCGTGGCAGCTCTGGCAGCCTATCTGGCCGAGGGTGACATGACGGAAATGCGAAAAGTAGACGTGCTTGGGGAGAACATATACACGCTGCCAATTCAACTCCTCGTCGGATTGGAGCATAGTTACGAGTTTCAGCTCTTCTGACGATTCCCCGATCGCCTCGCTGTGGCATTCCAGGCAAATCTGTCTTCCCGGCAAAGTCGCTTTTCTATCGGAGGTTACATGACGGTGGCAATCCGTGCACTCCATTCCATTTTCCGCCACATGTTTATTGTGATTGAATTTTACCGGTTGGGAAAGCTTGCCGTAAATCACCGTACTCCACGCGAGCAAAGCGGCCAGAATCAGCGGCGTCGATTTTCTATTGCTCGGCATCATGCCTTAAATTCCCCGGAATTATCCGATATCAAAATCCTATCTTTTCCTTTCCATAATCTCTTTTCTTACTACGCTGTCCAGGACTTCTCTCAACTCCCTTTCGCTGAACGGGGAGGAAAGATGAAAATATAAACCGGATTTTCTCAATTCCCGTTCGGTTTCAAGCGGGGTTTCCTCAGAGATGGCCACGATTAGCAGGTTCGGGATGATTTCTTTCATAATTCGCACCGCTTCGCCCGGTGTGAGGTCGTCATCGCCGCTGAAGCAATAAAGGAATACTATCGGGTTTTTGAACCTGGCCAGATCTTCGATCCCCTTTTTGTAGCTGTCGGCGAAGCGTATTTCGAGCTTGTTTTCGGCGAGAACTCGTTCAATCAATTCTTTTTCGGCCTTTGGCGACGGCTTTGAAATTAGGAGTATCTCCATCTGCTCTCCTGTTCATTAATATCGCTAACTCAAAATCCGTGCCGGGATATGGCGGACAGGGGAAAGCGGCTCTCAGAAATATGGAATCGATTGTGTTCTTTGACGTTAAGGATTGACAGAATCGCGGGAAGATAATCCGGGGCGGGTCAGAGGAAATTGTTACTGTACCAAAATGCCCTGTGGATGGGGCATTATTCCTCTGATGGTTCTTTTGAAAGCAATCTGGAAATGGTCTTTCTGTCGATTCGGAGAATCTTGGCGGCCATTTGTTTGTTGCCGTTTGTTTTTTCCAGCACCCATTTGATATATGATATGTCCATTTCCTGGAGCGAAGGGTATTTCTTCCGGTCGTACTTGTTCAGGAGGGTTCTCAAGGGAGATGCCCCCGGGGGCAGATCGTCCACGTCGATAATATCGTTTTCGGAAAGAAGCATCGATCTTTCCACGAAGTTCCTTAATTCCCGGGCGTTCCCGGGCCAGTCATGATTCCTCAGCGCCTCCAGGGCTTCCGGGGAAAAGCTCTTGCGCCTGTTGCCCGACCCGCTCAACTGCGAAAGGAAATGTTCGACCAGCGGGGGAATATCATCCGGATGTTCTCGCAGCGGCGGCAGGGAGATGCTGACCACGTTGATGCGATAATACAGATCTTCCCTAAATTCGTTTCTGCGAACCATATCGAGCAGATCGCGATTGGTGGCGACTATGAGCCTTACGTCGGTATTTATCCTCTCGTTGCCTCCCAGGCGTCGGAAGCTTCTGGTTTCCACTACCCTCAGGAGCTTGACCTGCAAGGATGGAGATATATCGCCTATTTCATCGAGAAATACGGTCCCGCCGTCGGCGATTTCGAAAATTCCGTGCTTCTTGGTCACGGCTCCGGTGAAGGCGCCCCTTTCATGGCCGAAGAGTTCCGATTCCAGCAGGTTCTCCTGCAGGGCGGTGCAATCGACTATGATAAACGGCTCCTCGGAGCGCGTGGAATTTCTGTGAATCAGATTGGCGACCAGCTCTTTTCCGGTGCCCGATTCGCCGTGAATCAGGACGGTGGAATCGGAATCAGCGAATCTGCTTATTAACGATTTTATCTCTCGGAGCGCGGCCGAATCGCCCATCAATTGGCCGTCCCTGACGTCGGAAAGCCTGTTTTTCAAGCTCCGGTTGCGCGAGATAAGATGCCGTTTTTCAAGACAGCGGCGAAGGATCTGCTCCACGTGGTCCAATTCCACCGGTTTCGTTATAAAATCGTATGCACCTTCCTTCATGGATGCAATGGCGTTCTCCACGGTGGCATTTCCCGTGAGCATGATAACCTCAAGATCGGGATCGCAGGATTTGATATTCTTAAGCAACTCCAATCCGCTGATATCCGGCATTACTAAATCGAGAATGAGAACATCGAAATCGCCGGCGTTCAGTTTCGCCGGGATATCGGAACCATACCCCTGTTCCACCGCGAATCCCATTCGACCCAGTTCGTTGGCGAACACGCCGGCGAACACCGCGTCATCGTCAACCAACAGAATTCTTCCGGCATTATCGGTCATTGGCGATCTTCTTTGGTCCGTGTTTTAGCGGCAGCGAGACCATAAATGAAGTAAGGGCCTCGGCTCTCCGAATCACTTCTATCCTCCCGCCATGCTGTTTTATTATGCCCTGGCTGACGGAAAGGCCGAGTCCGGTGCCTATTCCCACAGGTTTGGTGGTGAAAAATGGGTCGAACACCCGAGTCAGGTTCTCCTCGCTGATTCCTGGGCCGTTATCCTCGACAACAATATTGACAAAATCGCCATCGAATTCCACTCCTATATTTACGATCCCGTCCGATCCGACCGACTGAATCCCGTTGAGGATCAGATTGACAAATACCTGTATCAGAGAATCCCTGCTTCCGGCAATCGAGGGCATTTCCGCGGGCACGCTCATATTTATTTCGATTTTTCTGTTGCCGGCTTCGAATTGAAGAAGCGACACGGCCTCTCGCAATACTTCTCCCAGATCGACGTCGTCTTTTTTCATCGTGGACAGCGCCGAGTAATCAAGCAGCTTCTGAGTGATTATCTTGCATCTCCTGGCGGAATCCCTGATGATATTCAGATACTCCCCGCCGTCGGCAAATCCGGCGTCCGATTTCAGCAGACCTTCGGCGCAGGTCAGAATCGAGGCCATCGGATTGTTTATTTCGTGGGCAATTCCCGCGGCGAGACGTCCGATGGTGGATAACTTCTCGGCCTGGTACACCTGGTTTTCGATCATCACCCGGGCGGTGATATCCCGCGCCACCACTATGATCTCCGGTTTCAGGCGAGGGGGCAACGTCAATTTCCCGACATGTATCTCCAGATGCTTGTCGGTTCCCCGTAAGGTCCTGATCTTAACCGCCTCTTTTGCGGCAGCGCTGCTTTGTTCGACCGAAGCGATTAATCGTCCGATCGGCGAGAATCGATCGAGAGGTTCTTTTTCAAAATCGGCCCGATCGCCCGCCTTCAGACTGTACTCTCCCAATTCCAGGATACCGTTGAATGGCCTGTTTATAAACGCCGCCCGACCGGCGTCGTCTATTATCAGGATGCCGTCGATCAGGTTTTCCAGGAGATTTGCAAGGTAGCTGCGGTGATTCTCGATATCCCGGAGGGAGCGCTGGCGGGGCCCGTTCTCATCAGTGCAATCGAGGTAACGAACGCACCTGCAGCACGGACGTTGGTGTCCGGTACA
>CAZDAH010000041.1:0-783 GCA_964503405.1 uncultured Ignavibacteria bacterium
ATCCGTATCGGAATTCCTCAGGACGAAGTACAAGATCCATCATGCCACGCTTCAGATCGAGTGCGAATGCTGTTCGGAATTGGATTGCGGATGCGCCGTGTTTTAGCAATCCGGCCTTACAGTCCTGACCGACTGACAATCTTAGAAACTTTCATTTTGAATTTCTGTATAATATCTGGTAGATTTCTCGAGTAAGCTTATGTCCGGGACGAGATCGATATTGCTGGCGGTGATAATCGGCGGGATTATGGGGGCCATATTCATGTTCGCCGCGCTCGGGTATTTCGACTCCGAGCCGTCGAGTTCTATCGCCGAATCGACCGCCGCGGTCGATACCGCGGTTGCCGGAACCGATACTCGTGACACTACTATAATTCAGACCGCTCCTGTCGACATCACCGAAGCTATTTACCTTTCGCGCCGCAACGCCATTGTCAGGGCGGCCGAGAAGATCGAGCCGGCCGTGGTTTCGCTTTCCATAATCCAGGTTGTGGAAACCAGAAACAGCTCGCCGTTCGGATCGGACTTCTGGGATTTTCTCTTTCTGCCTCCTCCGCGGAGAGAGAGATCTGTGCTGTCGCTGGGATCGGGTGTGATTATCAATCCCCAGGGTTATGTGCTCACCAATCATCATGTTGTGGAAGGCTCTAAGGAGATCAAAGTAACTCTCAGCAACGGGGAGGAGTACCCGGGAGCTTTGGTGGGCAGCGACGACGTGACCGACCTGGCAGTGATCAAGATTCTGGCCGATTCGACCGTGAGATTTCCCAATGCCGTCCTCGG
>CAZDAH010000041.1:793-7767 GCA_964503405.1 uncultured Ignavibacteria bacterium
CCTATCGAAAAATGATTCAAACCGATGCCGCAATCAATCCGGGGAATTCCGGCGGACCTTTGGTCAACGCCCTGGGAGAAGTGATCGGGATCAATACGTTCATATTCACGTCCAGCCGAGGCTCGGAGGGAGTGGGTTTTGCGGTGCCGATCAATCGGGCCAAGGTTGTCATCAACGACATCCTGAAATTCGGAGAGGTGGTAAAGGCGTGGATCGGGTTGAAAGTTCAATCCATAACCCCGGCAATCGCCCAGAGTCTCGAATTAAAGCGGACCAGAGGATTGATCATTTCCGCCGTAAATGAGAATTCGCCGGCAGCCAGGGCCGGAATACGGACCGGAGACGTCCTGATCGAGGTGGGCAACATGGAAATGGGCAGCGAGGCGGATTGGGAGGAGATTGAAAGCTACGCCAGGGCCGGGCGCGCGCTGGGGACAAGAATTCTCAGGGGGGACGACGAATTATCGCTGGCCATAGTCCCGGAGGAGATACCGACAAGGCAGGCCCCAAGCAAGACTGATACTTTCGGATTGAGAGTGGCGGAGCTGACGCCGGAGGTGGCCAGCTACATAGGGGTCGGCGACAGGCATGGCGTCCTCGTACTCGGGGCAGCCAAATCGAGCTGGTCTGAGACCTGGCGGCTCAGGGAAGGGGATATAGTCAGGCAGATCGGAAAACACAAGGTCAAGGATCTTGACGATTACATAGAGACCATGGCCAAAATCGGCAAAGGTTACAGGATAGTCTTCATGATCGAGCGCAGCGGCGACATTTTCTTCGTGCAGGCTGTTACCTGACGAGTGAAAATGATACTCCGAATTGGCCAAATTAGTTCGATATAACCGCCAGTCAGGCTCATTTTGGAGATTATCGAATTGACGCAACGGTGTCCCCGGAAGGCGAATTTGAATGACGAAACCGAAAAAAAACGACCTGGTTCGCCTGACTGTCGAATCCCTCGCTTTTGGCGGAAAGGGAGTCGCCAATATAGAGGGATATATAGTTTTTGTCGAAAACGGTTACCCGGGCGATGAAATCGAGGCCCGCGTTTCCAGGACTAGCGGGAATTACGCCGAGGCCAGGGTTGAAAACCTTCTGAAAGCATCGTCGTTAAGAATGGCGCCCGCCTGCGGGCATTTCGGACATTGCGGGGGATGCAAATGGCAGGACCTCGATTACGCGATCCAGAAAAAGTACAAAGCGGATCAACTAAGAGATGCCCTCATTCATGTCGCCGGTATTTCGCAACCCCCTGTCGAGCCGATCGTGGGCGCCCATAAAATCTATTACTATCGCAACAAAATGGAATTCTCGTTTCACGCGGGCGGCAACGGCGAAACACTTCTGGGACTCCACTTGGCAGGGCGGTTTCGCGACGTTTTTCAGCTTGAAGCCTGTCACCTTCAATCGGAATTATCCAATGAGATAGTCGGATTTGTCAGAACGCGGGCGATAGACTTGAAACTGCCTGCCTATCATATAGTCTCGCACCAGGGTTTTTTGAGATTTCTGGTGATCAGGGAGGGCAAATTCACCGGTCAGGCGCTGGTAAACCTGGTGACCGGGGAAGGGGACTATGACCTGAGGGAGCTTGGCGAAGAAATCGGACACAGATTCGACAAAGTCGTATCCGTATCCCATACGGTGAACGGCGCCAGGGCCAATATCGCCAAAGGGGGCAAGGAAAGAATTCTTTACGGTGTCGATCATATTTATGAAAAACTGGGAAACAAGCGATTCAGAATTTCCGCCAATTCTTTTTTTCAGACCAACAGTTACCAGGTACAGAGGCTTTACGACCTGGCTGTGGAACTGGCCGAGCCCGAGAGAACCGATCGAATGATCGATCTGTATACAGGCACCGGCACGATAGCAATCTATTTCTCGGATCTCGTCAAACAGGTAATCGGCGTGGAATCGGTAGTCGAGGCCATACAGGACGCCCGGATAAACGCCAGGGAGAACGGGGCCGGGAACGTCGAGTTCGCATTCGGAGACGTGGAAGAATATCTCAAAGAAATGGTCGACGACGGCCGCAAGTGCGATCTGTTGCTTCTCGATCCGCCCCGGGCCGGCTGCCATCCGAAAACCCTGAAACACATAGCCGCGCTCAAGCCCGGAAAAATAGTATATATTTCCTGCAATCCGGCCACACTGGCCCGAGATATAAAGGGACTGCTGGAATCGGGCTACCGACTGGACCGGGCGATACCTGTCGACATGTTTCCCCACACCTATCACATAGAAGCGGTATGCCGATTAAGCCCGCAAAGTTAGGCAAGGCATGGGAATCCCCCCGTTAGACAGCCAAAGGGGGACCCGGTCCGACCAGCCCGGGCGATGAATTCGTTAAATTATGGTTCAACCCCCATACCTATCTGCCGATAAATAAATAGCGCTATGAAGATATTACAATCGTCAAATATTTACCTCGGAAGGTCCTTCGAGGGCACCTCGTTTCCAGGGGACAAGTTGCGGGCCGCAATCAAGGAATCCTTTACGAAATTCGTCGACAAGGCCCTGGAACAGCGGGCTGACCTGGCCGTCCTGGCCGGCGATACATTCGCCAATGTCGATATTTCGCAGCACCTTATAGATTTTGCCATCGCCGAGTTCAAAAGGCTCGAGCAGATTCCGACGGTTATTATGCCCGGGCAATCCGATAATTATGAAAAGGAGAGTTTCTGGACTCGCTGGCAGGTATCCCCCCCTGCCGAGAACATCATTGTCCTCAACGAGAACAGACCAACCGCAAATATCGAGAATCTCGATACCCGGGTTTACGGTTACCTGATGTCCCGGGATGGCGGGAATCTTCCCAAAAATATTAAGAGCGACGGTGATTTCAAATACCGTATCGCGGTCGTGTACGATGATTCGGACTCGAGCGCGCAGTCCGGTGTGATATCGTCATACCGTGAAAAGCTTTTGACTGCCGGATTCGATTATATCGCATTGGGGGGCAAGAACGAATGCGCCGATTTCGTGGAATTGGGCATGAAGGCCGCCTATTCGGGATCGCCCCTGGCTTTTTCCCCCGACTTAAAAGAGTCCGGCTATGTACTGGCCGTGAATCTTGAAAAGAATTCGGTAAAAATTGAAAAAACCAGGGTGAGCGAAATAGCCTGGAAGGAAATCGAACTGCCGATGGAGACGGTTGTCAACATGAATGACCTGAAAGGCAAACTGCTGGAGCATGCCGGCGCCCAGGTGATTCTGAACGTCTCGCTTTCGGGGCTGGCTTTGCTTGAGACCGGAATAAGCACCATTCAGATCAGGGACGAATTGGAAAGCAGTTTCCTTCATATAAGGGTATCCGACAATTCCAGCGTTCTCCCTGACAACGTATCCGGCATCAAAGTCCAGGAAAAGACCATCATGGGTCAGTATCTCAAATTGATGATCGAGAAATTGAACGCCGCCGGAGAATCCGAGAAACGAGCTCTGGAAGAATCGTTGAAGGTGGGATATGCCCTGTTGTCCGGGCGGGAGATTTGGTAGAATGCTCATATCTCAGATAATTCTTCGCAATTACGGCAGATTCTCGGAATATAAAGTCGATTTTGCGCCCGGTATTAACGTCATCAAAGGACCGAACGAGGGCGGGAAATCGACTTTGGCCAACGCCGTAATGGCGGCCCTTTTTGTGGACCCCGCGACGGCTCGCGGCGGCGTTTTCGAGATTGAAAGATGGGGAAACAACCGCGCCCCGTTTCTGGAGGCTTCCCTCAACGTCGACGGCAAGACCTTTACGCTGACGCGGGATTTCGAGAATAACAAATCCGATTTCAAGCCCCGAGACCTGGAAATGCCCGGCGGAAAGACCGGCAATATAGGAACGTGGTTGTCGGATAAACTCGGCATCGATTCGGGAGACGTTTTCAGGTCGACAGCTTTCATCAACCAGGCCGATATCAATCATATTCAGAACTCCATCGAGGCTATAAAAGATAAGTTGGAATCGCTGGCCTCCCAGGGGAAAGAAGATCAGGCGGCCTCTGTCGCATTATCGATACTTAAAAGCAGGGCAGAGGAGCTTGGTGTCGAGGAGGCCGGATTCAAAACGTCGCAGGACGATCTCAAATATAATATTGAAAAGCTGGAACGAGATATGAGCGCCCTGAGAGTGAAGCGGGCCGACCTGATTCAGGTCGAGACCGCCTGCCTTAACGTGCGGGACGATCTGGCCGCGCGAAAGGCCAAATTGCAGAGGGCGGAAGAAGCCAACGTGGTAAACGAGCGAGCCTCGGAGCAGTCCGCGCAAATCGAAAATCTGGAAAAGCAGGTCGTTTCGGCCAGGGAAGCCGCCGTAAAAATAGAGGAAATGCAATCGAGGCGCTCGGGGCTGAAGAGGATAAGCAAAGATGAACTCCTGGAAGTCGAGCGGGCAGAATCGAGGCTCAATCATTTGACTCCCAAGCGGGGCGAGCTGGAGGAGGAAACAAAAGAAATCGCAAATGATCTCGAGGCCTTTAAGATAGGGGGATTTTCCGTGGTCCTGACAGTCCTGGGGTTCGCCGGACTGGGATTCACCGCGGCCGTCTATTTCGCCGGGATCGTTCCCATGGTCATACCGTATATCTGGGACTTGCTGGCTGCTTCGGCGGGCATTTTCATACTGGGGATCTCGATGACATTTTCGCGGAAACAGCATCGAGGCTACCTTTCCCGGAAACATAAGAAAGCCGTCTCGATATTGGAGGAATTGATCAACGAGATCGAGGATCATGAAGAGAAACTCAAAAACAGGCTCAAAGATTTCCGGGTTTCCAACGTGGACGATCTTCGGAAAAATCAATGGCAATATGAGGAGCTTGAAAAGCAGCTTGAACTGCAGACGGCGCAATACAATAAGATTGTCGACGGCAATATCCTGACCAGTCTGGAAAGCCGCCTGGAAATGCTGAAAACCGATTTCAAGGATACATTCGGGCAGAGCGAGGGGCTTTCCTCGTTTCTGATCGGAGCAGCCGACATGGAAAAGGAGCGGCTGGTCATCAACGAGATCGAGGAGCGAGTCAAGGATCTTGAGCGGGAAAGAAAAGTTCTCCAGAATCAGATAGAGATGGCCGAGGGGGGCTCGGAGCTACTGGCCTCGTACCGAGAACGGCTGGAACGATACGAGCGGAAAAACGAAACGTCAGAGCACGAAAGGCAAATCCTCGACCTTACCGCCCGGCTGCTGGAAGAGGCTCGGTTGAACGCCCTGGTATCCAAGCTGGAAATTCTCAACAAGAGGACTTCGGAGATTCTCGATAATCTCACCGGCGGGCGATATTCCCGGGTCAGATTCGACAAGTTGAGCCTGAAATTCGAGGTCTGGTCGGACGAGAAGGGGGATTGGGTAGATCCCGAAAAAAATCTGTCGTCGAGCACAGTGGAGCAGATTTACCTGGCGGCCCGCCTGGCTTTATCCGACCTCGTTTCGGAGGAAAAGAATTCCATTCTTATTTTCGACGATCCTTTCGGCAATTACGACGATAAGCGGCTGGATAATGTCATGCGGGTCCTGAAAAATCTTTCGGCGGATCACCAGATACTTCTGCTCACCAGCCAGGACCACTACGATAAGTGGGCCAATAATACGATAAGTCTTTGATCGGACACGACCCAAGGCCAATTTCATAACCACTTTCTCAGATTTCTCTTGATTTGGAATCCGGGATTATTTTTTTTACCGCTATCATATGGATAACTTATGGGCAGCATGGCGGCGAGATTTCATATTGGGTCCCAAAGAGAAGGGATGTGTCTTCTGCAACCGCATACGCGGAAAGGCCGACCGCAACAACCTGATCCTTTACAGAGGCAAATATAATATAGTCATAATGAACAAGTATCCCTATAATGCCGGGCATCTTATGGTTGTCCCCAAGAAGCACAAAGCCGACCTGCCGGGACTGACCCGGTCGGAATCGATCGAGTTTTTCGATCTCACGGCTAAGTCGGTCGAAATAACAGGAAAAGCGATGTCGGCCGAGGGTTTTAACGTCGGCATGAACTTGGGAGCCGTGGCCGGCGCCGGTGTCAAAGATCATATACATATTCATGTAGTCCCGCGTTTTACGGGAGATACGAACTACATGCCCATCGTGGCCGATTCCAAGGTGCAGTCTATCACTATCATCGAAATCTACGACCTCTTGAAGAAGGAGTTCGATCGATTGAAAGGACGATCGTGAGGATTCCCAGGAAAAAAGAGCTTTTAGAACTTCAAAAAAAATATCGCAGCGACAAGAAAATCGGCGAGGTTTATGGCGTTCCGGCCAGGCTGGTAGCCTACTGGCGTCAAAAGAAAAGCATCGGGGCCTATTCCTTCCCCAAGTATACCGACGAGAAGATACTTGAACTCTGGGAGAGATACGGCGACGATACCAGGGCCGGGTCGGAATTAGGCATCTCCGCGGCCGGCTTTCGTCAATGGCGGCGAAAATACAATATCAATAGAAAACCGTTGCAGCTAAGGCTGGAACAGCTCGAATTGGGGCTTATCGACGTCGGCAACAGGAAAAATTCCAAACGGGAGACAGCCGTTCAGAAAATTCTGGCCAGGAAGTCCGGTTTGAAAAAAGTGGAAATTGGCCAGGCGGTGTCGGTCGAGCCGGATCTTTCCATGTCCCATGAAAATTCGCTTCGAGTAATTGAGGAGTTCGCCAGGCAAGGAGGGGATCGGGTCTGGAACGCCAATAAGATGGTCATTGTACTGGATCAGCATATTCCCGCGAGGACAAGAGAATCAGCCGAGATTCACAAGAAGATCAGGGATTTTGCTAAAACGCAGAGAATAAGAAATTTTTATGATATAGGAGAAGGCATTTGTCACCAGGTCGTTATAGAAAACGGCCATATATTGCCAGGGCAGCTGGCTTTCGGCACCGACGGACACTCCAGTTCATGCGGAAGCCTCGGCGCTCTGGCCGGCTCGCAGATCGGAGCATCGCACGCCGACAGTCCGCACCTCATCCAGGATGCCT
>CAZDAH010000041.1:7777-15039 GCA_964503405.1 uncultured Ignavibacteria bacterium
TCTGGCCGCCTTCGTGGAATATGAGGAGATGGCCTCAATCTGGATGACCGGACGTGCAAGCATGAGGGTGCCGGAGTCGGTCAAGGTATTGATCAAAGGGCATCTCAACAGGGCAGTTTACGCCAGGGATATCATCCTGAAACTCCTGCGCGATTTTTCCACTAATTCGCTGAAAAACAGGGCCATCGAATTCTGCGGCCCGACAATATCTTCGATGTCCATATCGGAAAGATTCACCGTGACCAATATGGCCATGGAGATGGGAGCGGTTTCGGCGCTTGTTCCATTCGACGACATCACGGCTCGCTATTTGAGGAAGATCACCAAAGCCAGACTAAACCCGGTGAAAGCCGATCGTGACGCTCAATATCATCACGAGATAGAGGTCGATGTCAGCTATCTGATGCCGCAGGTCGGTTTCCCCGACAACGTCAAACATGTGGCGCCGGTTGAGGACGCCGCGGGAAAAAGGATCGATCTTGTGATCATAGGATCCTGCGCCAGCGGGCGGATCGACGATCTTGAGGTCGCGGCCAGAATATTGCGGGGCAGACGAATTCATCGCGACTTGAGAATGATTATAATTCCGGGGTCACGTAAGGTGCTCAGCGAAGCCCTGGATAGAGGATTGATCAAGACGTTTGTCGATTCGGGATGCATGGTGGTGAATCCCGGCTGCGATCCCTGCCTGCTGGCCAATCCCGAGGCACTGGCGGAGGGAGAGCGGGCCATTACCACCACCAATCGGGCGTTAAATGGAAGCGGCCTCTCCGACGACAGGGAAATTTACACGGCCTCCCCGGCCACCGCCGCGGCTTCGGCCCTCGAAGGCGCGATCGCCGACCCCCGCAAGTACGAGTTATGATCGTCGTAAGGGGCCGCAAATAAACAGCGAAATCGAAGCCATAAAAAAAAACCCCCTGCGGACAGAGAGGGTTTTCAAAAATCGTATTTTGCTCTTATTTGAGCAGAGTCATTCTCCTAACCTGACTGCCCTCTGAGGTTTCGATTTTATAGAAATAGATGCCTGAGGCCACGGCCCTGCCGTAGTCATCCGAACCGTCCCAGATTATTGAATGATGACCGGCCTCGAATTCACCGTCGGCCAACCTCCTCACCAGCGCCCCGGAAAGATCAAATACTGCCAGCCTGGCGCCGCCGCCGATGGTATTGAAATCAATCCTGGTTTCGGCGTTAAACGGGTTCGGATAATTTTGAGCAAGCGCGAATTCTCCCGGAACCTCGATTTCATCTTCTACACCCGTCGGAATCATGTCGGGAATGGCAATCCTCCCGGCTTGCAGAACCGAGCGATTAAAGTCGGACTGCACGAAAACCACCAGCATGCAGTTTTCCGGAATGAGCGGAGACGGGACAGCGAAATCTTCGGTGTATTCGTAGGTCTCATACTGCTCGATCGAAAATGCGGTGCCCCCTGCCGTGGGAATCATGTCGCGCAGGGTCTGGTTGTGGATGAGGGTATTGTTGGGGGCTCTCCAGACGATATTGTTTTCGATCAAAGCCACTCTGAGTTTGAGATTCGACAGGCCCGGATCGAACTCGGCGTAAACACTAACCGTGAATTCGCCGGTGCGGCGTTCCGAGTCGTATGTGCCGGTGACGTCGTTTGTCAGGGGCGACCAGACGTCAGCCTCGTCCATGAATCTTGAGGCCCAGGAACCGCTGTTCGATCCGGCATCGATCGTGCCATCGATGTAAAGATGAGGCGTGTAATCGGCGCCGTAATAATTCACGCGGGCCCTGTTTTCAGTGATGTTAAAATTGTAGTAAGGATCGTCGGAACCCGGCCACCAGCAATGGTAGCGAATCACGACGACCACTTCTTCCATGTCTTCAGTCACCTGATCTAAGACCAGATCAGCAGTCGGACAATACGGTCACCTCGAGTTCGTCCACATTTCGCCGAGAACAAGACGATCCGCGGCGATGGCCATGGAAGAGAGCATCATAATAGCTGCGGAAACCAGCATAATCGCTTTAGCAAACTTCATTGGACCTCCTCACGTTTGCAGAGTTCTTAATTTGAAATATATAATCTCAGAAGAAAATAGCAACTTTTTTCATTTAACATAATATTATGGGTCGATTTATCCCATAATCTCCTTCATCTTAGCAAAGATCGAGTCGGTTCTAATGTATTGCAACATTCATCGACCGCCAATCGTTCCCTTAAAATCTGGAAAAGAGTATTATTCTTGTTCCCTGGAAGGTCGGCCGCAACTGGCATATTCCTGACGAGCAGACAAGTCCGCCGCTCTCGCCCCAATTGAAGATCACAAGTTCGTGGTTCGCGAATTTCACAGTCATCTCAACAAAGGCCAGTTTGTCAGGATCTTCGCCATCGTCGAGACTCGAAATCGATCCTCCGAGATTGAGAATGAACCTGTTCCCCAATCCGTAGCCCAGAGTCAGATAGTCCTCGTGGTAATCCTCCGTGCCGACTCCCGGCCCGGCATAACGATTGAAAAACCGTTTGGTGTAGGCGATCAACGATATGACGTCGCGCTCGCCCAGGTAATAATAAGTATCGAAGTAGTTTTGGGTCTCGTCCTCGTCTGTCCAGTCGATTCTATCCCAGTTGTAATTCAGCACCAGGCCGCCGGTGATACTCCACCTGAGCCCGACGAATTTTTCGGCAATGTAGAGACGAGTCAGCGAATCGGGGATTCCGCGGGAAAAAGACTCGGAGTAGGAAAAATCGAGATTCAGATCGAACGTGGGTGAAATCAATGCGCCCACCTGGTAGCCTCTTTCGCCGGGCGCGGCGCTCAGCGACATGAGATTGCGTCCCTGGTGGCTGGCCGGAGGCGGATTATTAAACGGAGCGGCATTGGAGGGGTAGAGGAGGTTTATATAGTTTTTATATTCCGAATAAAAACTGATTTTTTCGAAATTGATCGAGCCCGACAGGTAGGTGCCGTCGCCGTCGAGATTGACCCCCAAGAGCAGCGTATCGGCGCGGCCGTCCTTCCTGGCGTATTCGGCGTAAAGCTCGATCGGGCCGTACCAGATTGTTGAGTGAGCCGATGTCAAGTTGGAGTTGAGAGTGCGGTAAAAATCGCTGGAACTTTGTTTGAATCGGACGTAGGAGAAACCGATTTCGGCAGGCCGTATCGGCCTGAGCGCTCCTCTGGCTCCCCTGATGATGTATTCACGTTCGCCGGTGAGGTTGTTCAGCCCTCTGGCTGAGAGAGCGTCGAATTGAAATCGATCGTAGTTGCCGCTTACTCTGACTCCGTCGAGGTTGTTGTCGAAATAGATCACGTCATCGAGAATAGCGTTCAAGGTCAGGCCGCGATCGAAGGCCTGGTAGAAATTGCCGAGGTGAACCGATATGTTCTTTTCCTGCCAGCCGAAATAACGCTGGGCAATTTTCTCCGATGATTCGTCGGGGTGGTTGAACTGCCGTACATTGAGCCAGGCTCCGGTGTAGAAATTGCCCAGATCGAAATCGAGGATAAACCGGTTGTCTACAGAGTCCCGCCTGGATTCTACGAACAGCCCGTCGCCTTCATTGAAATACCAGTATTGCATCCAGTTGGCTGCCGAGACCGACCAGGTCTCGTCTTGCGCCATTGCTTTGTCGGAGGGAATGAAACAGGCGGCGATCGCGATGAGATAGTATATATTAAAATCTCTAAAGAGCCGGATCATCTACTCCTCCGACCCGGATTGGGCATCGTCCTTCTTTTCCGGCGGAATCTGTTCCAGGATAAGTTTTTCCACATGCTGTTCGTCGCCGGGCTTGAATCCAACCGCCGAGAAAATGATATTGCCCTGCGGATCGGTCATAACGGAATAAGGTTGAGCGAATCCTTTGTATTTTCTCCTGAATACTTCGCCGTCGTCGTCTATGAGTATGTCGAAAGTCCAGCCGTTGGATTTGGCGAAGCTTTTTATTTTGCTGATGGCCCTCGGACCTTCGGTATTAACCGCGAGGACCGTAAATCCGTCCTCACCGTATTTCTCGTAAAGCCCCTGGATTATTTTCAATTCCTCTCTGCACGGTTTGCACCAGGTGGCCCAGAAGGAAATATATATCGGGCCGTGGCCGTACATTTCGGATAACGTAATCCTGTCGCCGTCGATATTCGGCAGCGAAAAATCGGGGGCAACCTTCGATTTGATATTCTGCCCGACCGCCGAAGGCGCCGCCGCGAATATCAGGATAGCCATGATAACAGATGCGCGCGAATTCATGCTCCTCCCTACTTCAAATATAGCATGTTGCCATGTTGTTCGGATTGTCCCGAAGCCAGGCGAAAGAAATAAATCCCGCTGGCGTTTTTGGAATGACCCGTGTTCTCCATCTCGAATTTTAACCGGTTTTCGCCCGCGACGACGAAGTAATCGCGGTCCAATATCTTTCCCCCGAGAATATCATAGACAGTCAGGTTCACTGTCTGCTCGGCCGTCGAATGAAGCTGGATCGAGGTGGAGCCGTTGAACGGGTTGGGATAATTTCCTCTCAGGACGAATTCTGAGGGAATTCTGTTCGACGGGTCATCGATCCCGGTCGGGAAGAGGCGGGCGGAATAAAGGTAATTGGCGCCGGACCCGATGATCAGGTCGGTGGCCATGGCGACCCAGTCGAATTGGCCGAAATCCTCGACCACGTACAGGCCATAGTTGGCAATGTCGAGCTCCATGACGTCGTAAACGTGGCTGCTGTTGGATGTCGCCTTAATGATTTGATTATACCACAGGTCGCTGTCGTCACCGTCGAAAACGATCTCCAGGTCTCCCTCCTGCCCGGTATTGCTGAATAGGATATAATTGCAGGCCAGGGCGGTCGGAGGAAGAAAGGTCGTTTGATTCTCAACCGGATATGCAGTATGCGCTCGCATAGTCCGGGCGGTCGTGTAGGCCGAACCTTCCTCGTAGTGATTGCCGTCGTCGCGAAAACCGGTCAAATAATTCCAGAGGGAGAAGATTATGTATTGTTCCTCCAGAATGGTCCCGTACTGATCGCAGGTCAGCTCCAGGGCCGCGACAGCGTTGCTGTTTATGCAGAATTCCCATGATGTCCTGATGAAATCATGCCCCCAGTTTTCGTAGAGGAACATCGGCCAGACAAAAGCCCCGTACTCGAAACCGCCGTTGGCTGTGGTCAGGGGCCTATGCACGTTATTCATGAACAGGCTCAGATAAGCGTAGTTATCGTTTATGTCGTCCCAAAGGATATCTTCCATCCAGGTCGCGCAATTTTCCATGTACCAGCCGCCGGCGTTTACATTATAAGCGAATTGAACCGCATGAAAAAACTCGTGGGCCGAGGTGACCTTCATGGGCAGAGTGCGATCGTTATAGCCGAATCCGTTGTATGTGGGATCGACATAGATGTAGCTGCAGTAATCGTAATTCCTGCCGGGACGCTGATTGGACGAAAACTCGGAGAAGGTAACTCCGTAGGCGCCTGAATAATGATGCATGTAAACGTCGTAGAGGTCCATCCCGCCCCCCCGGTCGCTGTCGTAGGGAGGGGTATCATATCCTAGGGTGTCGCAGATATATATCCAGGCCAGGTCGAAATATTCGGCCGTCCGGTTGACATAATCCGGCGTGCCGTCCGGGGGATTAATATCGACTTCGGGCTGATAGACGGCGTGGCCGCCGGTCGTATCGAAATGAATTCGAAAAAGTCCCAGGGGAGAATCGTAATAGGCTTGTTTATTTACGCGAGTAAGTATTGTCGGAAAGCGCTCTTTGAAACCCTGATCGAGAATAGCCTGGTTTTGCAGAATTTCCAGGGCCAGCAAGGTGCCGTCCCTGAGCGGCTCGTCCAACGCGTATTTTTCGGGCAGCGATTGAGGACCGGTGAGCATGAGGGCCTTTAACTCGAGGGCCTGTTGAAGCGTGATGATCCCGTCGGCGTAATCGGATTCGAGATTCTCGAGGCCATTACCATGCGCGCCAAGCGGATAGGTTAAGACGATGACAAACGCCGCGAAGACTTTCGGGTTGAATTTCATGCGCTGGTTTCCTCTCCGGCTACAATTTAGTCCAAAGATGAATATTGTCAATTTAAATTAATAATGAAAAGCGCGGGACGGTCCATTTCGCCTGCTTAGAACTCAGAACCCAACGAGAAATAAGTCTCGGGTTTGGCCGCTACCCTGGAGAGGTTCGTGGCCCAGGCGAAATCGACCCTGAGCACGAATATTCCCAGGTTGGCTCGAGCCCCGAATCCGAAACCTCCTTTGACGCTTCCCAACACGGGAAACCCTCGCTTGTCGTCAAAGAACCTGAGTTCCTTGTTGTAGTTCCAGGCGCTTCCCATATCCCAGAAAATGGCGCCGGAGACCTGCTGCAGGGCCAGCGGCAGGGGAAAATTCAGCTGGAAATATTCGATAAACGGATAGCGGAATTCGAGATTGAATATGCCGTAATGAGTCCCGGTATCCTCGAAATAACTGTAGCCGCGCAGCGGCACAATTATCTCGTTTACATAGATATCGGCCACGCTGTAGATGTTGGAGGTAGCCCGTTTCGGCCCGATCCAGTTGGACGATCCGCCGAGGTGGAATCTCTTGGCGTCGGCGTTCTTGATACCGCTCCTCGATGCGCCCCCGGAAGTGCCCCCTCCCAGATGCATGGCCAAATTATATCTTCCCCAGAAATGCCAGTATTTGCGGTAGTCGAATTGCCCGGAGAAGTATGACAGGCCGCTGCTGACGGTCTTAAACGATTTTTCTACCGACAGCTTGTATCTCTGTCCGGCAACCGGACCGACAATTCCCCAAATGACGGCGTCGTTGACATATTCCAGCGATGTCAGCAGCAGGTTTGTAGTGCTTTTCTGAAAATACAGGTCGAGTTCGCGGCCGACCGTGACCTGGGTGGCGGTGAAATCGAGTCTCGAGAATCTGGAAAAAGGATAACTGGCGTATCCCTGAACCCCGTATACCCTGTCGGCGAAGAAAGTCCTCAGGTACTCGTCATAATAGATGTTTTTGAAATGGAAGATTCCGGCGGCGTAATCGATTCTCCTGGGCATATATGAATAACTCAACTGGAAATTCGATTGATCGATGGTATTGACCAAATCGGTGAAGATGTAGATATGATGGTTTCCGAAGACGTCTGAGATTGCCAGAAACGACTGCCCCCTCAAGCCGTAAAAATTATCATAGGACAATCCTCCCGTGACCAGTTCCGGCGAGAATTTCAGTTTATACTTGTTCCGCTTAAAACTGCCGTCGGGGAGCATGTATTCAACGGCGTCCTCCGGAATGATCGCC
>CAZDAH010000041.1:15049-21921 GCA_964503405.1 uncultured Ignavibacteria bacterium
AAACCTCTGCGCTGTCGGCGTCGACAGGATCGCCCAACATACTTCTGCCCGATTTGAATACGTAAGTTTCAAAATTATAACCCTGCTCCTCGGCTTCATCGTTATTTTCGGCAACCTGGTCTTCCTCGACTGTTTTTTCGGGCACGAATATATTCTTTTCGCCGTCCAGAATTTTTTTCATATACGGGGTTGACTCGAGTTCGCCGTCCTCGTCGGCGACACTTTTGATATCCTTTAGAATGAAGATATCGAATCCGTATTTATAGAACGCCGAGAAGGCCAGCTTGTCGCCCTCGGGAGACCACGACGGCGAAAAGACTCCTGAGATTACGTTGGTCACCGGGAATTGTCTTCCGTCCTCGAGCTCGCATATATAGATATTCTCGATACCGTTCCGGTTGGAAACGAAGGCGATGCGTGCGCCGTCAGGGGAATACGCGGGCTGGTAGTTCTTATTCGGATTGTCAGTCAACGGCCTGACTTCCTCCGTGCCGATATCGTAGAGGAAAAGGTTGTAATTCCCGTAGGCGAATACGGAATCACTCGATTGGCCGTCGACTGGCCTGTCGGACGAGAAGGCGATATAACGGCTGTCGGGCGACCAGGAAGGATCGTTATCGTCGTAGCGATCGTTGAACACGCGGCGAATATCGCCGCTTTCCAGGTTGTAGATGTATAAATCGGTAAAGCCTCCGGCCATCCCCTCGAAGGCGATCCGGCTGCCGTCGGCCGACCACGATGGATTGCGCATGGCCCCGAGACCGGTTTTGATTTTCTTCTTGCGTTTACCGTTCTTGGCGTCGACAATGAAAATAACGTCGTCGCCGTGACTCTTGGAGACAAAGGCGATCCGGCTGCCGTCGGGCGACCAGGCCAGCCCGGAGAGATACGAGTGAAGCGATTCGAGATCGCCGGAATGCTCCGCCTGCACCAGGCGGGAGATGATCTCGCCGTCGATTGTGGAAATTATATAAATCTCGTTATAGCGATCGGAATAACCGTTCCTGGGATTGGAACGGTCGGAGAAGAAGGCCAGGCGGTCCCCCTGGGGCGACCATTCGGGCTTCTGGTTGAATACGGAGTGATCTTCCGAATGATCGGTCAACGCTTTGGCTATCTCTTTGGGCGTATCGCGCCTTGCGATTTCGGGCCAGTACATTCTCTTCAGCGATTTTTGCCATTCGTTTGTCAAATCCTCCATGGATACGCCGAGAGCCGCCTTCAACGCTCGATCCATGGTTACCATCATGCGACCCTTGTTCAATATTTCGAGGATTTTCTCGCGGCCGTACTTTTCGACAATGTAGTTGATTACCGATTGTCCTCCCTTATAAGCGAGGAATCCGTTGAGGTATTCTACCGGGGGCATATATCCCTCGACTACAGCGTCGCGGGCATACATATCGGCCTCGAAATCCCAGCCTTTTCGTGAAGAGTACTCGGCATAACCCTCGGCAAACCATAACGGCGGACGGAACAGGGCCTCGCGCGAGAGAATCGATTTCAAAGCGTTGCCGTAAAGCAAATTGAAGATAACGGCGTGGGTCAATTCGTGATGCAGCACATGACGGAAATCCTCGTAGGAGCCGGTGAATGGTATGACGATTCGATTCTGGAAAATTTCCGTGAATCCTCCCACCCCTTCGGGGATCAATTCGGAAATGACGTTTGTCTGCTGGAACTCGTTGTGGGAGGCGTAGATAATAATCGGCACTCGTTCGCTCAGGGTATAACTGAGTTCGTCGCTGACAACGACATAAGCGTCTTCCAGGGCCTGGGCCGCGAATACGGCCAATGTGTCTTCCCCTTTATAAAAGTAGATGTCGAAATTGGGCGTTTGAATGAAGTACCATTCGAAATCGCGATACTGGACTTTATTTTGACCGAAATAGACATTTTGCGCCGAGACCGCCTGGCAGGAAAAGCCAAGTATCGCCAATAGCAACAAATTTCCGAGTTTCTTCATTCTCGCCCCGATCTGTTGAATATCCCAAAAGATAAAACGGCGGTAATTCCCCTTATGTTCCACCATATTATTACACAGATTGCCGCGTAATATTCCCTCCGAGCGCCGCCAGCTTGCTTTCGATCGACCTATAACCTCGATCAATATGGTAAACCCGCAGAACTTCGGATTCTCCGCTTGCCGCCAGGCAGGCCAGCACAAGGCCTGCCCCGGCCCTGATATCGGAGGCCATGACCGACGCTCCGCTTAAACTTTCCGTTCCGTTAACGACAGCCTCGTCGCCGGAAACGTTGATGTCGGCGCCGAGACGCTGCATTTCCATAACGTGGGCGAATCGGTCGTTGAACACCGTTTCGCGAATATACGACGCTCCTTTCGCCACCGCGGCCAGGGCCATGGCCGAGGCCTGCAGATCGGTGGGGAATCCCGGGAAAGGGAAGGTGGTGAGCCTGATGGCCGACGGCCTTCCGCTCATCTCGGCGGCGACCGTTTTTTGGGCTAATTTTAACACCATACCGCAGGATCGCAGTTTTGAAATCAATATCTCATAGTCGGAGGGATTGGTGTCGGTAAGCTCGATCTTGCCGCCGCAAGCCCCGAGGGCGAGCAAGAACGTCCCGGCTTCCAGGCGGTCGGGCATGACGCTGTATGACGCGGCTTTGAGTTTTTTGACACCATTGATCTCGATTCGTGTTGTCCCCGCGCCCACGATTTCAGCTCCCATGGCGGTCATGAAATTAGCCAGATCGACAACCTCGGGGTCGCAGGCGGCGTTTATGATGACAGTTCTTCCTCTGGCCAGCACGGCGGCCATCATGATATTCTCGGTTCCAGTATGGCTGGGGCGATCGAAGAAAACATCGGCCCCGACAAGCTCGTCTGTCGTCGCCCAGATATATCCGCTTTTTTCCACAATGGCGGTGCCCAGCCGCTTGAGCCCCTCCAGATGCTGATCCACCGGTCTAGCCCCCAGAACGCAACCTCCGGGCAGAGAGACCCTGGCTCTCTTTAGGCGGCTCAAAAGCGGTCCCAGCACCAGAAACGAGGCCCTCATCTTGCGCACCAGGTCGTAAGGGGCCTCATGATTGCTGATTTTGGATGAATCGACAGTCATCGTCTCGTTCTGCGGGTCGTATTCGATTATCGCGCCGAGTCCACGCAGCACGCCTATTATTGTCCGGATATCCATCAGGTCGGGGACGTTTTTTATGACCGATTTTCCCGATTCGGGCAGTAATGCCGCCACGATTATCGGCAAGGCGGCGTTTTTCGATCCGGAGACGGCCACTTTGCCGGAAAGTTTCCTGCCGCCTTTGATAATGAATTTCTCCATACTTCCTTTCTATCGATTTTTATCGAGATATTCGACAGCGGAACGCACGCACAGGATTATACGTGTCCAGATTCCTTTTGCTCCTTCCACGGCGATTATATTATAATGATATGGATGGAGCAAGGGAATAGAACCTCGGTTTATTTCATTTCGGACGCTCACCTGAGTATAAAAGATAGCCCGTCGGAACGGGAAAACCGAGTTCTTGAGGTTCTCAACAAAGCAGCAGCGGAAGCGTCTCACCTTTATATTGTCGGCGATCTTTTTGATTTCTGGTTCGAATATAAATACGCGGTTCCCGCGGCTTATCTCAAAGTCGTGGGGGCGCTTCTCGAACTCACCAGGTCGGGGGTCCGGGTTTTCTATATTCCCGGCAATCACGATTTCTGGATGAGAGACTATCTCACCCGGCAGGCTGGCGTCGAAATAACCGGCGATTTTCTGGAGATAGAGCATTTTGGCTGGAAAATCCTGGTTACACACGGCGACGGTATCCGGATCGACGACCGGGGGTATCGTTTCATCAAGCGTATCTTCCGAAATAGGTTCTGTATCTGGCTTTATGCGCAGCTTCCGGTAAATCTCGCCTATCGTCTGGCCATGGGAACGTCAAAAGCGTCGCGGGATTACACGGACAGCCGCCGGAATAAGGATTCGTCCGACTATGTGGAATTCGCACGCAGGAAGATCGAAGCCGGTTACGACGCCGTGGTCATGGGGCACGTTCATAAGCCGGAAATCTCCGAAGCCGGCGCCGGTTTATATGTGAACTGTGGCGATTTCTTCAAGAGCTTCAGCTATGTCGTGTTGGATAATGACGGCTTCGAACTTAAAACGTTGACTTTTTGATGCCGGTCGATTAATAAAGCTCTTCTCGAGATTAATCGGAAACGAACGGTTTTGGGGATTTGAGAATACGGGAATTATCGATGGAACCGATGGTGGACATAAAGCTGGCAAGAGAACACGGGCTTAACGAAGAGGAATATAAGCGAATCCAGGAGATCCTCGGAAGAGTACCCACTTTCACCGAACTCGGGATTTTCTCGGTGATGTGGTCGGAGCATTGTTCTTATAAGAACTCCATAGCCCAATTGAAGACGCTTCCCCGCACAGGACCCGCGCTGCTGGCCGAGGCCGGTTCGGAAAATGCCGGGGCAGTCGATATTGGCGACGGCCTGGCCGTCGTTTTTAAGATCGAATCGCATAACCACCCCTCGGCGGTGGAGCCGTACCAGGGGGCGGCCACCGGCGTGGGCGGAATTCTCCGCGATATCTTCACCATGGGAGCCAGACCGGTTGCGGTGCTCAACTCCCTCAGGTTCGGCCCGCTCGACAACCCCAGGGTGCGCTATCTTTTCGACGGCGTAGTCCGGGGCGTAGGAGACTACGGCAACTGTTTCGGCGTGCCCGATATCGGCGGGGAGATCTATTTCGAGGAGTCTTATACCGGCAATCCGCTGGTCAATCCCATGGCGGTCGGTATCGCCAAACACTCTGAGCTGACCTCCGCGGTTAGCAAGGGAAAAGGCAATATCGTCCTGGCGGTGGGATCGTCCACCGGGCGAGACGGTATTCACGGCGCGACATTCGCCTCGGAGGAACTCTCTGAGAAATCGGAATCGAAGAGGCCGTCGGTGCAGATAGGCGACCCGTTCACCGAGAAACTCCTGCTGGAAGCGACCCTTGAAGCGACACGGGCAGGACTGGTCGTGGGCATTCAAGATATGGGGGCGGCAGGGTTGACCTGTTCGTCGTCGGAGATGTCGGCCAAGGGGGGATCGGGGATGGCCCTGCACGTGGAGAAGGTGCCGGTGCGCGAGGAGATGATGTCTCCGTATGAGATCATGCTCTCCGAATCGCAGGAGCGCATGCTGGTGGTCTGCGCGCCGGAAAAGGCGGGTGAAGTAAAGGCGGTTTACGACAAATGGGGCGTTCACGCCGAAGAGATTGGGGAAGTCTTGTCAGGCGGTAAGCTGGTGGTTCACCTTAACGGCAAGGTCGCGGCGGAAATCCCGGCGGTCTCTCTTGTGCTTGGCGGCGGGGCGCCGGTTTATATCCGCGAGCAAAAACGGCCCGAGTATATGGACGAGCATGAGCGGTTCGATCTATCGTCAATACCGCTTCCCGCGGTTCTGAACGATACGCTTGAAAAACTGCTGGCCTCGCCTAACATAGCCTCGAAAAGATGGGTTTACCAGCAGTACGATACCTCGGTGCGGACTTCCACGGCGGTCGGCCCGGGATCGTCGGCCGGGGTGATCAGGATCCGCAAGACCGGCAAGGCGCTGGCCTTGAGCACCGATTGCAACGGACGATACTGCTATCTTAATCCGCGAATGGGGGCGATGATCGCCGTGGCCGAGGCAGCCCTGAACGTGGCCGCCTCGGGAGGCAAACCGGCGGCCATCACCAACTGCCTCAATTTCGGCAATCCTTACGATCCGGAGATTTACTACCAGTTCGCCGAATGCGTGGCCGGCATGGGAGAGGCCTGCCGGATTTTCGAGACGCCCGTAACCGGGGGAAATGTCAGCTTTTATAACGAGGACCCCGAACGGGCGGTCTATCCCACGCCGGTCATCGGGATGGTCGGCATTATCGAGGATATTAAGCATATCACCACGATTCATTTTAAAGAGGCCGGGCAGGACATTTATCTTGTCGGGGAATCGAAAAACGAAATCGGCGGAAGCGAGTATTTGAAGACGATCCACGGGAAGATCACAGGAAAGATACCCGAAATCAATCTTAAGCTTCATCAAAAGGTAATTGATCTGCTAATGAACCTGATTAGATCGGGCGTGGTCAAATCAGCCCAGGATATCTCCGACGGCGGTCTGGCCGTGGCCTTGGCCGAATGCTGCTTCGCCAACGGTATCGGGGCGCAAATCGAAATCGATTCAGACCTGCGCCCGGACGCTCTGCTTTTCGGGGAGACGCAGTCAAGGGTGTTATTCACGTCGAAGCCGGAGCATGTCGAGAAGGTCTGGGAGCTGATGGCCAGGCATGAGATTCCCGTGACGAAAATCGGCGTGACCGGGGGGAAGAATTTGAGAATCAACCGCCTGGTCGATCTGCCGGTGGCCAAATTGCGATACATATACGAGGGGGCAATACCGGCCTATATGGAGCATGTTAGTAGGGAGTAGGGGAATCCAAGAGGGGAAGGGCATCCTTGCTTGTTTTCGCTATTCCCACAGCAAGCTGTGGGTTACCGGTTTGTAATTCCATAAGCCAAAAAGACATTGTAATGAAGAGATGATCGAAATCACTATTACTGTAGTCAAAAGAGTATCTCCGGGATAAATGTCCGAAAACAGAAAGCTCCCGATAAATACACAAGAGGAGACATTGGAAAATATGATGCAAAACACCGAGAGCCAATATCGTAATAGAAATTTGCCCAATTGACCGGGAATCCAATGCGCCCACTCAATTTTAAGCCCCAAGACGGAACTTTTGTAGATAAATCTCTTCTTCTATGGATTAATGGTCCAGTCTGCCAAAAGTGTAAAGAAAGTTATTTGTAGGTCAAATCCCCCGGGATTTGACAACCAGGCAGTCAAGACC
>CAZDAH010000041.1:21931-23821 GCA_964503405.1 uncultured Ignavibacteria bacterium
GGTTAAGATAGATCGCGGATATCGGGCCGGCGGCACGACCGCTGAAGGGTTGTGCCTTACAGAAAGCCGGGCGAAGGGACTTCGCCCTTACGAACATCAGGATATCAGGCTTATCAATGGACTGATTATTTCGATTGACATTGCCCCATCGCTCCCTATGTTACCCGCTCTGAGGAAACCAAATGCTGCCCCTACTGCTGATCTTCGTCCTGATAATCGTCTTGATAAGGCTGAAAGTTCCTATCGGCATCGCCATGCTCGCCGGAGCGTTGTTTCTCGGAATCTGGAATTTCGGTCTTACCGGAGAATTCTGGACTCTCATTTATCAATCGCTCATTAATCTCAGCAGCTGGAAATTGGTCCTTACGGTCGCCCTGATTTTGTCATTCGCCAACATGTTCGAGATGGCCGGATTTGTCAAGTCGATGGTTCGTTCGCTGGAGTCGATTCTTCCGCCCAAATGGGTATCCCGGGCCGCTCCGGCCATAATCGGGCTACTGCCGATGTCGGGAGGGGCCATGGTCTCGGCGCCGATAGTGCGAGAGATCGGGCGCCACGATGAGAATATCAAAGCGGAGATGTTTACGGCGTCGAACTATTGGTGGCGTCATGTCTGGGAGGCGGCCTGGCCGCTCTATCCTAGCATCATCCTGGCGGCGGCGGTGCTGAAGATCTCCGTCTGGAAAGTGGCGGTGATCAATTTTCCTATTAGCGTGATCTGCATATTGACCGGTTTGTCTCTGAGGGGAATCGGGAGCGGAAGCAAGTCGGGCTCAGAGGTCGATTTGAAACTGCTCATTAAATCGCTCTGGCCGATCCTGACAATCGTGCTGCTGGGCCTGATTCTAAATATAGATCTGATTATTTCAGTGCTGCTCGTGATGGGTGCGCTTTATTTTGTCAAATATGTTAATAGGGACGCTGTTCTTGCGTCCTTGAAAAGAGGATTCTCGCCGGAGATCATATTCCTCATTTTCGGTGTCATGACCCTGATGTACGCCATGGAAAAAACAGGAACGGCGGCCATATTCTATGGTGAGCTTCTCGATCTGCGGATTCCGTCGGCCCTGGTTGCTTTCGCTGTGCCCTTCGCGGTCGGGGTTCTGACCGGCGTGACCTCGGCTTACATCGGAGTCAGTTTCCCGGTGATATTCCCCCTCCTGGGGACGGAGACGCTGACTTTCAATGCCGGCATGCTCCTGGCTTTCGCCGGGGGATTTATGGGGGTGATGGCCTCACCGGTACATCTTTGCCTGGTCCTCACCAGCCGCTATTTTAAAGCGTCGATTGGACTTACCTTGCTGCGTCTGGCGCCGATTATTGTCGCGACGTCGCTTCTTTCATGGCTGCTGGCGTTGGGCCTGTATCGTTAATATTATTTCAAGCCTCTGGTTCAGTTTCCGATAATATAATCGGAGGCAAGAAAAATGATGGATATGACGGGAATAATAATCGGGATTTCCATGGTCATTCTGACGTGGACTGTGGCTCGTCTTAACGATAAGGTCGACAAACAGATAAAGAGATTCAGGCGTTTCGAGGAGGCTCTGAAAAAGAGCGCCTCGGGGCGTGTCAGACAGAATTCGACGGATTACAAGGAAGTTAATCAAGACGTTTACCAGTAACAGGATACCTGAGAATCTGCGATCCGGCGAAAATAGCAGGGAACACTCGCGTTAAAATTGTGTATAATTTAGTAAAAATAAACCGGGGAGTTTATGCGATCCAATTCTGAGTTGCCGAACAGAGCCGAAATAAACGACAAAGAGCTCATGGAACTTATTCAGGCCGGTGATGACCGCGCTTTCGGAATGCTGGTGGAGCGATTTCAAGATCGGCTTTTGAATTTCGTCGGGCGAATCGTGGTCGACCGCGAGACGGCCGAGGAAT
>CAZDAH010000042.1:0-1842 GCA_964503405.1 uncultured Ignavibacteria bacterium
CGATATACGAGCTGCCCGGATCGTCCGGTTTGGCCGTGTGCGGCGTCAATATCAGCTCGGCGCCCAAGCTCCTCATCTTCTCGCGCTTCTCGCTTGAGTTCTTGTCGCTCATCACGATCACCGCCTTGTATCCTCTTTGCGCGCAAATCCACGATACCGAGATCCCGGTGTTTCCCGACGTCGCCTCTATCACCGTCCCTCCCGGCCGCAAACGTTCCTCGTTCTCGGCCGAATCTATCAGGTATCCCGCCAGTCGATCTTTGACCGAACCGGTCGGGTTGAACATCTCCGCCTTGACATAAATGGTCGACTCTGACAAGCCGGCCAGCCCCCGCAAAGGAACAAGCGGCGTCCCCCCGATTTTTTCCAGCATGATCTCTCTCATAACGTTAATTCGCCGGCCCATCCTCGATATTATACCATGGGCCCGATCAATTGTTTATATTTTATTCGGCATTTTGATTAAAAAAGGGAGCCCCTCTTCGAGGCTCCCTTGCATTTTGCGGAACGATGCCTCCGTTCCATTCGGAAACGGCTTACTTCAAGAGCACCATTTTCACGCTTTGGCTGCGCTCTGACGATTCCACTTTGGCGAAATAAACGCCCGAGGGCACGTCGTTGGCGTTCCAGGTGATGCTGTAAGTTCCGGCGTCATGATGCCCGCTGGCCAGAGTAATGACCTTCTGGCCGAGGACGTTGTAAACGCTCAATTCCACCTCGCCCGGATCGGTCACCGCGTACTCGATTACCGTCGACGCGTTGAACGGGTTCGGGTAGTTCTGCTTCAATGTGAAGCTCTCGGGAACGAGATCTCCGTCATCGTCGACACCGAGAAGCTGATAATCCACTATCGCCCGAATGTGGAAATCGCAGGTGGCCGGAGTCCATCCGCCGCCGGTATCCTGGTTGGATCTGCCCGTTACAGCCGGCGAATCGCCGAGGATCACGGGCCACTCGGAACGATAAGTGTAACCGAGATGGAAATTGCTCGACACCGTGATGCCCATGCCGCGGAAATCGACATATGTCCAGGCCTGCGGATTCTCAAGAGTCGACCATGGCCAAACCGCCAGCGGATCGATCATCGGCGTTCCCGGCATATTGCCGCTGCCGTTGGCCCAAACCCGCACGTCTACCGTGTCTATGGGCCGGTTAACGTCCGTATAAAGCCGCAGCATGCCGGTCACCAGACTGCCTGTCTCCGACGGCGTGAACCGCGTGGCCACACGGTTGCCGGTATTGTATTGATAAATGAACTCCGGCTCCCCGTCGTCATAGAAAATTATCGTGCCCGATACGTAATGCTGAGTCGCCGTGAAGCCCTCGTTCCCCTGGTTGTCGGCCGCCGAGATGAAATACTCGACATGGGCCCCGGCCTCCATCTGCGGAATGGTGAAATAATAGTTGTCGCCCGCCGTGCTGTCCGGATCGACAACTTCAGAATCTCCGCCGTCAATCATGTATGTCAGCCAGGCGGATTCCACTCCGGAAATGTCTGTGATGGTGGCCATTGCGACAAATTCCTCGGGAACGCTGGTCATGTCGTCCGGGCCCGTATGCAGAATGAGCGGCGGGCTGTTGTCCACGGTCAGGCCGTACACCGAGAAATCGTCGATATACATGCCGTCCACGTTGTAAGCGCCGTCGGTCTCCAGAGTAAATTTGAACCGTACGTTCTGCCCCACGTAACCGCCCAGATCCGCGGTGAACAAATGCCAGGTATAATCGTCGGAATCTTCGCCGTTGAACGTATACAAGTCGATCCAGGTGTTGCCGCCATCTGTCGAGACGTAGCTGTAAACGTAGTCGAATCCCTGCTCGATCTCGAACTTGGTCATGAAC
>CAZDAH010000042.1:1852-11348 GCA_964503405.1 uncultured Ignavibacteria bacterium
TGGTCAGGTCGATATCGCTGGTCAGATCCGCGGAGTTGGTGATGTTATCTCCATAATTGCCGCCGGGAGAATCGGTCAGGGAGTTGGGATCGGAATACGAATCCTCCGTGGTAATCGCCCAGCCGCCGGACCATTCGCCCATGCCGCCGTCGAAATCCTCGAAATAAACCAGCGTCTCTTCGCTGCCGCCGCCGCAGGCAATTTCAAATGCCATATCGGTGGCTGAGTCGTAGTTCCACGGCTCTTCGGGCATCGTGCTCGACCAGGCCTGTCCCATCACGCCGCGATCAGGATCCAAATCGCCGACCTCCCAAAACCAGGAATCACCGCTCCCTTCGGTCTCGTTGTATATCTCCGCGAAAAATGTCCCTGCCGGTAATGCCATGTCGGTATTGATCGTGTAAATATACTCATCGACGCCGAACAGGTCTATGCCGGTATCCTCTTTCTCGTCGGCCATGACGCAATCAATACGACCGATCTCCGAACCGGGTACTCCGCCAAGGTCTTCACGGAATATGACCGTAAAACAGTCGTCCATATTGTTGTTGCCGGGATAGTAGCCGCCCCAGAAAGTCAGTGCATTGATTGTGGTTTCCGCGCCCAAAACGAAGTTCTCGGCCAAAACCTGCAAACCAAAAGTGCAGTTCTGACAATCCAGATCCGAGAAAATTCCATTGCTTTGGTTGGGCGCCTGCGACAGGCAGCTCGGCTCGGGGCAGACAAACGAGGCGCAATCCTCGCCGGTATAGAGTATGCCGCCTAGTGCATCGCATTCGGCCCGATCGTAGTTCCCCACGCATTCCATAGCCACACAGCAGGCCCCGAACGGAACCTCGGCCGCCGTGATCACCAGTTCGTAGTTGCCGCTGTCGGTGCTGTAACCGTCAATAACGACAAGAATTTCATCTCCGCTGTTTAACGGTATATCCACCAGCTCGGACAGGTAGTTCGGGCAGGAGTCATCATTGCCGCAAATCCACTCGTCCATCGTCGGCTCGTCCGGGCAGGTGAAATAGTAAAGCTCCAACCCGGTATCGTAATCGCTGTTGCTGCAGAGCGAGAAAGTATAATCAGTAGAGTAAGGAACCGTGAATTTGTAGACGACGTCGGCGGCCCCGCTCGACGAGTTGTCATAGTACCCCTGCCAGCAGGGCGGTTGAGTCGGGTAAGGCCCGTAGTCGTTGGAATAGCCGATAGTCGTGCCGGAAATCGTTATGGGCAAATTGCCGGTCAGCTCGACATAATCCCCGCAGTCGTCGCCGCCCTGAAGAATCACGTTCGGATCCAGAGGAATCGGCACGCGGGTGGTCTGCTTCTGGAAAACGTCGGTGATGCCGCTCGGGCTCTCGGCCCAGGCTGCGCCTCCCACAAGCGCGACAATCAACAATGTTGAAATGTATTTCATGATCTTAAACCCCTTAAAAAGATTAAAATAGTCTTCAAACGTTAGAATCGCAGTTTTGACGCCTCCTTTCTGCGCAAACACGTATGTTCAGTTCTCCTGATCTTACTTAATGATCGTAGTCATTTCTATTTCCCAAAATACCAATCCGCCTAAGCCTGTCAACCGATTTCGAGTCTCTCGAATACTTTCATACATGCTTGGAAACAACGCATAATAAATGCCAAAATCAAGGCTTAATATGAGGTTACATGTCAAGCCGGGCCGCGTCCGACTGCCTCAGGGCGGCCTGTTCTCCTTCTCCTTGTTGTGCAACGAGTTGCGGCATGCGTCCCCGCCAATGGCCATCATTCAAGTTGTTTCTTTGGCTTACCGCCAGACTCGGAAAAATATTAACAGGATGAAAACTCTTGCATATTTATTGATCTCATAGTCGTTTGCTCTTGACCAGCATTGGGGAATGACTGCCTTATTTCGGATAGATGAGCGCTTATTGCTCGAATTGCTCCCCGGAAAAAATCAATTGAATTTAGGCCGTGCCCATTATAGTATACTCTCTTAACTTGGGAGGAATATGAAAATCCTTGTAGTAGGCAGCGGCGGTCGGGAACATGCTCTTGTCTGGAAACTATCCCAATCGCCCGAAGCCGAAAAAATATATGTCGCCCCCGGCAATGCCGGAATATCCGAAAACTCCCAAACAGTGCCTATCGCCGTCGACGATCTCAAGGCTCTGGCCGATTTTGCCCATAGCGAGAAAATCGATCTCACGGTCGTCGGACCGGAGCTCCCTTTAACCCTCGGTATTGTCGATGTTTTCGAGCAGAGAGGTCTGCGCATTTTCGGCCCCAATAAAGAAGCGGCGGAAATAGAGGGCTCGAAAGCGTTCGCCAAAGATTTCATGGAGAAATACCATATCCCCACCGCGCGATACAAAGTTTTCACCAGCCACCTCGAGGCCATCGACTTCGCCGGTTCCGCCAATTTCCCCCTGGTTGTAAAAGCCGATGGTTTGGCCGCCGGCAAGGGAACGGTTGTCGTCAATAACCCCGAACAGGCCAGACAGAAAATTGAGGAGATCATGGTCGAACGGGTTTTCGGCGAAGCCGGCTCCAAGTTGCTCATAGAGGAATTTCTGGTGGGGGAAGAAGTGACAGTCATGGCCTTTACCGACGGCGAGCGTGTTATTCCCATGGTCTCCGCCCAGGATCACAAGCGAATCGGCGAGGGCGACACCGGCCTCAATACGGGTGGGATGGGCGCCTATGCTCCTACCAGCATCGTCAGCCAGAAAATGATCGAACAAATTTCCGGGGAAATCCTCGAACCGACAATCAAAGGCCTGGCCGAACAGGGACGCAAATACACCGGGGTCCTCTATACCGGAATCATTATCACCGATCGCGGCCCCAAAGTTCTCGAGTATAACTGCCGCTTCGGCGATCCCGAGACCCAGGTCGTCCTGCCACTATTGGAGAATGATCTGGCCGCTATCTTCATGGATATTGCCGACGGGTACCTCGATATCGAGGAAATCAAATGGAAGGACGCTCACGCCGTCTGCGTGATCATGGCTTCCAGGGGATATCCGGTGTCGTCCGAAAAGGGGGTCGTTGTCAACGGCCTGGACAAGATTGATCTCGAAAGATGCGCTGTCTTTCACGCCGGCACGACCAAAGTCGATAATAAAATAGTAACCAACGGGGGACGCGTCCTCGGAGTCACGGCTGTTGGCCACACGTTCAGGGACGCCCAGGCCGCCGTTTATGACGCCGTCTCTCGAATCTCCTTCGACGGCATGCAATTTCGCCGCGATATTGGCTGGCGCGCAGGTAAAGTCGATAGATCTTATTTTTAAAGGGATTGAGTATGGTATTGATACTGTTGGGAAGCAAATCCGATCTGGAAAAAGTCTCCGGTTGCGGAGAAATTCTCGAAAAATTCGGAGTTCCGTTCAAACTGGAAATCAGCTCGGCTCACCGGCAGCCTGAGAAGACCGCAAACCTGGTCAAGGAGGCCGAAAAAAGCGGCGTGAAAGTAATTATCGCCGCCGCCGGAATGGCCGCCCATCTGCCGGGTGTGGCGGCCTCGCATACCACGCTTCCGGTAATCGGAATACCGATCGCCGGTTCGGCCCTGGCCGGCGCCGACGCTCTCTATTCCATCGCCCAGATGCCGGCCGGGATCCCCGTCGCCTGCGTGGCCATCGGCTCTCATGGCGCCAAAAACGCCGCTCTGCTGGCGATCGAGATACTGGCCCTTTCCGACGATAAACTCAAGAGTAAACTCAAAACTTATCGCGAGGAACTTGCCTCCGGGTAGAGTCCGGTCATAAGCTCATGATTCTTCCCGCTGCGCCGCGGGCGGAATTTCGAGGCGGGAGTTTTTTTGTCCTTTAAAAGCAAATTGGATTCGCCCGAGTCGTCCACGGCCATATCTATAATTGCCAATATCATTCTTCTTATCTTGAAATTCTTCGGCGGTTTCTTCGCCGGCAGCCACGCCTTGATCGCCGACAGCATAAATTCGCTGCTCGATCTTGTCGCCAATTTCGCCGTCTGGTTCGGGCTGAAAGTATCCCGCAAACCGGCCGACGCCGATCATCAATACGGGCATGGCAACGCCGACGTCATCGCCGCCTCCTTCGTCGCCATGGTCATTCTTTTCACCGGCATATTCATAGCCTTTAGTTCGGCCGCCGTCATTATCAGAGGAGAGCGAACCGTACCTGCCTATTTCGCCACCGCCGTCGCCCTGTTCACCATCGTCTTGAAAGCGGTATTATTCTACTATACAAGATCGGTCGGAAGACGATGCAAGAGCGCGGCTGTGTCGGCCAACGCCCAGGATCATAAGTCCGACGTCTACGCGTCGTCGGGCGCGCTGTTCGGGATTCTGGCCTCTCAGATGGGATATCCTGCCCTCGACCCGGTCGGCGGTCTGTGGGTGTCGTTTTTCATTCTGCGCAACGCCGTGAATCTGATCAGGGATAATATGCACACTCTCATGGGCGGCGCTCCCGACAAGGAAACCGTCGAAAAGGTGACGGAAACCATAAAAGAAATCGGGGGAGTTAAAGGTCTCATGACCGCCCGCATGCGGACCCTCGGATCGAAACATCTGGTCGACCTGGAAATATTCGTCGATAAGAACCTCAGCGTCTGGGAAGCCCATAATATTGCCCATAGGGTGAGGGATCTCCTTTTAGACCGCTACGATGATATCACCGAGGTCATGGTTCACGTCGAACCTTATTCGGAGAGGATGATATGAGATTAATATTTTACGAAGATAACAGCTTCGCCAACTTCTATCCCGCGACTCTTTCCAGGCCGGTATTCATGCTGCTTCTTGGCACGTCGATGATCTTTGAGAAATGGCTCGATATCCTCGATGTCTCCGAATTCTCGTTTTTTACCCGCGATTACCTGGCTGAGATTTCGGCCTTCGATACCGGGGCCGATGTTGGAATCATCCCTGACGACGAGATACTTCTGATTAACGGACGATTCCTCCCAACCGATGAAGCCGCGGGGATGGTCCGCAATCTTAAATCCGGCGAAGCTCTTCTCTCCGGCGACTATCCCATCGCCTATCGTCTCGCCCGCCATAAATCGGCCAAGTTGAATGACGCTGTCGAAATTCTCAAGAACGATCAATTGGACGAGAAGCTGCTGTCGCACTGTAAACCTAAAAAGGCGGATTCGTTTCCCTTGAATTATCTCTGGGATCTCATTGCTGTCAACGGTGAAACGATAGATCGGGAATTTGAACGGTTCGGCGCCTCTTCCGGAATCGAATCTCATCTTTCGGCAAAAACCGAGTTGATCAATCCGAAATTGATTCATATCTCGAAAGACTCCGAAATCGCCCCGCTGGTCGTGCTCGACGCCTCCCGCGGGGCCGTGGTGGTGGATAGCGGGGTCGTTATCGAACCCTTCACTTACGTACAGGGCCCCGCTTATATTGGCCCCGGTTCGCGTCTGGTCGGGGGACGAATTCGCGGGGGCTGCTCATTCGGGCCGGTGTGCCGTGTGGGGGGAGAGGTGGAAGAAAGCATCATGCACGGCCGCTGCAACAAGTATCATGAGGGCTTCCTCGGGCACGCCTATCTCGGCGAATGGGTCAATCTCGGAGCCTTGACAACTAATTCGGATTTGAAAAACAATTACGCCGATATCAAGGCCCAGCCGTTCGAAAAGCCGATAAACACGGGGAGCATGAAAGTCGGATGCTTCATCGGAGACCATACCAAAACCGGCATCGGAACCATGCTCAATACCGGCATCTCCGTCGGGTTCTCCTGCAATTTATACGGAGCGTCGCTGTTCACCGAGAGGCGGATTAAATCTTTCAGTTGGGGCACGCCCGGTAGATTGGTCGATTATGAGCTGGCAAAAGCGGTGGAGACAGCCGCCGCTTCTATGTCCCGCCGCGAAAAGGAGTTTACCGAAATCCACCAGCGGCTCTTCGCCCGCATAGCCGAAATCGATTAAGGAGTCTGAATTTTTATTCTCTTGCGGAAGGTTTGTTTTCCGATGTAAATTCAGATGACGGCGATACCTGAGGACCGACGAATTAAGTCTCGCTGAAAGAGGACGATAATCAAGGACAGGATGGCAGCCAATGATTCTGACGATGCGCTTATCAAGTCAAATTTGCCGGAGGAGCAATGCCTGAGCTGCGCAAAGACCCTGTCTTGGGACGCTGGGTAATCATCTCCACCGAAAGAGGCAAGAGGCCGACGGATTTCCCGCCGGAATCCAAAGGGCGAAAATCGAAACTCTGCCCTTTTTGCCCCAACAACGAATCGTCCACGCCACCAGAAGTCTATTCCATCCGTCAAAACGGCTCCGGACCCAATTCCCCCGGGTGGACGCTGCGCGTTATCCCCAATAAGTTCCCGGCCTTGCGCATAGAAGGGGATCTCAACCGCGAAGGGGAGGGGATATTCGATAAGATGAACGGTATCGGCGCCCACGAAGTCATTGTCGAAACACCCGATCACCAGCTCGACCTTGTCAATCTTCGCGACGATGATATCAAAAACGTCATTCTGGCCTACCGCGAGCGGATCAACGATTTGAAAAAAGATCCCCGTTTTAAATATATCATGATCTTCAAAAACCAGGGCGAATCCGCCGGAGCCTCGCTGGAACACTCGCACAGCCAGCTCATCGCCACTCCTATCGTGCCCAAGCGGGTGCTTGAGGAGATAGGCGGGGCCAAACAATATTACGCTTACAAAGAACGATGCATCTTCTGCGATATTATCAAACAGGAGATAAGCCAGGGGGCCAGGGTTGTCGCCCAGTCCGATTCGTACCTGGCCATCGCGCCGTTCGCCTCCAGATTCCCCTTCGAGGTCTGGATTTTGCCCAGGGAACATAACTCGACATTCGAGCAGATCGACGATAAGGGCGCCAAAGCGCTCAGCGCCACGTTGAAGGAGACATTGAAGCGGCTCTCGGCCGCCCTGAGCGATCCCCCCTTCAATTACGTCATCCACTCCGCGCCCGTGGAAAACGGCTCCAAAAAAGAATATCACTGGCATATTGAGATCATGCCCAAACTGACCAAAGTCGCCGGGTTCGAATGGGGTACCGGTTTCTATATCAATCCGACCGCTCCCGAGGACGCGGCCAAGTTCTTAAAGGAAGTTAAGATCGATTAAACTCATCATCGGTTCCGCATTACCAAAAAATTCGCCGATGGAGGATATATGAATTCGTTGAAGATACTTCTCGTCTCCCCGGAAGCCGTTCCCTACGCCAAGACCGGCGGTCTGGCCGATGTCGCCGGGGCGCTGCCTAGGGCCGTCGCGGCTCATGGGCATGTCGTGAGACTCACAATGCCCTTGTATTATCACGTTGACAGGGAAAAATTCGGCCTGCGGCGAATCGCCTCGGATCTCACCGCTCGAATCGACGGCCGCAGTGAGAGCTTCGATGTTTACGCCGCCGACGGCAACGGTTTCGAAGCCTGGTTTATCGAACACAGCGGCTTTTTTCAACGCCCCGAACTCTATCGAGATCCGTCAACCGGCAGCGACTGGGCCGACAACGACGTTCGTTTCGCCTTCTTCTCCCGCGCCGTCCTCGAATGCTGCCGAAACCTCGATTTCATACCCGACCTGATCCATTGCAACGACTGGCAGACCGGCCTGATTCCCGCCCTGTTAAAAGTCGATAACCGCTATTCCGATTTCGAAAACACCGCCACCCTGTTCTCAGTGCACAACATCGCTTATCACGGAAGTTTTCCCAAGGAGAGCTTCGGCAAACTCGAACTCGAATGGTCGCTTTTCGCCCCCGGCGGAGGATTCGAATTTTGGAACAAGGTCAGCTATCTCAAGGCCGGCCTATGCCACGCCGGCATGCTCAATACCGTCTCTGAAACTTACGCCAAAGAAATCCAGGATTCCAACGAGTACGGTTACGGATTCGAGGGCGTGCTAACCCATAGATCGAAAGATCTCCGCGGCATACTGAACGGTATCGATTACGAGGTCTGGAACCCGGCCACGGATGAATTGATTCCGGCTAATTTCACGCCCGAGAAACCGGCCGGCAAGAAAAAATGCAAGACCGCGCTCCGCAAACAGGCCGGGCTTCCTCTGGTCCGAAAAGATATACCCATAATCGGAATCATCTCTCGGCTCGCCGATCAGAAAGGGTTCGATCTCATCGCCGAGGTTGCCGACGATCTCCTCTCGCTCGATCTGCAGGTGGTTGTTCTCGGCACCGGCGACCAAAAATATCATGAACTGTTTACCGCTTTACAGAAAAAGTATCCTAAAAAAATCGCCGTGTTTCTGGAGTTCAACGACCGCATCGCCCATCTCATCGAAGCCGGTTCCGATATGTTCCTCATGCCCTCGCGTTACGAGCCTTGCGGCTTAAACCAAATGTACAGCCTCAAATACGGTACTCTCCCGATTGTCCGCCGCACCGGCGGCCTGGCCGATACCATCGAGAACGCCAACCCCATGAAGGGGACCGGCAACGGCTTCGTCTTCAACAACTATGATTCCAAAGAGATGCTCAGCGCGATCAAATTCGCCCTCGAAGTGTATCGCGACAAGAACGTCTGGGGGGTCATGATGCTTCGCGCCATGCGCCAGGATTTCTCCTGGGACGTTTCCGCGCAAAAGTATATCGAGCTCTATCGCAAGGCGGTCGCCAAAGCCGAAACCGTCCCCGCCTGATTCCGCGAAACAGAATTGACAAAGTGTCTTCATAAGCCCCTCGTCTTGCCATAATGCGGGACGAGGGGCGCAAGAATCTAAAATACATAATGATCACATCTCATCATCTGGGATACCCCGAATCAGGGTCGAATATTTACAGTTTAGGGCGGAGCTTTCTATTGATTTTGTATTTTTTTCTTGACATGATTAAGAAAGAGTCTTAAATTTTAATTGCGAAGCGGAAGTGATATATAGGGTGAATGAGTGATGTCGGGTAATTGACGCCTAAATAAGCTACTTGGAAGGGAGATAGGTTGATGACAACCTTGCGCATTCTCGCGATAGCTTTGCTGACTGTTATTTGCGGCGCCTGCGGCGAAGACAGCGACACTCCCATAGGCGGTTACGACCCGCCGCCGGACTACTCTGCCTTCGATAAGTGGGCATGTTGGTCGGGGACACACGATCTTGTCACTTACGTCCACGATCAACAGACTTCACTGAACGATCCTGATTCGTCCGGAATATACGTTATTAATCCGATAGGATCGGGAAAGAACTTGTTTGTCCGAGCGGAATTTGTATACGCACTCGATTGGTCGCCTGACGGACATTGGCTTCTGGCCAATGTCGGGTCGCAATTGTGGAAGATATCGTATCCGGAGGGGGAAATTGATACTCTCCTTATCAATGGCGAATACTATTATCCTTCCTGGTCGCCAGACGGGTCCGCTATTAGCTATGCCGATCACCTTGGCCAAGACCGGGGTATATACGTCGTGGATTCCACCGGGCTCGGTAGCCAGTTGGTAATTCCATACGGTCATAACCCTGTATGGGCATATATGGATTCTCTGGCATACGTCAATTTCGATACCACCTTACCCTCTGGAGCCTTGTGT
>CAZDAH010000042.1:11358-12336 GCA_964503405.1 uncultured Ignavibacteria bacterium
CGATATCGAGGATTCTTTCGTACCGGGTGGTTTAATGCCCGATGTCTTTGCACCCGCAAATAGAATTATTATGGAAGCTCAGATTCCAGGCGAGTTACCCGGAATTTGGAAATTGGATGACAGAGATTCAGTAGCGACGCTGTTAATGGCCAAAGCTGGTTATCCCGGCTTTTCTCCCGACGGAAATAGCGTTGTATTCACGCGCATAGGGCGGCCATACGGCAATCTCTGGATCATAAATTGGGACGGCACCGGACTAAGGGAACTCACCGAATCGAGGTATGAATAAGTCGGAGGGCAGGAGTCGGAGACTCCTGCCTGCCTCGGCATTGGCAGAACTCAGGGAGTTCTGCCCTACAAAACTCACATGTCATTCCCGCGAAAGCGGGAATCTATGGGGCGGGGCGGTTTGGAGCAGCCGGTCAGGTTCCTCATAGCCATTACGAAGTTAAATCCGACATCTGCGCCAGCTATCGCGCGGAAGCGAGCGGGGCGAGCCAACGTAATAACCTATGCCCGGCCACCGTTTTCCCATTGTCGGAATCAAAATCTATCTTATATTGTTATTCATATGGTGGCTTCGAATTTGACGCGAAACGAACGAAGCCCCGAGCCGTATTGTAATTAGCAAAATCCGATCAATAGGAGGATCGATGAGATTCGAAAGAGCTTTTTCCCCGCTTTTCATAATCCTGCTAATGCCGGCCGTATCGGCCGCGATCGATATCAGGAATATCGATTATTCCCGTCCCTTCCCGCTATCCCTGATCGAATACCCTTCATCCGGGGCTCCTGTAGACCCCTGGCTCATCCTCGACGTTGACAATATCATGATCAACAGCGACGGCACCGGCCAGGTGCAAAACGAAGAGATGGTCTGCATCAATCCCACCGACCCTCTCAACGCCGTGGCCCTCTGGCGTGATTTCCGCGAGGGCTACCGCCGCATCGGATTCGGCTTCACCTTCGACGGCGGCC
>CAZDAH010000042.1:12346-17294 GCA_964503405.1 uncultured Ignavibacteria bacterium
CCTCACCCTCAGGCCTCCGATCCGGTGCTGGCCGTCGACGATGACGGCAACTTCTTCGCCTGTTCCCTCTGCCTCCCCATGGATTTCTCGTTTTCGGGAATTTTTGTGCAAAAATCCACTGACGGCGGTATGACCTGGGGCGATCCCGCCGTAGTCGTCGATTCCATGATGGCCTATTTCGAGGACAAACAATGGATGACGATCGATCGCTCGCCCGCTCCCACCAACGGCAACATCTACATCCCCTGGTCCCGTTTCGATTCCGATCTGACCCAAAACCAGGTGGTGCTCTCCTATTCTCATGATCACGGAGAAAGCTTCGGCGGGCCGGTGGCCGTTTCCGAAGGCCGCTACATCCAATGGCCAACCGTCGCGGTCGGCTTGGACGGCGAGGTCTTTGTCGCCTGGTACAGCGGTTGGCCCATGGGCATATATTTTGACATATCCCACGACGAGGGCGTCACCTTCGACACCGATAGGCTCGTTACCGAAATCAATACCGCCGCCACCGAGATTAACGGGCAGATTCTCGTTTTCCCGTTTCCCGCGCTGGCCGCCGACATCAGCTTGGAGTCGCCCTACCAGGGCAATATCTACGTAGCCCACATGGACCGCAACGGCCCCGATATGGATATCATCTTCCAACGCTCAGCGAACGGCGGCATAAGCTGGTCCGAGCCGGTGCGCGTCAACGATGACCCCGAGCACAACGGCGCCGACCAATTCCATCCCTGGATCACCGTTGACGAAACCGGCGTTATCCACGCCATCTTCTACGACCGCCGCCTCGACAATAATAATCTGCTGTTCGATCTGTTCTATACCAAATCCACCGACGCCGGGGAGACCTGGTCGCCCAACGAGCGCATTACCGACGTTTCCTCAGATCCCAGTCAGGCCCGTCTTGCCGGTCTGATCGGCGAATATATCGGCCTCTCGGCCACGCAGGGCGAGGTACAGATGGTCTGGACCGACACCCGCAACGGCAACCAGGACGTTTACTCCGGCCGCATGAGCCCTACGTCGATAGATGATGATATTCCCAATATGCCGAACGGTTTGAGCCTGCAAACCCCTTATCCGAACCCATTCAACGCCTCGATGTCGATATCATTTTACTCTGTCGAGGAAATCCCGGCCAGATTGGAGATAGTCGATATTCTCGGAAGAACCGTTGACGTTTTATACGACGGCGTTGCGGGATTAGGCATCAACCGTTTCGTTTGGGATGCCGACGCGGTTTCCAGCGGCGTCTATTTCGCTAAACTGTCGTATCCTAACGGCATACAAGTGCAGAAGGCAGTCCTGCTGAGATAAAAGGGCTTGACAAGACTGCCCGTTTCGATATTTTATGACCGCCCTGAAAAAGGGGCAAAAAAGCGATTGCGGGAGTAGCTCAGTTGGTAGAGCTCCACCTTGCCAAGGTGGCCGTCGCGAGTTCAAGTCTCGTCTCCCGCTCTTTTAGTTTGTGGTAATTTTATGGTAGTCGCCGTCGATTATTTCATGGTCATTGCCGGGAGCCCGCAAGCCAGAGCGAGCGGCGACGAAGCAATCTCACTCCGATCCACCGCCCATTTGCCCCCCTTGTCACGCGCCGGGTGGCATGCTTTTATCGACGACAGTCGGGAAAATCATGTTCCGCGCCTAATGCAATCGCGAATAATTCCGAATAAATATGTATGACCTCTGTTAAATCGATTTTTCGTATTCCCCTTGCGGCCACGATAATCGTCCTTATGGCCCCAAATGTCCGTCCCGGCCAAAATAACGTCGTCATCACCAAACCCTACGGCGACCGCGATATCGCCTCCCCGGGAAAAGCCATAATCGAATACTATAACCCTCAGATGAACAAAGCCTTCGCTTACGAGGGAGATATATTCATCCACAAAGAATACGCCCCCGGCGCTCTCCGCGACAACGTCTTTCTGGTCAAAGCCTATGACGACAACCAGATATACGAAATTTCGCTCCACGACATAGACCGCTTCGAGGTCCGCTGCCAGCTCTGCACCGATCAAATCTACTGCTGCTCCGATTTGGAAATCATGCTGCGGGACGGCGGAACAATGAGAGGCGAATTATACTCCGACGGCCCCTTCGCCGCCGATTCCACCAACGACGCCAACCTCGAGACCAAACCGTATACCGAATTCGGCCTGAAAACCGAACGCGGCATAGTGAAACTGATTCAGCAAAGCGGTGTCCGCATGGCCGACCTCGATCTCAACGCCAACCTCAACTGCGGATTCTGCAATTCCCACTTCGGCCGCATCGTCGCCTGCACCATGGAGTGGAGCCAGGAATACAAGCGCAAACAAAAACTCCTGCGCAGATAAGTATCGCTTGTCTTTTACTGTACAATCCGTAGGTCGGGTTTTCCCGGCCATTGCCAGGCAAAACCCGACATCTTTTGCCGTCATCATAAGAATCCAGTCGCAATAAGCTGAGGGAACGGTCTATGCGCCGTCTACCTCAGCGCGTTCGAAACGTAAATCCCCGACGGCCAGGGGAAACGGGACGCCCGGAAGAATAATTGGGATCCGTCGTAACTTATGGCAGGACTTGAAACCTGATCAAAATCCGGCATATTAATTGTTTCGCCAAGCGGCACGGGAGTCTGCCACGTGCCATATACTTTATGGGTAACCCAGATCGATCTGGAAAGAGGCACCTCCGGCCTCCCCTCACTGGTAAAATAGAAGGTATTGCCGTTACCGCTTATGGCCATACCTGTCTCATTATACTCAGCCGTATTGACAGCCGAGAAGGGTAGCGGAGGACTCCACGAGGAACCGTTATAAGTGCAGGAATATATATCGAGATTCTGGCTCCCGTGCTGCAACGCGCTGAACCAGAGAGTCGATCCGTCCCAGGAGATACACAATATATCCTCCAGAATCAGATTGGTCGTGTCGATATCCACCCTCCGAGGCTCCTGCCAGATATTCCCCACTTTGCGAGAATATAAATATCCCAAAATAAACGCCAATCTCGAAAAATAAAGCGTGTTTCCATCGCCGCTTATCGACGGACTGAAAATAAAATTGATTTCCGCGGTATCGTTTACAGGGTAAGGCAGCGGCACCGGCGATAGCCATACCCCGCTCGCCTTGCTCGAGACATATATCTTCTCCAGATCCGTCATATACATCGTCCGCCCGTCGGCGGTAATTGACGGTTCCATGAATCCCCCGAACAATCGCTCCGCCTCCCCCCACTCGTCCGTGCCGCCTCCGTCGCCCCCCTCCTCGGTTCTGAAACTCCAGATTCCTCCGTTGCTCCTGTTTCCCCGGTCGTCCTTGGCGACAATTCTCCAAAAATACGTAGTGGAACCCGACAAGCTCGCAACCTGATATTGAGGGTAGTGATGATTCTCGGCCTGCAGCGTCGGCACCGCCGAGGAACCAAAATATATGTCGTACGTCAACGGATCTCCGTCGGGATCGTCGCAGCTCCAGGAGAGCGTCAGGCTCAATGGCTGCCCCGTCGCGCCGTCGGCAGGGGAGGGGTTCGACGGCTCCTCCGGGCGGCCGCTGTCGCTCGGATCGGTCGCCTTTTTCTCAAAACAACTTATTGATATACATACGGCAACCGCCGACAGCGAAATAACCGCCGACTTGCCGAAAATTCTTCCCATCGATCGTTCCTTTATGATTTGTTGCCGGATAACTTATATATAATCGTATGCAGGTATGTCAACACTAAACTGATATGATTATTCCGACTATTGGTTCGACGGCCGATGAGAGGATCGGTGCCGGGCCTTCTATGCCCGACACCGATTATTTCTAATACTGCCGACTTACTGTTTGTTTTTCCCTGTCGCTCGCGCCTCGTCCCGATTGCCCCAGCATTCTCTCGAGTTCGTCTTTCCGCGACTGCAGCTTCTCGTTCTTTCCGTATTTGGTCAGCATCCATGTTCTGACCAAAAGCCCCATGGACAACAGGACGAGAATCCCGGAATTGAAATACCTCATCGTGTCGCTGAAATCCAATATTCGATCGTAAAAACCGATCGCGCCGCAAATGCCGACCGCGAATAACATGAGGATCCAAAGCATATTCCCTCCCTGATATTTTTCGTGCATTGATTAGTTTGTCGCCAGTTTTTTCCCCTTATGCAGCTATTTCCGGCGCGCGCCGCTCCCGATGTTTCAAATTTAATCCGTTGTTTCAAGTCCGGTGAAATGCGGCTGATTGGTAACGAGGTTATTTGCGGGGCCCTGCTCTATCGGCGTCCCTCAAAGATGAATAATCTTCGCGTTTCCCGCCGATAAGCCGGCCGCGGCCTCGGCCACGGCCAGCCGATGACAGCGATTATAATCCATTTCGTAGCATAGAAGACAGGCCGAATAGGATTTCGCCAGCAGCGATATCCGCTCCAGCTCTCCCGACCGAGACTCCAGAAATTTCCCGTATTCCCTGAAAAAATAACCGTAGTCGTCGTCCTGCTTGACCTTGTCCCTCAGCCATTTCGGGCCGCCGACTTCCGGAATATGCTCATAGTCGATACCCGATTTCTCCAGTGCCTCGGCCAGGTTTTTTTTGGAAAATTCCCTGCGTCGCGAATTGGCATTGGCCCGTATATCGATCAGAAGTCCCACTCCGTGTTCGACAAGAAGTTTCAGGAAATCCTCGATTTTCCTGCCTTCATACCCAACTGTGAATATTTTCATCGGTTCGTCGAATATCCGAATTCGCCTCCATCCGTTCGAATAATAAATAAGCCTCGAGAATTCGGCCACCATTTTCTCGAACTTCAAGTCAATGATGGTTTCCGAAATGGATCGGCCGATAAGCTCGCCGGGGAGAATCGCTCGAGTGGAGTCGCCTTTTCCCCTTGACAGTTTTCCTGCCCGTGTCTATCTTCTTTGCGGCATTGGAATTAGGGCGGCTTAGCCAAGTGGTAAGGCAGAGGTCTGCAAAACCTCTATTCTCCGGTTCG
>CAZDAH010000042.1:17304-23585 GCA_964503405.1 uncultured Ignavibacteria bacterium
GTTCGAATCCGGAAGCCGCCTCGTTTTAAGGCCGGAGTGGCGGAATAGGTAGACGCAAGGGACTTAAAATCCCTCGGACGGTTTCGTCCGTGCCGGTTCGATTCCGGCCTCCGGCATTCTCTCAGCCAAGATTCAATCCGCCTTATTGTTTCCACCTCGATCCGCACATCGCCGTCGTCAAGCCGTTTGTCAATTCTTAAAATCCGGCAAATTAAAAAAATATGGATGATATTTTTTCCAATATCAGAATACCTGTGGTCGCTGCCGAGCGGGCTGCCGGCGTTTGCCGCGACTTCGTGCGCCTCACCGAATATCAATATTCTGTCAAAGTTGCCGATGTTTCCCATACGGGGTCAACGGCGCCGCTGATATCGTCGGCAAATACTCTGATCCGGGTTCGATAATAAAACTCGGCCGCGAGGTTCTCGGCTGCCACGGGAAAATTATGGAAGAGAAAAGAACAGACGGTAAGCCGCGGCCGTCCATCGCATCGGCCTCCGGAATAGACTACACGGACGACCGCGGTTCTATAAAGATCCTGGTTGTCGACGATGACGAATTCGTGCTGGAACTCATAAGCGAGTTCCTTCTGGACAAAGGGTATTCGGTTATCACCGCGCCCACGGGGGAAGAGGCGGTCGAAAAATTCAAGGCCGATCCCGCTCAAATCGCCATGGTCGATTTCAAACTGCCCGGTTTGGACGGCCTGGCCACAATCGTAAAACTCAGGGAAATAGATGCTTCGGTCGTCGCTATATTCATGACTGGCTTTCCCACCATCGATTCGTCGATTCGGGCCCTGCGCCTCGGCGCCGCCGACTATATCCTGAAACCTTTCGAACTCGACGAAGTGGAACTGGCTGTTCAAAAAGCGGTCAGGGAATGGCGGTTCAAGGCTGAATTAAATCGCCTAAGGGAGCGCGTCTCGAAGCTCGAAGGAAATATTGCCGAGAACCGGGAAAATATCAAACTCAATAAGAAGCTCGGCGTATTGGCCGGACCTGGAGGCTATTCCACCGGAATCATCGACCTGTCGTGTGTCAAACCTCCTGAGGAATCCGCGACCTGAGATCCCCCGCGAAACCGGAGCCGCCGCCCGATTCGTCCAAAACAGCCATATAACATCGATACAGTTTTATGTTGAATTTTCCGGTTTTCATGCTACATTTAAGGCCGTGAAAGAACGCGCTAATGAACTTGAGAAGCTCGAAAAGCTCGCCGAATCGTTCGGAGAACTGGGTCAATTCACGCACCAGATGCGCGAATCGTATTCCAGGCTCGAATCCCGGTTCGAGGATCTGAATTCGCGTCTGGCCAGGGTCAACGTGCTCCTGCGACAGTCTCTGACCGAGAGAAATCGTCTGGCCAATTATCTTAGCAATATCCTCGAAAGTCTCGATTCCGCGGTTATCGTGACCGACCAGGACGGCGTAGTCAACATTTTCAACGTCATGGCCGAGCGCTATACCGGCGTCAAAGCCGAAAAAGCCCTCGGCTCCGATTATTTCAAGGCCCTGGGAAAAGCCGCCACTTGGCAGGCCGAACATATCCTCAACGGCAAGGCGTCGGCCGTTTCCGGCGAAAAAGAGATTCAATTATCCGACGGCGCAGTCATTCCGGTTGCCTATTCCATCACGAAACTCCGGCAATTCGGGAGCGATTCCATGGCCGGAATGGTGGAAATCCTTTACAATCTTTCGGAAATCAGGAAACTGGAGAATAATCTCAAACGCGTCTCAACTCTCGCCGCACTGGGAGAGATGGCTGCCACCGTGGCCCATGAAATCCGAAACCCCATCGCCGGCATCGCCGGATTTACCTCGCTGCTGCTCCGGGATTTGAAGCCCGACGATGACGTCCGCCGGCTGGTGGAAAAAATCGCCGGCGGAGTCGCCTCTTTGGAGGCGATTGTCGGCAACCTGCTCGATTTCACCAAAGACGTCAGTCCAGCTGTTCAGAAAGTGGATTTTATATCGCTGGTGGAAGAAGCCGTCTCCGATTTCAAAGCCGCCAATCGGGCGGATAACCATTCCATCTCCATCCAGTGCGGTCAAAAGAAGTTGTACGCCAGCCTCGATCCTGTGCTCTTCCGGCAGATCGTTTACAACCTTGTCAGAAACGCTGTTCAGGCCCAGCCCGACGGCGGCCGGGTCAGCCTGAGAATTTCCGGCGGCAAGTCTTCCTCGTTGATCCTGAGGGTCGAGGATCGCGGCCCCGGCATTTCCGACGAGAATCTCGAAAGGCTCTTTACCCCGTTCTTCACGACTAAGACCACGGGAACAGGCTTGGGGCTGGCCACTGTTAAGAAACTGGTGGAGCTGCATGGGGGGAAAGTGGCAGTCGCCAACAGGCAGGGCGGCGGCGCCGCCTTCACCGTCGAAATTCCCTGCCGCCGGGGAGATTCCGTTGAAACCTAAAATCTTGATTGTCGACGACGAGGGAATAGTCAGGGATTTCATTTCGGAAGTGCTGATCCGAATGGGACACGCCCCCCTTACCGCGGAGAGCGGCGCCAAAGCGATCGGATACCTCAATCAGGGTGAATTCGACGTTGTCATCACCGATTTCAAAATGCCGGAGATTACAGGCGCGGACGTCTTGAGAAAAGCGCTGGAATTGTGGCCGGACTGCAGGGTCATCATGATCACCGCGTTCGGCACGATCGAGCACGCCGTCTCCGCCATGAAGATGGGCGCTCACGATTACATCACCAAGCCCATTAGCCCCGATCACCTCGAAATGGTGGTTGCCAAGGCCCTCGAGTACAAAAATCTCAGGGCGGAAAACCGGGTGCTCAAACGCGAGGTCGGGGAAAAATACTCTTTCGAAAATATAATCGGCAAGTCCCGGGTCATGCAGGAGGTTTTCGAGCTGATTCGACGGGCCAGCCCCTCCGATTCCACAATCCTCATTAGCGGCGAATCGGGCACCGGAAAAGAACTGGTCGCCAAGGCCATCCATTTCAATTCCCCCCGTGAAAACGGCCCCTTCATCAAGATGAATTGTGCGGCCCTGCCGGAAGGCCTGATCGAATCGGAACTCTTCGGCCACGAGAAAGGAGCCTTCACTGGCGCGGTGAAGACTACGCGTGGACGGTTCGAGCTGGCCGATGGCGGCACTCTGCTCCTGGACGAGATCTCGGAAATCCCCCAGACGCTTCAGGCCAAGCTGCTCAGAGTCTTGCAGGAAAGAGAATTCGAGAGAATCGGCTCCGGGCAGTCCATGTCCGTCGACGTTCGGGTCATAGCTACGTCAAACCGCGATCTGAAAGAGGAAATGGCCAACGGCGGCTTCCGCGACGATCTCTATTATAGATTGAATGTCATCCCCATCGATCTGCCCCCCCTGCGCTCGAGAAGAGAGGATATCCTCATTATCTGCGATTTCTTCCTGGAAAAATTCTGCAGGAATTTCGGGGTGCCCGCAAAATCGTTATCGACTAAAGTTCTGGAAATGTTCGAATCCTACTCCTGGCCGGGCAATGTTCGTGAGCTCGAGAATCTCAACGAACGTGCCGTGGTCATCTCCAAAAACCAGGAACTCACGCCTCGAGATTTCCCGCCTGAATTGGCTTCCGGCATCGCCGCCGCCTCGTCCAGGTCACTCGAGGTCGGGATGAGCGTGGGTGAGGCCGAGAGAATCCTCATTATAAAAACGCTCAAGGCCCACGCCGGCAATAAGACCAGGGCCGCCGAAATCCTCGGCATCTCCACCAGGACGCTGCGAAACAAGCTTCACGAATACGGCATGGCCGACGCCGACTGACCGCGTCGAACGCTCTCATCAAAGGCGTGTCCATCCTGACTGTACCGCCAATGGAAGAAGGCGATCAGTGCCTGCCTCAATAGGACAGAAACTGCCGGAAAGAGTGCGACGAGATCCCCACATGCGCGATTCAGGCCCTCCGGGCCGGCATCAGCGGCGCGCCTTTTAAACTCGCTGAACCTTTGTCGTAATCGACCTATAATCCTGTTGTGCCTGCGAGCGGGATTTTATATACTTGGAAGTCAAAAAAAATGATGCCCGACTCTCAACCGCAACGGAGATTTTTGCCGGGAATGCCCTCGCTAAAAATTAAGTCGCCGGTGATCAGGTCGCTGCCCCGCCTTTACCTCGGCTTTGCCGGGGCCATCTTGTTTTTCGTGATCGTCTTCAACACGAAGTTATTCTATGAGTATGTCAACGTTCCCTTCACCTCGTTCATTGTTCTGACCTCGAGCTTCCTGATAAACCTCTTCGGCGGAACCTCGTCGGTCAACGGCACCCATCTTTCGACCCCGGTCTTCGGTATCAACGTAGTCGACGGCTGCAACGGCATTTATGCCACCGCCATTCTGCTTTCGGGAGTTATTGCCTATCCGTCATCGTTCAGATTCAAGGCGATCGGCATCGTCTTCGGATTTATCGCTATCTTCGCCCTCAACCTCGTCCGCGTCATTACCTTGCTCTACCTCGGCCAGTATTTCCCCGGCATCTTCAAGGAGGTCCACGTCTTCGTCTGGCAGCCGATCATAATTCTGTGGGCCATCTATATCTGGTATCTATGGTGGAAGCGCATTGAAGGCTATAAAGTCAAGTAGCTGGCTGTTCCCGCTTCGATTCATTCTCTTTTTCGCCCTGGCTTATCTGATTTGGCACCTCACAGCTCCGGTGGGGACTCGAATATTAAGCGACGTCGCCGGCGGGATCATACACCTGTTCGACAGAGCCGATTATACGAAAGAAATCTCCGCCTCCGACAAATATATAATTGTTAAATACGAGCCGACCAAAGATGGCAAGCCTCTTGCCCTCGAATTCAAAGGATTCACCTTTAATACCGTATTGCTTGTCGCTCTGATCATGGCCGTGCCCGCGATCGACTATAAGCTAAGACTGAAAATATTGATAATCGGCCTCTTGATTCTATTCCCCATACAGATATTTAAATTCGTTATTTACGTCTTCAACCATTACTGCCAGAACATGCGGCGAAAAAGCGGCGCGTTCATTTATCCGGCGTACATTCATCATTCCCTGGGATATATCGACAAGGTCATGTGGCGTATCGACGGCCAGATCATTCCGGTGGTCGTCTGGGGCGGCCTGTATTACCATTACAAATGGCACAATGTGCTCGCCAAACTGCAAAAAGCCAAATCATCCGATTGACGGTAATCATGAAGAAGAACAAAGGGACGTCCGCCTCTCTGCGACGAACGTCCCTTTAATTCGATTCTCTATCTCTAATTCGCGGCGCGCCGCTAATCCGCCAATACCCCGCGCCGACGTTTAACCGCGGCAATCGTGCCGGCTGTCAGCAGAAGCAGCCCGAAAAGTATCATGCCCCATTCGGATAGTGTCGGTATCTGCGCCGTATCTTCCTCCAGGACCGCGTCCTGGGTCGTGGTCTGCCCCTCCAATATCACTACGCCCGGAATCATCAAGTTCACATAGTTCGGATGCGTGAATGAGACTTCGTATGTCCCCGGGATCAGTTCCATTGTGTAGTATCCGCTGCCGTTAGTGACGGCCGAGCCGGTATGACCGGCGCCGTCGTCGGCATATACATTCACATCGGGAATGGGATCGCCGAGGTTGTCAGTTACCGTTCCATCCAGTGTTCCCGTCGGAATCGGCGTGCAGTCCGGACGCAGTATCTTGAAATCGTCAACGCCGGCCTCTACTACGGAACCGCCGCCCAGGTCCGAGGCCTGGAAACGAATCTTGCCCTGGCTCGACGGAGTAATGTAATCGGCTATCCACACCGCGCTCTCGAACCATCCTCCCGACGATTCCTCCACGGGGCCGACAGTCTCAGCCAGTACCCACGAGGCCCCGTTGTTGCTGGAGAGATAAACCTCGAATATGTCGGCGTGCGGATTATCTCCCGCGTCGTTGGAATACCAGCGGGCGTAGCTCACCTTGGTGTCGTTGGTCGAAAAATCGAGGGTTGGCGAGGTCAATATGGTCGTGCCGTCGTCTACGTCGGAGTTTCCATCGGCATTATCGGTGACATAGCAGAATCCCGATCCGTCGTAATCCGTCGGCGGATCGCCGCGATCGCCTCCGCCCGCCGGGACGGCCCGCTGCCATTGCCCGTCCAGAGCGTTCCCGCTCACCGTCCAGCCCATGTTCGTATTGAAGTTATCCGCGAACATAGTGATGAATTCCGATCCGACAAAGAAGCGGTAACTTCCCGTCTCGGGACGCCTGCCTGTGTTCCCCACGTTGTCGCTGGCCTGGATGTAGTAATAAACGACTGTGCAAGTCTCCTGCCCCGGTATGAACGCCCGATAGTT
>CAZDAH010000043.1:0-2337 GCA_964503405.1 uncultured Ignavibacteria bacterium
CAGGAGGATTGTCGAAGAGGATATCGAAATAGACAGGTTCGAGGTGGAGATAGAGGAAGATTGTCTGAAGGTGCTGGCGCTGCATCAGCCGGTGGCTATCGATTTGCGATTCATAATAGCGGTGTTGAAAATAAACAACGACCTGGAGCGCATAGCCGATCTGGCGGTCAATATCGCGGAGAGGGTGGAGATAATATCCGACAAGATCAAAATCGCCCCGGCACCGAGGTTTTCGGAGATGATCGAGAAAACCCAGGAGATGATGAGAAAAAGCCTGCGAGCGCTGGTCAACATGGACGCGGCCCTGGCCAGAGAAGTGATGGCCGACGATGATATTGTGGATGATATAAACCGGGAAATCTATGACTGGGTAAAAGATAAAATCGTGGAATCTCCGGACAGGATCACGGTGTATATCACTCATTTAAGCATATCGCGTTATCTCGAACGGATCGCCGATTCTACGACGAATATCGCGGAGGATGTCATCTACATGATCGAGGGGGATATAGTCAGGCATGCCGCGGGGATGAGCAATTCTAAATAATAATCGTTCCGGATTAGCCGGTACGATCATCCCTTCTGCAGCTTCTTCAAAAGCTGAATCTGCCCGGCATGATAGAGATCATGGGCGGCTGCCCCATAAACCGTGTTCAAGAAATTCCATTCGGATTCGGGCGGTCTTTGATTCCATTGAGAATCAGGGAATGCCGCAATTACCTGTCGCAGTGTCAAATGCCATTCTTCCAGCAGGGCAAGATCCCTCTGCCAGGCCTCTTTATCGGGATTTTCGGGGATGGCCGGGTAGTTGCTCGGTTTTCGAGCGAATAAGCCCTTTTGAGCTCCGGTCATTCGGCGATGAACCGCGTATTTCCAATAGGCGGAGTGCAAGGCCAGTTCCCAGATGTTGTGTCTTTTTGGCGACGGCCTCCAAAGCAGTTGCTTGACAGTCAATCCTCTCAGCGAACCGCGCAGGTTTGTGCCGTGCCAGGACAGTTTATCGAACGCCTGATCGAAAATCGCAAGCAGGAGTTCGATTCCAGGATTCAATTTGCGCTCCATATCGCCTCCGTTAGATATTAATCCTCAAGAAAAGAGCCGATCTAATATATTCGCTTCTAAATCTATACGCAAAGGCGCTATTTGAAGATTCATCGAAATTCATGAAGCGTCGATGTCAGGAACCCTGAGGCCTCCTGACCCGCTACGACTGTTTTGCTGAATTGAAGACCTGAAATTTCCCCATCATCGGGCTGGCGGTTCTAAGATGTTATTGGTATAATAATTTAGGAAAGGAGCAGATCCTGAATATCATCATTACAGGCGCAACCGGGTTTGTGGGGTCGAATATCGTCCGAAAACTGGAAAGCAAGGGTCATTCGCTTATATGTATCGTCAGGCCGTGCTCCGATTCGAGGGCGCCGTCAGGAGGAAACAAGATCGTGATTTCGGCTGATCCGGGCGAAAATCTCGATCATATTCATGTCGACGTGGACGCATTGATCAACACCATCGGTATTATCAGGGAATTCCGAAATAGAGGGGTCACGTTTAAGAAAATACATGTCGAGATATTGAAAAATCTACTGCGATTCGCGCAATCCAACGGCATAGGACGGTTCATTCAGATATCGGCCCTGGGGGTCGGTCCGGGCGGCCAGACCGAATATCTGCGCTCGAAATTCAAAGCCGAGGAACTTGTCCGGAACTCCGGTCTGAACTGGACAATACTCAGGCCGTCTATGATGATCGGGCCGGGAGATCACATCACAGGCATGTTGGGCGGCATGATAAAACGCCTTCCGGCGGTTCCAGTCATCGGCGACGGCAATTACGTTCTGCAGCCTGTTCATATCGACGATATTGCCGAGGGGATCGGCCGCCTTCTTGATGACGAGCGGGCATTTGGCAAAACATTCGAGATCGGCGGCCCGGAGACACTCACATTCAATCAGATCCTTGATCGAATCGGCGACAATCTGGGACGGAAACGTGTCAGGAAATTCCATCAACCGGCGGGTATCATAAGAGTATTCGCATCGCTGCTGGAACGGTTTCCCTGGTTTCCGTTGACCTGCGAGCAGCTCACCATGCTGCTGGAGGGGAATTCGACGTCAGAAAGGGAATTTTTCGATCTCTGCGGCATGGAACCGAGATACCCTCTGGCGTAACATCGATATCAGACCATCTTACCATACCCCTTGTCGTAAAATTCAGAAACCCGGGACAGCCGCCCGCGGTTATTCAGTCCAAATATTGACAATAAAAGCGCAGGAGGAGAAATGATAGAAATTGGCAAGAAGGCGCCCGATTTCACCCTGACCGATCAGGACGGCA
>CAZDAH010000043.1:2347-21154 GCA_964503405.1 uncultured Ignavibacteria bacterium
CTGCACAAGTTGTCCGACTACAAGGGGAAAAAGCTGGTGCTCTATTTTTACCCCAAGGACGATACCCCCGGCTGCACCAAAGAGGCTTGTTCATTCAGAGATAATTTCGCCGTTTTCAGGAAAAAGGGGATCGAAGTTCTCGGTGTCTCCGTCGACGATGAAAGCTCGCACACGAGTTTTCGCGAGAAATACAAGCTGCCGTTCAACCTGCTGGCCGATATCGATAAGGACGTGGTGGGAAAATACGGGGTCTGGGTTGAAAAAAATATGTACGGCAAAAAACACTGGGGAATCGCCCGGAAAACCTTCTTGATCGATGAGGAAGGACGGATCAGTCATATATTCAACAAAGTGAATACCGAGATCCATGCCGATGAGGTTCTCGAGAAACTGAATTGATTTCGGGCATGATTTCAATCTCCGAAGACCCGGCGACCCTTACCCGGTTTTTTGCATAGGTACCGGCGGGATTGCCTGGTCACTTGTCCGCTATTTGATAAAGCGGACAAGTGACTCCGAATGACAGCCGCTAGCGGCGTCAGAACATGACGGCGTCCGTCATTCAGCATTCCGACCGCGGTCGGAATCAGGCAATCCCGCCTCCGATGCCTGGATAGATGTTTGCCAATCCGGATCGAATTGCTTATTATAAAGTATCAAGGCATTCCCATGACCTTACCTCTTTACCAGACAGATTCCTACCTGCGGGAGTTCCGGGCTGTAATTATCGCGGTCGATACGGAGCAGAGTTCGATCGCACTGGACAAAACAGCCTTTTATCCGGGCGGCGGAGGGCAACCCTGCGATTTCGGGCATATTGTCCTCGAAAATGCGAAAATCATGATAAGCGGTGTGAAACGCTCCGGCGAAATGATCTGGCACCGTTCGGAAAGCGAATTGCCCGGAGCAGGGACTGCCGTGAGAGGTGTATTGGACTGGGAACGCCGCTATCGGCTGATGCGCACTCATACCGCCAATCACATCCTCTGCGGCGTGATCTGGCGCGATTATGGGGCATCGGTGACCGGCGGCAGCATGGAGCCGCTGGCAAGCCGCATGGATTTCGAGTTCGAGACTATGAGGGCCGAGTTGGTCAGGGAGATCGAAGAGAAGATAAATATCGAAGTGGATAACGCCCGCGACGTGGTAGTGCGGATTCTTCCCCGCGACGAGGCCTTTCGGATTCCCGATCTGATTCGGACCAGGATCAATCTGCTGCCTGAGGATATTACTGAAATTCGTACGGTGGAAATTGTCGGGCTGGATCTGCAGGCCGACGGCGGCACGCACGTGGCCAACACCCGCGAGGTGGGACCTATCAGGATTATCGATTACAAGAGCAAGGGGCGAATCAACAAACGGATACACCTGGCGCTGGAGGGGTAAGACCAATGGATTCATTGTATTTGACAGAGTTCCAAAGCACATCAAGATGAAATATCTCTCTATGACATTCCTGGTGATTACCATGATATTTCTCACTCCATTCATGGGGCGCCCTCAAGTTCTTCAAGATTCAAAGGCCTTTGTCGGAGTTGAGTTTGAATTGACCGAAATATCAGGCAAATACGACAAGAGCGAGGCGATTCTCGGCGCGCGGCGGGCTATAAAATGGGTTCAAAGAGGTATCTTGTTTACTTAATCGAACCCATGTCCATAACCAGAGCTCAGATGAATATCAGCTACGGCGGATAGCTGGCCGGATATAATGCCAGAATAGGAAAATTCGAGAGTCTTCGCTTTACAATGTCAATCGGAATCGGAAAGATCTCGTTTGCGGAAAATGGCTACGGTTCCGGGGAACACGATGATATCTTTCTTCTGGCCGAGCCGGGAATCGATTTCGTAATTGAATTCTCAGGATATGCCGGAATCTAAATAGGCCTGGGATACTTGATGCCAGGCAACATCGATTTCTATATTTGGGAAGAGCCGGATGTGAAAGGCGCGCTTACAGGGCGATTCTCGAATTCGGCAAGTTTTGATGAGTCTGTCGGTAGAAGAGTTTAATGATCTGGATAATAGCCAAAATATGCATCTTCATGGGCCTTATCAGCGTATTGCTTGCCTCCAAGAGCGCGGTCTTATGTGCCGTGATATATACTCTGGCAATATTCTTTTTTTCACTGCTTGTGGGCAAGCCTGTCGAATCGCTGATATTCAGCAACGTGCTGGTTTTCGGGCTGTCCTATCTTTACTTCTGGCTGCTTCTCAGATTCGAAGGAAGTTTCTTGTTCTGGCTGGTTATGGTAGCCGGAATTTTGATTCTATTCCTTTAGACGCGCTGTCACAAAAATCAACCGGCGTCGTCTTTCAAATACTTCATAACCGCCACGCAATAAGCGGGACGGGGGATAGCGTCTATAAGATCCATCCGGTTGGCCTCCCCGGCGACATAATCGTCCCACATGCCGTAGAGCACTTCCATATCCTCTTTGGGAAGATTTATCTTCTTGCCGCCGTATATCGTCATACAGTCGATACCGTCGTCGGAGGCCCCCATGACCTGGAATTCCTCGCCCGTGGGCCCGGTATCGGCCTTCCAGTTCTCCAACCTAATTTCGTTTCCGCTTTCGACAAGTCTCGCTCTAAGGTTTTCAATGGCCGAAATCCAGAATTCTTCGAATGTCATCGACTATGCCTTTCAAACGATCGAATTATACGAAAACGTTGATATTGACTATCCGGGGAATTATCCAGCCGCCTCATCTGGCCAATTGCTGCTCCTGGGGTTCCAGAAGTCTTATTGAATCGATAATCGCCTCTATGATACTCTCCTCGCGGTCCCGATCCTCGACCGGGCAGCTGTAGCTGACATCAAGCGCGCTTTTCTCCCCTATAACCGGGAATATTCTCCAATATACAAACTCGCCGTCAGGCTCGTCCGATATGAACTCGGCCGAGGCTATCAGCAGATCCCGGCTTCGCTTGAACATGGTCACCTCGTAGCCGTTTTGAAGCCCCAACTCGTTGGCCCAGCCGGAAATTACTCTCGAAGCCCGCTGTTTCTTGCGTCCCCTCGACTCATTTTCGACCAGGCTGATACTCAGCTCGCCGAAACCATTGGGGTCGAATATAATGACTTCGTGGTCATCCTCGACTTCCCATTCCGGCGGGATCATGGCCGTAAACCAACCGTCGATCTTTATCTCGTCCCAGGAACTCTTATCTATGCTTTCGTTATTACTCATCTTTGAAATCCTCCGGTGCCCTTAACCTGAAGAATCATCCGAACCAAACTTAACTCTTGCCGCGCCCCGTTGCAAGCGATTTTTCGGAGGCCGAAGATCTTTAACCGTCGAATATTATCTGCAGACCTTTTAACGTCAATTCGATATCCACGATCTGGATGTGCCCTGTATCCTTGACGAAAATTTCGGAGTAGCCGCCCGTGGCAATAACCCTGCATTCGGCGACATCCAGAGTTTTCATTATCTTTTCCACCATATATTCCATTTGTCCGATGAACCCGTAGTAAATTCCCGATTTCAGCGAATCCGCTGTGTTTTTCGCTATGAATTCTTCCGGTTTCTCCAGTTTCACGGGGAACAGCCTCGACGCTTTCCGGAACAGGTTGGAAGCCGATGTCCAGACTCCGGGAGCGATCATCCCGCCGGCATAATTGCCGTCGGAATCGACTATGTCATAAGTGGTCGCCGTCCCTAGGTCGACCACGATGGCGGGAAAACCGTAAAGCCCCCTCACCGCCGCGGCGTTGGCCAGACGATCCGCCCCCACCTGACGCGGGTCGTCGTAGAGAATCTTGAATCCAAGCTCCGGCGTCTGATGATTCAATATCAACGGGGTCTGCTTGAAATATTTCTCGGCCATGGAAATGTAAATCTGCGTCAGAGTCGGCACTACCGAACAGATCCCGATTTTACGCACCGAATTGTCATCGCCGGCATGAAATTGCAGAAGCTGCCGGATCAAGATCCCGCACTCGTCGGCGGTGACCGCGTGCGACGAGGCCACGCGGAACGAGCCTTTGAGATTCTCCCCTTCGAAAAAACCGATCATGGTTGTAGTATTGCCTATATCGATAGCCAGAAACATCAAACCTCCCTGCGCCCGACCGATCCGTCGTTAACATCGAATACTCTCATGGCCGCTTCATTCAATCCGGTCATGGCGGCGCTGGCTAAAAATACCTGACCTCCGCCCGAAAGCAAGTTCAAAAGCGTCTTCGCTCTGTTAACGTCAAGTTCGGCCAATGCCTCGTCCATGACCAGTATAGCCCGCTCCCCGCGGCCTTTCGAGAGGATATCCAACGTGGCCAGCTTCATGGCAATCATCACGCTTTTCTTCTGCCCCAGCGATCCATACTTCCGCAGAGGCCGGCCGCCAATGGTGATCTCCAACCCATCCCTGTGCGGTCCGATGAGAGAGGCCCCTACCCTCAGGTCACGTTCTCGTCCAGATCTCAACAGCGCCAAGGCGGCGGCGAGATTATCGTAATCGCCCGACTGCAATCTAGGCTTATAAGCTACCGATATCTCGTCCCGGCTTCCCGAGAGCCTGGACGATAACTCTCTAACTCCCTGTCTTATCTTCAGGACGAATTCGTTTCTTATTTTCATTATCTCGATAGCCCGCCTGATGAATCCGTCATCCCAGGCGTCGAGGTGGGATGTCCCGGTCTTCCTTTCCTTTATCTTTTTCAAAAGCGCGTTTCTTTGTTTCAACGTTTTCTGATACTCGATCAGGCTTCTTAAGTATGGATGAGAAAGTTGCGAAATGTATATGTCGAGGAAATTTCTATGGCTCCGGGGCGAACCGGCCGTGATATTCACGTCCTCGGGCAGAATGAAGACTACTGCGAACGTGCCCACCGTGTCGGAAACCCGCATCGATCTGCCGAACGGGCCGACGACATTCTTGCTGCCTGCGGAGCTTATGGAGAATTTGATATCGACTTTTTTTTTTGAACCTCGCCGCCTATTTCGACAACGGCCGATTTGGCGCCGAAATTCACCAGGTCGCTTTCCAATGCCCCGCGGCAGGATTTAGCCAGCGACGAAAACCCGATAGCCTCGAGAATATTCGATTTGCCGGCTCCGTTAGGGCCGTAAAAGAAATTCAGCCCTTCGGAGAAAGGGCCGATAGAGGCGTTTTCGAAATTCCGAAAATTCCTTAATACTACCCGGTCGATTCGCATAATCCGGCCGCGACGACCGTCAATCCAGCAGCCGAAGCGGCATTACGAGGAAGAAGTATTCCTCGTTTTCCTCTTTCTTCGATGATTTGACAATGGCCGCAGTGGTCGGAGTGTTCAATTCGAATATCGATTCCTCGCCGTCGATATGTTTGAGTATGTCCATCACGTATGTGGCGTTATAGCCGATCTCCATATCCTCGCTCTTGTAGCCGACTGACATCTTTTCCTTGGCCTCGCCCCCGAAATCGAAATTTGTGGCCGTGAGTTCCAGTTCGTCGGCCTTCAAGCCGAATTTGACCTGGTGGGTAAGCGAGTTGGACAGAACGGCGACTCTCCTGAGGGCAGCGCTCAGGATTTCCCGATCGACACTCATGATTTTCTTATTGTCCCTGGGAATCACCTGATCGTAGTTTGGGTAAGGACCTTCCAGAAGACGCGAGGTCAGGATTTCGTTCTCGAGGATGAACACAATGGAACTTTCGTTTATGACTACCCCCACTTCGCCCGGCTCTTCTCCCATAAGGCGCACGAGGTTGTCGAGCACCTTGGGCGGAACTATAATATCCTTCGAATATCCGCCGATTTTTAAGTCGCCTCGGCTGATTTTGGCAAGCCGGTGGCCGTCGGTGGCCACCAGGTTCAAAGCGTCATCCGTGCTGTGCCAGAAAACGCCGTTGAGCGAAGGCCTGGTTTCATCGCGAGATACCGCGAAGAGAACCTTCCTGACTATGCGGCTCAATACATTGCCGTCCATCTTAACCTGACGCCCAACGTGAATATCGGGTAGTTTTGGGAAATCGTCAGGAGGAAGACCGGACATCTTATAAACGCCTGAGCCGCATTTTAACTCCAGGCGATTCTCATAACTCGAAACCTCCAAATCGAAATCGGGCAATTCCCTCACTATCTCGTTGAGAATTTTGGCCGGCACCGCTATCGATCCCGCTTTTTGCATGTCGACATCGAGCGTAACCGTCATGGAAACGTCGAGATCCGTCACCTTCAACGATAACCTCCCGTCCTCCAGTTCGAAGAGAATATTCGATAAGATAGGCAGAGTGGTTTTCGGGGGTACTATGCTTAGCAGTTTCGACGACGCTTTATGGAGATTCGCGCGGTCGGTCTTAAACTTCATTTCTCCCTCCTCCGGGGGACACCTCTTCTTCTTCAGAGGATTTTATTATTATTCTATTCTAAGAATAGTAATCATATTAAAGGGTGTCGAAATGTAGAAAACTCCGAAATTTACCCTCTAACATGTTGCCGTCAAGCAAAATTCAGTCAATGACGGCAAGTGGAATAATATTATCAACTCAGAATCGTGTCAATAAAAAATAGAGGATCGGACCGCACACAACGGCGATGTTTATGAGACTGCTGCCGGACAAATCGACGGTCAACCGTATTTGTCACGATTTCAACGTGTTGTCGACATCGCCGCAATATCCATATAATCAATGCCAGATTAATATTTAATCCCTATTGATGCTGAGATTGTCCGAGATGCTGTACACTTAGCCTTTCAGCAGAGTTTCAACCTGATCGACGTCCGCTTTCATGGCCAGATCCAGCTCTAAGCCGTTGGCAATAGTATTGATGGAATGAATTACGGTGGAATGATCGCGTCCCCCGAAGTCGGCCCCGATAGCCTTCAATGATTTGGAAATATGTTTTCGGCAGAGAAACATGCCAATCTGACGGGCCCTGACAAGTTCAGAGGTTTTACGCCGCGATTTCAACTGCTCCACTTTCACCCGAAAATAATCGCAAACAGCCTTAATTATGGATTCAGATGTAATTACCCTCTCGTTGGTGAATGCGTCTTTCAATACCTCGTAGGCGAACATGGTGTCGATCTGTTTACCGGCCAGGGACCCATAGGCCAGGAGCTTGAGTATGGCCCCTTCCAGCTCCCGGATATTCCTGGTGACGTTATTGGCGATATAACTTATCACGTCGGACGGTATGGAAAGCGCGTCAGACTTGACCTTCTGATTTAAAATAGCGATTCTGGTTTCAAGGTCAGGCGGCTGAATATCGGTAACCAATCCGCACTGGAACCTGGAGAGCAGCCTCTCTTCGAGACCGCCGATATCGCGGGGAGAACGATCGGATGTCAGGACTATCTGTTTGCCGGCCTGGTATAAGGCGTTAAAGGTGTGGAAGAACTGTTCCTGCGTGGCTTCTTTGCCCGCCAAAAACTGGATATCGTCGAGGAGAAGCAGATCCACGCTTCTGTAAAGCCGGGCGAACTCCGATGTTCGCGAACGGGCGATAGCGTCGATAAAATCGTTGGTGAATTTTTCCGAGGTCACGTAGAGAATTTTCAGGGTGGAAAAATCCCGTCCGACTTTATTGCCTATAGCCTGGGCCAGATGGGTTTTGCCGAGTCCGACCCCGCCGTAGATGTACAACGGATTGTACTTCGTTCTTGTGGGATCCTCGGCGACGGCCGTGGCCGCGGCGTGAGCGAACCTGTTGGAATCACCGACCACGAAATTATCGAGAATGTAACGATCGTTCAATGCCGTGCTGGAGTAAACGTTGCCGGGGACGCCGTTTTTGACTGCAGGCAGGCCGGCTGGCGGCCCGGGCTCTCCGCTGATATCGCTCATGTTATTATCGACCGTGAATTCCAGCCGTCGGGACGAACCGAGGCCTTCCTCGACCGCTTTTGATACAACTTCAATGAATTTTCCCTCGATCCATTCGGAGGCGAATTTATTGGGGACGGACACTCTTAAAGTCGAATCGTCGAGGTAAGTTCCGACCGTCGACTTAAACCAAGTGTTGAAGCTCTGCAGCGGGATTTCCCCTCTTATTATCTCCAGGGCGGATGCCCAGGCTTTTTCAGGACTGAGTGTCGTTTCGATTTTCATTCTGATCCGTTGTCGAAAATAAGACGAGTTTCAATACAGCGCCTGAAATCCGGCCGCGACTTGTCACTCTCTGAAAAAATACTATTACAACGGCGTCTTTTCCGATGGCGGCGGGGGAACTCGCACCATTCCGAGGAACATCCGCATCCTTCACATCTTTCGTGCTCCAAATAAAATCGACCCGAGGGTGAAAAGTCAAGGTTTAATACGAAAGTATTTCCGGAAAATTGTAACTATACAAATTTGACGGAACTTACGAAGGCGGGACGCTTCATTTTGGCCGAAATGTTTTCGACTTATGAGAATCTCATGACCCCGGCGCGACGCGGAATCGGCAAAAACGAGCAGGCCGGTCATCGTTAATGTAAAAGCCGGTTGCCGCAGCTATTGACAGAGCGTTTCGATTTTTGTAATTTGGCTGGCGATTTATGCCTCGGGAAGGACACGAGCGGCACCGATGGCGAACCTTACTATGCGGAGATGAGCTTATGTGGAAAGCTTTCGTTTTGACGACCGGCTTGATTATGATGACACTGCCGCCCGGCGCGGCCCAGGAGGTACCGGTAATATTATTCCGCGGCGATTCATTGTATGTGGCCAACGAATACGGGAAATCGATTGTCGCCTATCGTCTGGCTTGCGCGAGCGACAGCGGGAACGCCGAATCGTTTTGGAAATTATCGCGAAGTCTCAATCTATTGGGTGAGACCGCTCCCGAAGACTCGCAGCTGGCGGTATTCGAGGAATCGAGGGACGCGGCTGCGTATGCGCTGGAGGTCGACGAGGTAAGCGCCGAGTCTCATTTCCAGCTGGCCCGGGCGCTTGGAAAGATAGCCCTGCACAAGGGGATTTTTAAATCGGCCAGCCTGGCCAAAAAGGTCAGGAACGAATGCCTGAGGGCATTGGAAATAGACTCCCTGCACGACGGCGCATGGCACGTTCTCGGCAGGTGGAATCGCGAGGTCGGAAGAAAACCAAAATTCCTGAGGGTGCCCATGGGGCTTGGGGCGGCCAACAAGGAGGACGCTCTGTCTTTTATGCAAAAGGCGATCGAATTGAACTCCGATTATCCGAATCACCATCTGGAGATGGGGATCACGTACAAGACCTATGACAGAAAAGACGAGGCGCGGGCGGAATTCGAAAAGTGCATTCAATTGGAATCGCGAAGGCCGCTCGACGAAAAATATAAGGACGAGGCCAAAAAATATCTGGCTGAACTGAATAAAAAGTGATTTATTACGCTTCTTTAAAAATGAAGAATGGTATCCTAATCAAATCGCAGGAGAAACAGATGGCAAAAAGAAACGTTAAGTCCCCAGCCCCGCAGTTTCCGGGCCTGGACACGGGGTCATCGCCGGGTTTTGCTATAACCGCGGCCCTTCTGGTTCTGGCCTTCACTGTGGGAAACCTTCATGCCGGAGGGTTCGCCCTTTCCGGTGTCGGATCCAAGGCGATCGGCATGGGAGGCGCGTTCAGGGGGCTGGCCGACGACTGGAGCGCGGCCTACTGGAATCCGGCCGGATTGACCCAGATCGAGCAGAACGAAATAACGGGTATGCTGGTGGCCATCAACCCCAGAATAGAGTATACCCCGGATATTACCTACGGCGGCCTCGACGTCGGTTACCGCAACGGGCAGGTTCGTTACCCCAATGATAAGACCACTTTTATTCCCGACATCGGCGGATTTTACAAATTCGAGAACCTGACGGGGATAACCGCAGGGCTGGCAGTATTTGTCCCCAACGGACTGGCCAGTGAATGGGATCTGTACAATCCGACCAGGAATATGGATATCAGATTTGCGTATCCGTGGTACGATCATAAAGCCGATCTCCAGGTAATCGATTTCCATCCCACCGTGGCCAAGGCGTTTTTGGATGATAAGCTGAGTCTCGGAGTGGGATTCTCCGCTCAATACGGCAGCATACTTTTCAAACAGACTGTGCTGGCGCCGTCAGGAATCCCCATACCGCATCAGAATCTGCTTATCGACACCGAGATCGACGGTAACGGCTGGGGTTACGGCGCCAATTTTGGGCTACTTTACAAACTTTCTGATAAGCTGCAGTTCGGTCTCTCCGGTCGTACCGGCACGACCCTCAAGATGGAGGGCGCCGCCATGCAGGAGCTTTACGTTTTCAATAACAACGGATTGCGTGATATCCTTGTCGAAGATGCCACCTCGAGCGGGGCATCCCCGCAGGAGATCGCCCTTATCAGGGCCCTGTTCGGCGCGACCAATCTGGTGTCGGAGCCCGACGCCAAAGCCGATGTCAAGACCCCCGCTGATTTCGGGTTCGGCATCGCTTATAAAGCGTCGGACAAACTGACTTTTACCGGAGAGGTAGCTTACACAAGCTGGTCCGCGCTCGATTCGATCGTCGTGGAGCTCGACGGAACCGATCCCGTAGGACGACCATCGGAGGATACGCCCATATTGCTGAACTGGGAGAACACTTTGAGATTCTCGTTCGGTGGAGAATACTGGGCTTCGAAACCCCTGGCCATAAGATTCGGGTATTATCTGGATCCCAGCCCGATCCCCGACGAGACATTCTCGCCGCTAATTCCGGATCTCGGCGACAAACATTCGTTCAATATAGGGGCCGCGTTGAGATTAGAGGGTGTCGAGTTGGCCTATAATTTCGAATTCATTAGTTTCGCCGACAGGAATGTGACCACGCTCACCGACGTCAACGGGGACGGCGATTTTGACAACAACCCCGGTTCGTTCAAGAGCACACTATATGCCTCTCATGTTTCGCTGTCTTACAGGTTCTAAGGGGGAGGAGTAAAATGAAGAAATTTAACGCCTTAATGCTGATTGCGGTTGTGCTTACAGCCTCGATACAGTGTTCCAAGAGAGATAATCCGGTCGACATTGAAATCCCGCAGGGCAGTCTGTGGAATTTGACCTTCCATTCGCAGTCCATCGACGGCGACATGATGCTCGATCCTCCGCAGCGCGGAGTGATAGTTTACACCCCCCCGAATTACGATGTCGATAGCTCGACCGTGACATATCCGGTTGTATATCTGCTGCATGGCTTTGGCGGGACCGAGAATTACTTCACCGCGCTATTCAGCCTGCAAGACCTGATGGATGAGATGATTTATAACGGCGAGATCGATCCCATGATCGTGGTCACGCCCAACGCCACCAATGCCCTCGGGGGAAGTTTCTACACGAATTCTTTCGCCTATGTGGATACGTTGGCCCCGGCTCCCGATTCCGGCCAGTCATTTGCCGGTTTGATGGAGGATTTCATCACGGATGAGGTAGTCGCCATGACCGACTCGCTATTCAATACTGACGCTACCCGCGAGAAAAGGGGAATCGCCGGACACTCGATGGGCGGTTACGGGGCGCTCAAGCTGGCCATGCTCAGAAACGATCTTTTCGGATCCGCAGCCTCCATGTCCGGACCCATTGCTTTTTGGGGCGGTTACCCGGTAGATACCACGTATCTGGGCCTGCTTGACCTGATACCATATGTTTTCGCGGAAAACTCCTTTACCCCCGGGGATACGGCGGCTTTTTATTCGATAGCGCCGGGAGTGGGCAAGAGACTGACAAACATGATGTTCTCCATGGCCTCCGCCTTTTCGCCGCATCATCCCAACGATTCGGATACCACCTACGCCCACCTGTTTTCGACAATTGGATTCGTGGGCAGAGTGGATCTGCCGTTCGGCGCGGACGGGCAGGTGGCCATGCCGATCTGGAACCGCTGGATGACACACGACGTTACCGCGCTCTACGGCGGCGGATACGGCGGCGTTTTCGCCAATACCGATCTTTATGTCGATTGCGGGCAGGAGGACGATCTCGGGCTTTACGGCATGGCCCAGGTGTTCCAGAGCGTGGCCATGGACAATATCGACCAGTTCGAGATTTATTCCGGCTTCGATGATTTCTACCCGCCGGATCATATTACTCTTGTCGCGGAGAGACTGAAAGGGGCGTTGAAATTCCATAATGCCTCATTCGATCAATAACGGATTGATCGTTGACGGGCCGGCCGATGGGCCGGCCTTTTTTATTGCTGAGAAAAATGTTGACATATAATCATGGATCTATCATAATGGGGCAGATAATATTGGCGAGGAAACTGATTCAATGATCACAACGGGGAAAAGATTCGCTTCAGTATTATTGTCGGTAATTCTTCTAATTCTTTTTTCGACCAGTCTGATTCATTTTCATGGCGATCCCGACCCAAGTTCGAAATGTTTATTTTGCTCTATAAACGCGTTGTTCCATCTTAGTATCGTATCGAATAATTCTCTCGTTTTTCCCCTGATCCTTTCCGGGATTCTATTGATTGGATGCCCGCTGCCATCAGGCGGATTTCTCGAGAGAATCAATTTGTCCTTCAGGGCCCCTCCCGGCATGCCGCTATAACTCCGCGTAACGTTTTTAGAATTTCATAATCAGACAATCTCTAATATGCGAGGAGATATGGTTAACAAAACGCTGATAATCTTATGTGCTTTGACAGTCTCGATCGGCAGCAACCAAATCGCGATCTCTCAGACGACGGTGAATCCGGATATCAGTTTCATCGGGGATTCCAGAGCGATAATCGAGAACAGCCTGCCTGCCGAGATCGGCGAGGATGGTCTGCGAATGGAATTCGATGAATTGGAGATCGCGGCCACGGGATACCTTAATCCTTATTCCCGGGCTGATGTTTTCCTCGGTATTCACGGCACCGAGGGGATAGAAATCGAGGAGGCCAGCGCGACGTTATTGAGAGGATTACCACTTAATCTTCAAATCGAGGCCGGGCAGTACCTTGTAGATTTCGGCAAAATCAACACCCAGCATGACCATCAATGGTCGTGGATGGGAAGGCCTCTGATGCATTCGCTATATTTTGGCGATGACGGGCTGAAAGACGTGGGAGTGAACATATCGACGTTTCGTCCCATTGGAAATAAAGCCCTGACCGTCTCGGGCAATCTGCTGCAGGGGGATTTCTTCGGAGGGCATCATGAGCACGGCGCGACAGAACCAACGGAAGAAGAACCGGATTTCGATCCCGGCGGCAGCGGGCGGCTTTCCCTTTTTATGCCCTTTGGCGATTTCACGACGTGCGAGGCGGGGCTCTCCGGCCTCTACGGGCAGCATGATCCAGACGAGAACCGCTGGACAACCATGGGAGGGTTCGATCTCAAGTTCAAATGGCGTCCCGATATGTATCGATCCCTGACAATGGTCGCCGAAGGCTTGATCGGCTCCAGAGATGTCGATATCGATACCCTGGCGGGAATCCTCGACGATCACAACAGTTCGTTCGGTTATTTCGCTTCAGTCGACTGCCAGTTCAGAAGAAGATATAATATCGGGGCCTTTATCGATTTCGGCCAGGAACCCGATATTAGCGAAGACGATCATTCGGCTTTCGGCCTTTTCGCCGGTTTCTCCCTGGCGGAAGAGACGTATAGGATCGGTCTATTGCTGAGGCAGGATGACGGCGCCGATTTCGACGGGCCTTACCAGACAGGTATTCTCCAGTTCTTATGGTCGTTGGGTCCCCACAAACCGCACATATATTGATGGAGAGAGAACAATGTTCAAGATAATAGAATCGCTTTTGACAGCCTGCCTGATCGCGAATTCAGCGGCGGCCGAGGTCAGAATAGTGGCCTCGACATCGGACCTGGCGTCCATAGCCAGGGAGATTGGGAGAGAACATGTCGATGTCGACGATATCGTCTCGGGAAAGTCAAATCCACACTTCGTGGAGGTTTTGCCCAGCTACATGGTCAAGGTGGCCAGGGCGGATCTGTATCTATCGGTTGGACTGGGGCTGGATTATTGGGCACAATACATTATTGACGGTTCCAGGAACGGGAAGCTCGTAATCGTGGATTGCTCAGAGGGTATCGAGGCGCTGGAGAAGCCGACAGGCAAGATCGACGCGTCAATGGGGGATATTCACCCTTCGGGCAATCCACATTATTGGCTGGACCCGGAGAACGGAAAGATAATCGCCGCGAATATAGAGAAAGCCTTGTCTCGAATCGACCCGTCCAATTCAGAATATTATCGCTCAAGATTGCTGGAGTTCGAGAATGCGCTCGACTCACGAATCCACGAATGGCGGGCTAAGGCTGCGGCGCTTGACGGCGCCGAGATAATAGCCTTTCACAACTCCTGGCCTTACCTTTCGGCCGCCTTCGGAATCAAAGTCAGGGGGTTCATCGAGCCCAAGCCGGGCATCGAGCCGACACCGTCGCACACGGCCGAGCTGATCGAGCTCGTTAGAGCCGGAAATATCAAGCTGATCGTCAAAGAACCGTACTTTTCGGATAGGGTGCCGTTGGTAATCGCCAGGGAAGCCGGAGCCGCGGTTGTTGAATTACCGTTATCGGTGGGGGGAAACAAGTCGGCGATGGATTACTTCGCTCTTTTCGATTATATCGTGGACAGCCTCTTGAAAGGACTGGGAAGAAACTGATGCTTCAGATGTTCTCCTATTCATTCGTGCAGTACGCGCTGTTGGCATCATTGATATTCGCCGGCATTCACGCGTATCTCGGTTTTCATGTGGTCAGCCGGGGAATCATCTTTGTGGATATCTCATTAGCCCAGGCTGCCGCTTTCGGGAGCATTGTGGCCGTCATCGCGGGCTTACCCGATCACTCCATGTCGACATATTTTGTCAGTCTGACTTTCACCTTCATCGGGGCAGCGATCATTTCAGTTGCCCGCAGTAAAGACGAGCGGATTCCCCAGGAGGCATTTATCGGCATAGTATACGCCGGTTTCTCGGTGGGAGTGATCCTGCTCCTGACGGGACGTCCCGAAGGGAGCGAAGAACTTCACAAGATGCTGTCCGGTTCTCTGCTGACAGTCACGAAATCGGATCTTATATCCACAGCGATCCTCTACTCGGCCATCGGGATATTTCACTGGCTCTTGCGCGGTCGTTTTTTCAGGCTGTCGGATGATCGAGCCGGGGCGGTGGCTGACGGTTGGTCAGTGGGCTGGTGGGATTTTCTTTTCTACGCCTCGTTCGGATTTGTCGTAACGTCATCGGTGCACATGGCGGGGGTTCTGCTGGTATTCTCGCTTCTGGTTATACCGCCTGTAAACGCGTTGATTTTCACCCGCAAGCAGTCAGCTCGTCTCCTGCTGGGGTGGGGAGTGGCCTTGCTGGGAAGCGTTATCGGCATATTGATCTCGACAGGCATGGATCTTCCCACGGGGCCGGCGATAATAGCGTCGCTGATCCTGATCCTTCTCATATCAATTCTCTTCAAGAAAGCGGCGAATTTTGTTAAAAAGAGTGGGTAATTATGGCTAAGGGAGGCGACGAATAACGATTAAAATCTTGACAGCGTTTTCCGATGTTTATATCATGCGCGCGATTAACAAGAATGAAGCTGAAGAGAGGATCAGCGAGTTATGCCCTGCGGCGATATAACTGAAAATATCGAAATAACGCTCGATAAAGACGATCGTCTGAAAACCTACAGCCTGAACAAAAAGACGTGCGGAGGGGCTGTGGGCGCGGAATCGTTCCTGCTGGGTAAGCTCGAGAATGAATCGGTTACCAGGATTCTCGAATTCGATTTGCCTTATACCGGACATCATCAGCGCCCTGAGGATCACGCCGAGGAATTCGTCGCCCTAAAACATCTCAACGCTCTTAAATCGGCTCTTCAGGTCTATACCGGCGCGGCTTCGGGCGCAGTCAGCGAGCCCTGCACCATCGTGGGGGTCGGTTATGACGGCGAGGATCTTGTGATAAGCGCGCAGATCGATGTCGATCTCATGACCAGCCGGATAAAAGCGTGCGCCCACTGCGGGCCCGGCTGAGGATCGAAAAGACCCGGTTTGTAAACCGGAATCTTCTTAAGAGCAGCCGAATCCTCGATATTAGACTCCATTGGCTATGTTAACCACAAACGGTTTAACAAGTTGGGAACTATTGATCGGGGACGAGGGTTTAAAACATGATGCGAATAAAAGATTAAATGCGGATCAAATTTTACGATAATGGTAGATATGCCGAGACGATTCGGTTTGAAAGGAGATTCTTCAAATGCAGTCTTTGTATGATATCAATGCTGTTCGCCATATGTGGGAAGAGCTCGAGAATATCGGAGTACATTCTTTGAATACGCCCGAAGGGGTCGACAGCGCACTATCCAAGAAAAAGGGGACCACATTGCTGGTCATAAACTCCGTTTGCGGATGCGCCGCTGGCCACGCCCGTCCGGGCGTAGGCATGGCCCTGCAGCACGGCCTGATACCGGACTATTTGGTGACCGTATTCGCCGGGGTCGATCGCGACGCTACTCAGCGCGCCCGTGAATATCTGCCCGAAATTACTCCGTCATCGCCGTCGGTGGCGCTGTTCAAGGATGGCGAACTGGTTTATGTGCTTCATCGCAAGCAGATCGAGCAGCTCGACGCCGCCGGAGTCGCCGCCGATCTGATCCGCTCCTTCGATTCGTTTTGCTCGAAAAAGGGACCGTCGGTATCCAGGGAAAAGTTCGAGAACAATTTTTCGCCGGCCAGATGCAGTTCCGAGATCCCCAGGTACCAGGCGGGCTGAGCCTCTGTATCCCGAGAAGACTATTTTAGGGCGGTCGAAAATATGCGGCCGCCTCTTTCCGAATGATGGGGCTTGATTTAGGGGCAATTTAAACGATATTGTCTCAGGGATTTATTATGAAGTTCGGAGTAGCTGCATGGGCGAAAGCCAAAGCAAGATAAGACAGGCCCCTGGAAACAAGACGTCCGGCCGACTGGCTTATTATTTGGAAACTTACGGCTGTCAGATGAACGAATATGACAGCGAGCTGGTTCGTTCGATTCTCAATAAAGACCGTTTTTTCGAGATTCCCGAGCCCGATACCGCCGATGTTATATTGTTGAATACCTGCGCGGTTCGCGAGAACGCCCATAACAAGATTTACGGTCGATTGCAGCGGCTGCAGAAGCTGAAAGAGCGTCAATCGGTGGTGATCGGCGTATTGGGATGCATGGCCCAGAATCTCAAGATGGATCTTTTGGATAATTCGGTTCACGTGGATATTACCGCCGGCCCCGACAGCTATCGTCGGCTGCCGGGAATCATCGACGAGGCCAGGAATAGGGCGGGGCCGTCATGCGATATCGATCTTTCCGAGTTCGAAACCTATGACGATATCTATCCCGAGCGTAGGGAGGGAGTCAACGCCTGGATCGCCATAATGCGCGGCTGCGATAATTTTTGCACTTTCTGCGTGGTGCCCTACACCCGCGGACGCGAACGAAGCCGTACCTTGCAGAGCGTACGCGCGGAAGCGGTCAGGCTGGTCGATGAGGGTTACTCGCAGGTGACTCTCCTCGGGCAGAACGTCAACTCGTACAACGATAATGGCCGTCCTTTCGCCGAGGTCATGCGGGCGGTGGCTGATGTACCGGGAATCAGAAGGGTCAGGTTCACCTCGCCGCATCCCAAGGATTTCCCCGATGACTTGCTCGATTTGATCGCGGAGCATCCCCACGTTTGCAAGCACATCCATCTTCCCCTGCAGGCCGGCTCCGATCGCATCCTGCATGTCATGCGACGCAAACACACCGCCGCCGATTATCTGGATTTGGTCGATCGGATCAGGACGAGGATTCCGGGAATCTCCCTGACCACCGATATCATCCTCGGCTTCCCCACGGAGACGAGGGAGGAGTTCGAGAAGACGGCGAAAATGGTCAAGACAGTCGAATACGATTCAGCATTCATATTCAATTACTCCGAACGCAAAGGGACGGTGGCCAAGAGACGTTGGTCTGACGACGTCCCTCCCGAGGAGAAAAAGTATCGCATCACTCTCCTGAACGAGGTTCAAAAGGAAATCAGCCTCAAACTGAACCGGGCGGCTATAGGGCAGACTCAGCGTATTCTTGTGGAAGGTCCGAGCAAGAAGCGCGAGGAGGAGTGGTACGGCCGCAACGACGCCAACAAGATGGTCATATTCAGGAGAAACGGGCATCAGACAGGCGATTATATAGACGCTCGTATCATGGACGTCTCCGCCAACACCCTGAAAGGGGTAGCGGTATGATCCTCGCAATATCTCGAAATAAGAAAAGCGGGCTCATGGCGATCCCGCCCTTATTTTTCACGAATAATAATTCGTTTACTTTATCAGCACCATCTTCTTGCTCTCGCGCATCGCGTCGAAAACCAGGCTAAAGAAGTAAACTCCGGAGGGCATTTCGGAAGCATCCCAATAGACGATCTTCCGTCCGGCCTCCTGGAAACCATCAGCCAGCGACTCGACTTTCTTTCCGCCCAGATCGTAAATCTCCAGGGTGACTTTCCCCGCATAAGGCAGATCATAACTGATAGCGGTCTGGGCGTTGAACGGATTGGGATAATTGCCGGCCTGTATATGCGACGGCAGCGAAGCGAAAGGATCGTCCTCGATGCCGGTGGGCATCAGATGGGAAGTGAAGCTTGTCGTATAGATATAATCGCCGGTATTGAGGAAATTGTTATTGGCGGCATTACCGGCGGCGTAAAAAATGATCGAGTCGGGCGGGCTGGTCGGCGCCGTCCAGTCGAAACTCCAGCTGACAGGGCCGTTGGGCGTGCCGGAAGGGGTGCCGTTAAACGTGTGCTTCACATAGCTTTTGCCGTTGCTGATGGACAGTTGGGTTTCACTGGGGTTGGTAATGGTCACGGAGCCGTAAATGAGCGGCGTGATCTCGAACCCCCAGCGCGACTGACCGTTATCCGAGATCTCCACGGTGATGGTGTA
>CAZDAH010000043.1:21164-23002 GCA_964503405.1 uncultured Ignavibacteria bacterium
GCCCGCTGATGGAAAGAGTGCCGTCGCCGCTGTTTAGGGGAAACGAACTATGGCAAGCGTTTTGGCAGGTTAATTCCCCCGGCGCTCCTGTTCTCTGATCAGGGGGGCCGCTTGAATAGGCGAAGGCCGCGGCTGGGATGAAACTTGTCATTATTAAAATCATGAGCGATTTTTTCATAAGGTCTCCTTCTTATTCAAACAGTCTTTTGACGCAGCCTCGACCGGACTGCTCTTCATTTTTCCTATTAACATAAAAGCGTAATGATGGGTTCCTGATATTGATATTCATTCGCAAAATGCGGCAGCCTCGGCGGGTCTTTTATTCGACAGCTGAAATTCGATCCGGCTGTTCAATTGTTAAACAGCGTTGTGCAATTATTCAACCGCAAAGGCCGAATAAAGTCCCGAATGCTCAAACTCGGGATCAGGTCGACATTCTCATCAAATCATAATCGATTTATATTCAATATGTTACGGGGACAAGACGATATTTTTGCAAGATGAAGAATACTGTTTCGGACGGCAACAATATTGCGTCTATACTCGATTCGAGGGAGAATATTATGAGGAAAAAATTGACGGTGGTTGAATCGGTTGCAATGGCCGCGGCATTCGTGCTTTTGCCCTGGCGCCTTGTCCTGGCCGATTCGACGTGGACTGTATATAATCAGATCAATTCGCCGTTGCCCACCGATTATGTCGCATCCATCGATTTCGACGCCCAGGGGAATCAATATATAGGAACTTCGGGAGGCGGGGTTGCCCTGGTTCGAGAGTCGACCTGGACCATCTGGAACTCATCGAACAGCGGAGTGCCCATTAATGCCGTCCGGAGGTCATCGTGCGACGATTCGGGCAACGTCTGGCTGGCGGCAGCTTCGGGCAACCTCGATTCATCTCCCTACGGCTTCGGACTGGCCCGTCTCGAATGCTCCGATTCCAGCTGGTCGATGATGAACCAGGGGCTGGAAGTAAATCAGATTGTCACCGGGGCGATCATCCACGGTCAGACACGGTATGTTTCCACTTATGGGGGCGGGATCACTATTTACAATGATACGGGATGGATAAGATACAGGCTCAATTCCCGCACTGAATATACATATTCCGACGGCCAGCAGCAGGTATTCAACGTACCCAACGGCACCTATATTCCCAGCGATTATATAAGGGCGATCGATTACGATTATAGTGCAAACGCGTTGTGGATAGCCACGGCCAACGGAGGCGCTGTCAGGCATGACGGCTCCGCCTGGCAGACGTTCAACAGCGCCAACAGCGGATTGCCATCCAACCAGCTGCTCTCCGTCAGGGTGTGCCGGGAAAGCGGCAATGTCGCTTTCGGGACCGCCGGTTTCGGAGCGGCGCTTTACGATAACAGCGGCTGGACAGTCTACAACACGTCGAATTCTCCCATGACTAACGGGTTCATTTCCACGCTCGAGTATCGCCCGGCCGACGGCGAATTATGGATCGGCACCGGTTACGGGGTCTGGGTATTGCAGACCGATAATCAATGGAGAGGATATATTCCGCCCGACAACGACTTCATCTGGGGCCAGTTTTACTCGGACATATCCTTCGATTCCATCGGTTCGGTCTGGGTTTCCGCATATGGAGGAGGTGTCGCCTCGTTATTTCTCGATTCGATTCCCGACCTTCCGCCGCCCCCACCGGAGGACAGCTTGTACATAGACGTCAGCCGCATGTTCATCTATTTCTACAATCACCAGGACAGGGAGAGGATATTCACTGATTTGAGCGTTGACGGAGCTCCCGAACTCGCGGCCGAAGATTCGATAACGACCGCGCTCATCGAGCTGATTGTTGGCCCAGGT
>CAZDAH010000043.1:23012-23493 GCA_964503405.1 uncultured Ignavibacteria bacterium
CGCTTGAATCCGATCTCGGCGAGCTTTATTCCTTCGGAGCAGCGTTCGGCGATTTCGGAACCGGCGATAACGAAGACGACGGCTGGGATTTCTACAAATACAGACAAGACCGTTTGAAGATATTCATGTGGATCAGTCGGGATGACCCGTCGCACACGCAGATTTCCGTCAAGGATTACGACGCGGACATGAATCGCGAAAATTACGATTCCACCATGACCCTGACAATGAGTATGGGAACGGCCTCGGGATTCGCCATTTTGTATCTTACAGAGGGTAATCAGAGATATGATGACGACGATGACGACGACTACGATGATGATGACGGCGACGATGACGACTACGATGACAAAGATGACGATGCCGAGGAGTACGATCAGGTTCGAGTATTCGAGCTTGTCGAGCCGCTTTCAATCGACGACGAGAATCGTCCGACGCTGGCGGCCTCGTTGTAGGCGGGCACGATGACGGTCAGGTCGGT
>CAZDAH010000044.1:0-4138 GCA_964503405.1 uncultured Ignavibacteria bacterium
ATTCACGTTGCCGCGGTTTGGTCGTCGATCGCAGTGGAATCTCGCACCGCGGCGAACAGGAATCCACGCCTGTTGTAGAATCTTTTTATAATCCCGCCGTCGTAGCGAACGTTTACCCTGGAAAGCTCGCGCCGGTTGAGGAATGTATACCAGCGATCCGGCTTGGTGTACAGCAGGCCTTTAATCCGGTCGGCCTCGAACGACCTGGCGCCTTTCAACACAACGTCCTCAACCAGGGATTTCCCGCCGCCGGAGTTGCCGTTCGACGATATTCCCGTTTGAGCTGGCGCGGCCGAGAATAAAACCAATGGCAGGATAAACCTAATATTCGTAATTAAAATTGAGATCGAACGATATTCCCTCACTCTGCGATCCCTTCATTCCCTGCGTGGCTTTAAACGAGAAATTATCATTCAAGTAATATTCGACACCCAGAGTGCTTTCCGGGTCCCGCAAACGACGGGAGAACCGGACATAGAGGTTCGGGGATATATATTTGGCCAGCGAAAACCTGGGCCCCTTGTCCGCCTCGAACTCGCTGATTTCCAGCTCTTCGAAAATCCCCTGGGCCGTGGACGGATCGAGGCCGAGCGAAGCGGCCAGGGCGTTCACGCTGTTCAGATAATCCTGCGAGTTTCGTTCGCTCCCCAGCGTCCTCCCAGCCCAGCTGCTGGAGACCAGCATCCTCAACGCCTCGTCCTCGGAAAAACCGGCAACGGTTATTACGGGGAATAACAGAGTGCCCGTGATATGTATTTCCATGTCGAATGGCTCCGCCGCTGTTTCGCTGCCGTCTCCCTGAAGCGGCCTGATCCTCTTTACCACCACGAAATCGATCTCAGGGTCGACTGCGGCGAAATCCGGATAAGTAATAGTGCCCGACCTGAAATCCGGCTTTTCGCCCAGGACGTTATAAGATCCGCGTATGGCCTCGAGCGTGCCGAGCGCCCCCATAATGCCTACACGCCTTTGCACCCTGATATCGGCCTTGAACTCGCCGTCGACGTCCCGATTCTTTATCCAGATATTATTGAGAGCGGTTACGTTCAAGTCGAGATTCCACATGCTGGAATCCTCGACCGCGGCAATCGCAGGGTCATAATCCCGCCCCACGAAATTCTCGAATTCGTCGCGAATATCCAGCCTCGACAGGGCGATATTCCCTCGCACCACCGGCGGAGTCTCACCTTCCACTCTCAGCTCGAACCCGGCGATTCCGCTTACGTCGTAGGCGTCGGCTTTGAAATCCACGTTTCGGCCCCTGACATCAAGATCGTAAAGAAAATTATTCAGCCCCAACAAAGTAATCGTGCCGCTGGCCGTAATCACCGGTTTTGGACGATTCACGCGCCTGGAAAACAATCGATCAAGGAATCGATCCCATTCTTTTTCAATCTGTACCACGCTGGCAGTGACGCTGTCGATAAAGATTTTCTCGTTTTCCATCCTGACCGCGGCATTGATCCCGGTGATGTGATTCACCATGTACTGTGATTTTAAATTCCCCTCGGAAAGTTCGCCTGTTCCCTGCAGCAGCGGATCCGAATAGGTGCCTGTCAGCCTTAATTCGAACTTAAAGCGTGTCTCAAAGCTTTCGACAGCGTCGACGAAAATCTCCGCTAACAGGAATCGCTCTCCCTCGGTGATCAGGCTCAGGTCGATCGGTTTTTCCGGAAAACGGCTATCGACTTCGGCAAATGACAAATCAATCGGCAGACGTCCGGAGAATCTGTACGATCCGTATTGCGACCAAAGCTGCGTGGAATCTGTATGCAGGTAGCCGTCGGCGTACAGGGCGGTAGATGTTAACGTTCCCAGTCCAATATTATCCACCGAAAAATTGTCCAGTCTGTAATCCAGCTCGATCTCCGGATCGACGAAATTTCCCAGGATCCTGGCCGTTCCCGACCAAATCCCCCGAACCTCTTTTTCTGGATAGACCTGTCCTATTAACGGCTGGATCTGAAAATCGCTCACAGAGAGGCCGAGGTTCATATCGAGGTCGTTAGTTATTATCCCCCTTATTTCGAGGACGCCCGATCGGTAGCCCAGCCTCAAGCTCTCGATCTCGGTCTCCCGCTCATAAATATTAATCGTGATCGGCTCTTTTGACGAGAATCGGTTGCCGAATATCTCACCGTATAACGTATCTGCTTTGAACGATGGCGGAATCTGCGTGCCGTCGTATAAACCGGAAAGCTGCAGCCCTCCCTCCAGCCCGAACACCCTGACCATATCGAGAAAAGCCCGTTCTCCGGAGACGCTGGCTTCTATAAAACCTGAATCTGTCGGCACCGAGTACAACTCCCCGCCTATCCATCGGCCCGATACCATCCCGACCCGATGACTCGTGAACGAATTCAGATCGATGCCGATATGAAGACTGTCCGGCTCAAGCCCGTAAGTCCAGCATGAATCTGAGTCGAAATAAGCCTCCACGTTGAAATCTCCGGTGGGGCCGCTCAGCTCGAACGACGCCGCGCCGCCGCCGCCCAGCTTCTTTAAAAATACCTGGTCCGTGAAATCGGTCAGGTCCTCGAAACGAACCGTGCCGCCGAGATTGATATTCCCCGAGTATTCGAGTTCCCCTGCAGCTTCTATATGGGTATTTTTGTAACGTGCCCTGAAGCCGTCAAGGAAATCGATTTTTTTCAGATTGAAATTAACCGTCCCGGAAACCTCATTGAAAAAATAGTTCTCTACTCTGACAGAATCCAAATCGCAATTAATTCTCATTCCGAACTGATCGGCGGCGAAGGACCTGCCGGTCAGCCGTAACCGTCCGCTGAAATCGGTGGCCAGTTCGGGACCGATCTCTCTCAAGTCGAGTCGCGTGACCAGGCCTTCATAATGATATTCTTCAGGCCGCGTTCCGAAATCGATATCTCCGGAACCGCGAAAACGTGAATGAAACACCTCGCCGTCGATTTTGTCGAACGAGAGTTTCTTGTCCTGGTAACTGAATGCGATCTCCATATCGTCAAATGTACGATCCATGAAAATCCCGTCGATTTCCGCATCGCCTTCCAGCTTCTGCGGAGATCCCCGGAGATTCAGGGCGGCGTTCAGGACCCCCTTGATCCTGACCCCCGTGAGATTTCGGACATCGTTCAGATCGATCGGCCCGCATTTCACGTTAATATCGAGCTTATCCACAAGTGTCGCGCCGGTGTTGCCCTCGATGAGCAGATTTGATTTGCCCGTAATAAGATCCGTTTTCTCGACCCGAAAGCCGTCGGGTGTAGTCACCAGGCTGCCCGCTAACCGCCTGATTTCAAAATCCCGTTCCGGCCAGCGAAGAGCCAGGTTTCGACAATCCGCCCGCAGCTTGTCGTTCGAGATCGATATGCCGAATCGCAGCGAATCCACATAGACGGTATTGCCGCCGGGTAAATCTATTACAATCGAACCCACACTCGAGTTTTCGGCGCTCATTGAAAAGGGAAAGGATATCGCCCCGATTTCCTGATCTTCTTTGGCCCCACGCCTTTCCGGCAGTTTCAACGAAATGGAATCAACGTCGACAATGTCCAGAATGTACTTTCCCCCGGCCAGGTTGAAAATATTATACTCAATCTCTATTCTGTTAATCGCTACGGATATTCCCTCCCCTGGATTTTCCGGGGCTATGGTGACTTCCTCCAGAACAACATGATCCCAAACGTCCCGGTTTATCCTCCCGAAACGCACGTCATAGCCGCTGTCCCTCAGGGCTCTAAAAGCAACCAAGTGATTAAGCTCGCTTTCGGGAAGTGTGGTGAAAAGATAGACGTAAATTACCGCGGCCACGGTCAGAAAGAAAACGGCAATAATATAGACCGGGATTTTCAGAGCTTTCTTCATAGATTATTATACGTGTCAGATATGAATATTGTCGATTGAATCGAAAATGTCGTGCCCGGTGATATTCGACCAGACATTCAGGGAATCCACAACCCTTTCCGCCGAAAGCCAGGGTAAGCCGCAGTATATCGCTTCGTATATCTCCGCATCATCACAGCCGACATTCCGGCATCCCCTGATGTGCGAATTCAACTGGCGGTTCGACCCGATGGCCGATAACGACGATACAACCGCCAGTTCACGGGCCTTGATTTCCAGCTCTTTTCGAGACAGCACGTGCCCGTACCCCTCGGCA
>CAZDAH010000044.1:4148-5439 GCA_964503405.1 uncultured Ignavibacteria bacterium
GTTCGAATGCCCCGGGAGCGAGGTCGGCCCGATCCGCCAGAGCCTCGGCCAGGCAGAAAAACGATTCGATGGCCTTGGGATATCCGCAGAAAAGATAACCCTGCAGCAATAATTCGTAAACGCCGACCAGGTCGTCGAGATCGCTTATGGACAGCCTTAGCATCGCTGTGAGATTGCGGGTATCGCCCGCGGCCTGAAGGCAGGCGATGGTGCAAAGGAACCGATGGCGTTCAGAAAGACCGCCGCGGGAAAACAATCTGCCCAGCGATTTCCCGAGTTCCCGACCGAACAGGCCGGCCGCGCTTTCCCCGTCGAATATCATATTGTCTCATAAAAAAAGCCACCGTCGCTGTATCCGGCGACGGCGGCTTCGGCATCCCGATCGGCCTAAGTAAGCCCTTTTCTGAAAGCGAACCCCATTTTGAAAAACGGCAGGTAAATAACGATAATAATGGTGCCGATAACAATGCCGATCAATAGAATCAACATCGGCTCTATGAACGACGTCATTCGCGTAATTACCGCCTCGAGTTGTTTATCGTAGAATATGGCCGCCTTGCCCAGCATCTTGTCCATATCCCCGGTCTCCTCGCCGGTTGCCGCCAGAGAAAGGAGCGTATTGGGAAAAGCCTCGGTTTTTTTCAGGGAGGCGGCTATCGAATAGCCGTCGCGGATCAATCGGGTCGACTGCCTGACGGCGTTCTTGTAATAGACGTTGTCAACCACCCGGTAAACCAGGTTCAGGGAGTCGACAACGGGCACCCCCGCGCTCAAAAGCATCCCGAACGTGCGGCTGAATTTGCTCATCAGGGAGTTAACTATGATATGTTTGAAAAGCGGCACGCTTAATTTAACCCTGTCGATCACCGACCTCCCGGCTTCGCTCAGGCTGATAATCTTGAAGGCGATGAGGACCACCAAAAGCCCGACAACAGTCACGATAAAATTCGCGCCTATAATATCGGCCACCTTGATCAGCATCTGCGTGGGGATGGGAAGGCTGGCGCCGAACCTGTCGTAAACAGCCTGGAACTGCGGCACGACATAGATCATCAGAACGCTCGTAACAATCGCCAGCATGACGATCACCAGGATGGGATAAGTCATGGCCGAAATGATTTTCCTGCGGGTATCCTGAAGGAACTCCAGATAATCGGCAAGTTCCTCCAGCACATTGTGAAGCGAACCGGAAACCTCGCCGGAACGAACCAGCGCAACATAAAGGGGAGAGAAAACGCCTGGATGTCTTTCAAGAGCGTCCGATAATGCGAATCCCTTCTTGACATCATTA
>CAZDAH010000044.1:5449-10712 GCA_964503405.1 uncultured Ignavibacteria bacterium
GAGTTTCTTCATACAAAAGATTGTTCAACGATTTTTCCACGGTCAGGCCGGCCGAAATCATGGTGGCCAGCTGGCGGGTAAAGAACACCTGGGTGTTCAGCGGCACGGCGGTTCTTTTCTTGTGGATATACAGGGCTATTTCGTTGACCAGCCCGCTCGATTTACCGGCGCCTCTTTTTACGGAATCGACGATGGAAATGACCGTTTGCCCCGACTCCCTCAGTTTGTTTAGGGCCTCGTCAAGAGTATTGGCGGAAATCGTTCCCTCGTGCTTATTCCCTTTTTGATCTTTAACTACGTAAGCAAAACTCGCCATCAATCATCCTTTAAGCATGTCCCGGGTTGAGATTCACCCTGATTTTAACGTCATCAATCTTCGTCGATAGTCTTCTTTATGACTTCCGCCGCGGAAACGGTGCCTCCAAGGACTTTTCGTATTCCGGCCTCGCGCAGCGTCACCATTCCGTTTTTCAACGCCACGAGCCTGAGTTCGTCCTCGTTGCCCCCGCCGAAAATCACACTTCTGATTGGCAGTCTCATTTCCAATAGCTCGAAAAGAGCGGTTCGTCCGTAAAATCCCGTATTTCGGCAACGAACGCATCCCACGCCTCTGCTGAAGGTCGCGTCCTGGTGTTTGTCGGGGTCTATTTTTAAGGCCCGCAATTCCTCCGTGTCGGGCTTATACGTTTCTTTGCAGCCGCTGCAAATGGTCCTCACGAGCCTCTGGGCCATGACCAGGTTGGTTACCGAGCCGGCCAAATAATGCGGGACACCTATGTCCAGAAGCCTGGTTATTGTCGACGGCGCGTCGTTGGCATGCAGGGTGGTGAACACCAGGTGCCCGGTGAGCGAGAACTTGATGGCGATATCGGCGGTTTCCTTATCCCTGATCTCGCCGATCAGCACCTTATCCGGGTCCTGCCTCAAGATGGTACGGAGGGTGGATGCGAATGTCAGGCCTATCGAATCGTTGGTGGCTACCTGATTGACCTTGTCGATCTGGTACTCGACGGGGTCTTCCACCGTGACGATATTATCCTCTTCGTTCTGAATCTCCTTCAAAGCAGCATGAAGAGTCGTCGATTTGCCGCATCCGGTAGGGCCGGAGACAATAATCATCCCGTACGGCATGTTGATCCACTTGCGGAAAATCTCCAGCATATCGTTGTCGAAACCGAGGTTGGTCAGGGTAAAATCGAATCCCTTTTTATCCAGAAGCCGCAATACCACTTTTTCTCCGCGGACTGTGGGAAGAACCGAAACGCGAACGTCAACTTCTTTGTCCGGGGTTTTGATCGATATTCGGCCGTCCTGGGGCAAACGGCGTTCGGCGATATTGAGATTGGCCATGATCTTGATCCTGGAGATAATTCCCATGGCTGACTTCACCGGCGCGGTCATCACTTCCTGCAGGGCGCCGTCCACGCGATACCTTACCAATAGCGCGTCGAAAAGCGGCTCGATATGAATATCCGTGGCTCTGCTCTTGATGGCTTCAGAGATGATGAGGTTTACCAGCTTGACGATTGGCGCCTCGTCGAGCTCCTTTTTCAACTCGTTGACATCGATATCGTCGAGATCCCTGCCGTCGGCGGAGACGATGAAATCCATGCCGGAAAGAGCCTCGGAGACCTCCCCGGTCGCCCGAAGCTCTTTATAGTGTCGTTCGATGGCCTCGTCGATTACATTCAACGCGCCTATGTTAACAATAATCTGCATCAAGGTGATCTTCTGCAGATTATCTATAACGACGATATCCTCGGGGTCGACCATCACCACGTGAAGCTGGTCGTCCTGGCGGCCGAAAGCGAGACAATGATATTCCCGGGCGAAAAACTCGGGAATGAACTCCAGAGCTTCCTTATCGACTTTCAGCAATTGCTCGGCCGTCACATACTTGATACCAAGCTGTTTCGACAGCCCCACAGCGAGATTTTCGTCGCCGATCAGACCTTCCGCCAGTAATACCTCGCCGAGCCTCTTGCCGTTCTCCTTTTGCCTGTTTAACCCTTTCCTGAGCTTATCTTCAGTTATCAGATTCTCTCTTAAGAGTACCTCACCAAGTTTCTCCATTAAACTTCTCCAAAACTGCTATTCTTGTGGACGAGTACAGACGAGGTCTACTTCGCAAATAACGTCGGGATAACCCCACAACATCGCCTGAACCTGGGTTTCTATTCTCGGTATGCCGTCCGGAGGTGTCGGTATATCATCGCCGCAAATACGATAATCAGCGTAAGCGTTCCCCAGGCTGTCGGTGTAATCCTCGGTCGGTCCGACTATATCGCCGGCGACCAGCGCGGTAAATACGATAAGGCCGCTATCGACGGAACAGCCGCCGCCATCGAAGAGGGTGGCTCTGATCTCTGAAGTGGCACATTGATTAGAGCCGGGACCGGCGCATCTCAGGTTGCCGGGGTTGGCTGAGCAGGTAAGCGATGGATCATACGCGGGCAGGGCAAACGAATCCGAGGTGTCCGCTACGGGACCGTATTGCCCGGCTGACGAGGCCACGATTTGAATCTGTTCGAATGTCTGATAGCAGCCGAATATGATTCGCGAGAATGCCCAGCCGTCGACCGAATCCGGGTGATACGGCTTCGAGCCGCCGGTGAAAGAATTACCCTCCACTTCGGCGATATCCTGCGGAATCAGAGAGAAGTGAACGGCCGTGCCGTATTCGACAGGATTGGCGTAAATATCCCATACTCCGGCGCCGACCTGCACGAATCGTTCGGGATAGCTGGGATTGTCGCTTTCCGCGGACGGTGACCTGGAGGCGACGACATAAGCCGGCGGACCTGATGAAATGGTGATTAACGATTTCTCATCGCAAACGAATAGAGAATCGGGCGGCAAGGGAATCGTGCACGCCCTGATGGCTACCGCCCCGGCCATAATGCCGGAGTATATCTGCAAGACCGCCTGGCCGTTGATATTCGTCGGTATGGTGTCGCCATACACCCCACCTTCGGTATCAAAGGACGGCCATTCGCCGGGTATCGACGAATCGCCGTTGGCGGAGGTGATCTGAAAAGCCACGAAATAACCCTCGGAAAGAGGGTTGCCGTACGCGTCCTGCAGAGTGGAGATGATTTGGCACGATGCTCCCCCGACTTCGATATTCCCCTGACTCGAGCTCAAGACAAGGGTCGTGGCGTTGGATGAAAGGCAACGGAATACGGCCGGCTGCGGAGTCCAGATTGTGTCATTCGAATTCTCCGGATCGCGAATGAAGGCCCGGACATTATCATCGCCGGTTTCAGATCCAACAAGATATAACGCCGTAGCTATGCCGTCCTCCGTGGGAGCGGCAGTCGGCGTAATCGACGATGTCGTGATCTCCTTGATAAACCTGATCTGCGTGCCATTGGCAACAGGGTTGCCATTGATATCGACAGCGGCCACCTGAATCGTGTCCAGGCCGCCGGAACCGGCGATCAGAATGACCGTCGATTCAGGCCGGACAAACTGCAGTTCGTTAACAAGCCCGGGAACATAGGTAACTACAACCGTGTCGGCCACAACAGTCGAATCGCTCGAATTCCCCCAAACAAATATCGAATCGACTTTAGGGCCGCTGACGATATTGGGCGGAGCCGTAATGGTCGAAAATGCCTGACCGTCGGTGGTCTGCACAACAGTCGGAGAGAGAAAACCGGTGCCCGTGTGTTCGAGATATACAGACGTGCCGTCGGCTATGAGGCCGCCGGTCGAATCCTGGACGGTAATGAAAATCTTCGACGAATCCTCGCCGTTGGCTATAATATTCTGCTTCTGCAGCGAGGCTGTGACAAAGGCGATTGCTCTGACCGGCAGGATATCGACAGTAACGGTATCGACCGCCTGGTGGATCGTGAGGGGCCTGTAACTGGCGACAATTCTGGTAATTCCTATGCGATCGACGAACGGCTTAAAGACCGACGTTGCTATTCCATTCCCGTTGGTTGTCCCCGAAGGCTGCGGAATGCCGTCGTGATCGGGATTGCTGAACTCCACCGTTTCGCCCACAAGACCCTGACCGTCGGTATCGAGCAGAAACGCCCTTATAATTGTCGAATCGGAACCGTCGCCGAATACTGTCCCAGGCAGCGCTTCCAGCGATATCGTGTTTTGCACCCGACGCTGCGGAAGCGAGACAGTGGCCACGATGGGGTTGCTCTGGTCCGACGGCGAACTGGTAACCGCCTGGATTAAGGCCGAATCGGGATTATTCAATTCGTCATCACGGGTATTGTAGAACAGGGCTGTGACCTCGCCCTGGCTGTTTGTGTAGGGAGTCGTGATGCTGGTATCCTCGAAGGCAATTCTCCCCACCCTGTTAAGAACGGAAAACGTCACCGGCTGCCCGGCCACGCCCCTCTGAGTCGTATCCACCAGGGTAACCGTTACTTCATAAGGGTCGCCCTCATGATCTATCAATTTGGGAACGGGCGGCGAATAATTCAGGCTCATGGAATATTCAGACGGCCCGGATACATACAGGATCCTGGACCTGGACTTGTTGCCGGCCGTCACGTTGATCGTTACCGCGCCGTAAACTCCGGGTTGAGCCTTATAGCGGGCGAAGGTATAGCCGTTGACGTCTGTCGTCTCCGGCTGCACCACGTAACCGATCGCCGGAGTCCGCGTCACCCTGACATCGACACCGGGCAGGCCGATACCATCCTCATTGAGCGCGGCTATTATTATCATGGCTGAATCGACCGATTCGGGCGAGGGAAGGAAAATCTGCGCCGGGCTCAGCGAAACGATTATATCATCAATGTCGGCGACTTTCAGCGAACTCGAATCGATTCCGCTCCTCCTGTCGCACGAAACCAATGCCGCGGCGAATACCATTGCCGCGAGCAGAGTTCCGACGGCAGTTCTCTTGATACTTTTCTCCATTTCGGAATCCTCCTGATACGGAGTAAGTGCTACTCCCTTAATATCCCTTTTCTTTCAATCTCTCCTCGAGGGGAGTTACTGCCTCCCCCTGTATTTCCTTCATGCTCCCGACGTCGGTCTTGATCTTTTCCAATTCCTCGATCGCCGGGTCCATATTCCGCAGATCGGATATTGTTCCCTCCTGCAGGATCATGTGCCCCTGGCTGGTTAGGTTTGACGCGTCGGAGTAGCTTACATCGTCATGCACTATTCTCGGCGTTACCTCGATCAACAAATCCGTCTTCTTGGTGTCCTTGAAGCTTGCCGCCTCCATCCGGCAGAAGTAGACACCTGGGGCGACGGTCGTCCCGCCATCACTCACGAGGTCCCAGGG
>CAZDAH010000044.1:10722-12758 GCA_964503405.1 uncultured Ignavibacteria bacterium
AAATCCGTCTTCTTGGTGGCCTTGAAGCTGTGTTTGAACAAATTCCCTATCAGGGGGATGTTCGAAAAAACCGGCATCTTATATTCCAGGTCCACGTCATCGATGGAAAGAAGGCCGCCGATGAATATCTGCTGCCCGTCCTTTACCAGTACCGTAGTATTGGCTGTTCTGATCTTCTTACGAGGATATAATCCCTGGACAAGCTCCGTTATAGAGGAGACCTCCGGATTTACCCGAACCGTAATGTAGCCGTTAGTGTTGATGGTCGGCGTAATATGCATCTTTATACCCACGGAGTCGGTTACAACAATGGCGTTTTCCCGCGACGATACCGCAAAACGCAGCGTCTCGCCTATAAGGATGGTCGCCTCGCGGTTGTTCAGCGTAGTCAGCTGGGCGTGGGCCAGAACCTTGGCTTTGTTGCGCTTGACCAAAAAATCAAGCGTTATATCGAAAGCGTTCAATTGGCGCGAGAACTGGAAAACGTTATCGAAACCTTCCACCTTCTCGAAAGAGTATTTTTCGGGCAGCTGATCCAGATCGGGCAGCTGTCCCCCGAAATCTGTCTGGGTGGGGGCCCTTGACGACCCGTCGGTCGTGCCATCGGCGTCCTTGACCAGCGGCGATTCCGCCAATATGGTGGTCAGATGGGAAAGCCTGTTCCAGTCGATCCCCAGCTGATCCAGATCGTCGGTGGCGACTTCGATCAGCTTTGCCTCCAGCAGTATCTGCGGGGCCGGCTTGTCTATGCTGGCCACGATTCCGTTTATGTCCCCGATAACTTTGGGGCTGGCCATGATCAGCACCCTGTTTCCGGCGGTATCGACCTGGACCTTATCGGTAAGATCCTTAAGCAGTTCCTTGACCTCGGCGGCGCTGGCGTATTGAAGCTCGATGACGTGAGCGGCTATGCCGATCTCTCTCTCGAGAGCGTCCGCCTCGGCTACCAGAAATGAATTGCCTATAATTTCATAGGAGAGTCCGGCCGCCCGGACGACCAGGTTGATGGCCTCGCTGATGGGCGTATCCTTAAGATGAACCGAAATCCTCTCCTGAGTATTTACCCCGGGACCTGTCACTATATTGAATCCGGACTTCTCGGCCAAAATCGATAGAATAGACGGCAGGAAAGCGTCATCGGCGTCGAGAGTCACGGTTTTTGCCAGATTGTTCTTGAGGTCTTCCGGCGCGCTTTTCGTATCTGGCGCCGCCTGTCCCAAAACCGAAACAGGGGAAACCGCCACAATGCAAGTCATCATGAATAATATCAATCCCCACACAGGCGCCTTAGTCAAAATCTCCTCCTTAATAAATCTAATCAAATGCCCGATCACTTTTTAGTAATTATAATTCTGGTTATTCGGCATATTCGAATACTCGGACTGGCCGGGAGGATTCTCGCCCGATGTGGCGCGTTTGTTCTCCAGCACCATTCTCTTGCCCTGGTTGTCCAGGATTACCTGCATCTTCTCGATTTTCAATACCCGATAGGCCGTCCCTATCCGATCGCCAGCCTGGACAACATAGCTCTTGCCGTTATACTTGATAATGGCCTTGGGATTATCGTCGATAACGGTGGCCGAAAGCCGGATCTCGGACTCCTCCTGGCCGTCCTGCAAACCCTCGCTGACGTATTTGAAATCCTTGATAACCCGTCCCAGGTGAAGGGGATCCTGGTCGACATAAAATCCGTATTGCTGACGTTCCTTCCACATTGTCTCCAGGGTATCGATGGTGGCCTTGAGGGCCAGATTCTCGTCGAGAGTAGCCGGTTCGCCTACTCGGGCCTGATTGCGCGCAGGTACTTTGTAGTAGAGTATAAACGCCGAATATGCCACCAGGCCGATTAAGGCCAGCACCGCGATCACCGTCAACGCCTTAAAAATACTTTCCTGATTCACTTCTCGAACTCGCTTTCAAAATTGCAAGTGTGCCGATATGCAGGTTTATGGGATGCTGCCTGGGCCGTCCCATTATCTCTCCGGTATAACTCGATTGATCGATCTCGCTGGTAACGGAAAAACTGTTTATGTTGC
>CAZDAH010000044.1:12768-14370 GCA_964503405.1 uncultured Ignavibacteria bacterium
CTCCAAAGCATCGAGAAACTGGCCGAATTCCTTGTAGCTGGCGATAATTTTCATCTGATAGGGGACTTCCACAAACTCCTTTTGAACCGTGGTCATCGGGTCTTCGGTGCCCACGACTTCAAGGGGATTCAACGATACCAGACGAATCTTGTATTTGTCCATTGTGTTGGTAAGGAAGCGCAGAAACGGGATCGAGGCTTTCTCGGCCAGGGGATCGGAAAGATCGTCGATCAGGTTATTCTGAATCAGGTTGGTGATGGCGTCCCGTTTCTCTCCCAGTATCTGGGCGGCCAAAAGCTGTTTGTTTTTCTCGCTGATCTGCGTCAAAAGCGACTCTATCTCGGCCGGCTGTTTCTCGATCACGCGGTCGAAATAAAAATACACTCCTGTCAGCACTACCACGAGTGCAGCTAACATTATTACGATTGATTTCATCTTATCTCCATCTTCAGGACGCCGGCAGGCAGGCTATCTCGAACCTGACCATTTCCTGATCCTGATGCTTGACCCGTCGGGACGATTGGAATTTGATATCCGAAAAATCGCCGCTGAAATCCTCCTGGGATTTAACCACGTTGATTATGGCCACCACCAGGTCGAGATCCTTCATCCCCTGCTTCACTTTGGATATTCCTTTGATCATGAAGGCGTTCACATTGCGGTCGTAAGAAAGATCCGTGATGGCCACGTCCTGGGGCAGGATGTTTCCAAGAATCTCGAGTTTCTCCGACCAGATCTTCCGATTCCTGGTGATATTGGCCAGCGTGAAGAGATCCTCCGGAGAGAGATAGTCGCTCGACGCTTCCAAACTCGTGATTTTAGCGTCAATGGCGTTCAACTCTGCCTGCAAACTGTCGATGGTCTTCTGGGTGAGATAAGCCTTGTAACCGACCGCCCCCATTATCACCGCCAGGAATACGAAGAATACCCCGAGCGATACGGCCTTGCGACGATTCTGCGCCTGCTCGAATTGATCGAGCCTGTTTGACGCCTTATTGAGATTGATGGAGAAATATTTCGCTTTCATTATTCCTCCCTCATGGCCAGGCCGCAAGCGGTCGCCAGCTGCGCCCCGATATTCTCGTTAAACCCGGGAGGAACCGTGAACATCTCGAAGGGGTTGAATATCTCCACGTTCAATGATAACGCTTTGGCCAGATGAGAATTGAGATTGGTCGTCGAAGCCGTGCCGCCGCAGATCAATACCTTCTCGAACTCGCGAATTCCGGTTTCCTTGGTGTAATAACGAAGCGATCTTCTGATCTCGTCGACCAGGCCGTCCACCGCCATCCGGCGGGCTACTCTGATTGCTTGCCCCTCGGCGTCGGATCGTCCCATTAATGCCCCCATACCGCGTTCCCTCTTGATATGTTCCGCTTCCGAGTAATCGACATCGTGCAGCGATTTCACGTCCTCGGTCAGCTTATAGCCGCCGATGGCTATATCCCGTGAGAAAAAAACGGCATGATCGGAGAATATGGCCAGGGTCGAAAACTTGGCGCCGATATCGAGGAACACAAGGGCGCTTTCGCTTTTCGGTTTGCCCCTGGTCATCAAATATGCATTAACCAGGGCTACGCTCTCGGCGTCTATTATCCGGGG
>CAZDAH010000044.1:14380-15297 GCA_964503405.1 uncultured Ignavibacteria bacterium
ATCTGCGTCGCTTCCGCGCCGCCGTCGAGAATCTGATAATCCATGATGGCGTCGGTGTCGTCCAAAGGAAGATGCTTGCGGGCTTCAAAAGCCAGCGACGACTCCAGCTCCTCGGCGGCCAGGGGGATCGATCTGATCTGTTTGACTGCCACGCTGGTACCGCCCATGGCGCAATTCAAACCCCTGACCCGCTTGGGATTCAACTTCAGCTGCTTGAAACTCTTGCGTAAAGCCTCGATCTGACGAGTATATCCGGCCCCTTCCGTCTCGAATTCCTCGTTTTCATCGTAAAGCTCGACAATAGAGAAGTTTTTCAGCCTGTAGCGGCCGTCGTCCGAGTCAATCTCGACTAATTTGACCGAATGATTGCCGATATCAAGACCAAAAGATGATTTTGCCATAATTCTCCTTAAAGTAACATCCTCATATTTCTATTCATAATCAGCATAGAAATCCTCGATATAGATCTCCTCGGTGTCATCGATAGGGATAAAGTGGGGAGGAGGATTGGTCCGGAATCTGTCGTCGTATTTATAATCCTTCTGACAATACCCGATTCCCGAACCGCAGCCACCCCTGTGGACGATCCCCCTATGGAACTGAGCCAGGGAACCGTAAACCAGAAGCGATTGATGCTCCTGGGCGTCGTCGTATATCCTGTCCACCGAAAACGAACCGCGCAACGCCGCTATGCCGGCATTAATCGTTATTCCATAGTGCCAGCCGGGCAGACGATCCGAAACCAGCACCCATTTCTCCGAAATCAATCCCAGGGCGTCGTTGCAATCGAGCGGCACGCTTCTGGATCCGGATTTTCGCCATCAATTTTGCAATGGGTGTCGTGACCGGAATCCCGATGGAATTCCAGTTCGGCACGAACTGGGCGGAATTCTCCAAGGCCGCGGGAGGCGTGATTG
>CAZDAH010000044.1:15307-22929 GCA_964503405.1 uncultured Ignavibacteria bacterium
GGAAGCGTCGTTCCAACAGGAATATACCGTCTTGCCGCGAATATACAGGGTATCGGAGCTGGCCACCGTCACGCGGCCGCTGAAACCCGGCTCCGGCGGATTGGCCTGGTCCGGCAACGTCGTAGTCGAAACCCAGCATTTGCCGTTGACAAATATGGCTCCCTGAGGGGGCAGCGGCAGGAGCGGAAGATCGGCGAAATTGTAGGCGAACGAAGATCCCCTGTTGCTGGACACGTTGACCTTATAGCCGTTGGTCAGGAAGACCAGCCAAAAAACCGAATCGGGATGGCCGCTTCCGTAAGTGTATTGCCCGGCCGCGTAAAGACGGACTTCCGCCGCCTGATCCGGGAAAGTGATCTCCGGCATATTTAGATACAAACCCTCGTCGAAACGGGCGTGATGGTTGGATGGGTATATATAGCTCGCCGACGAGGTCACGCGTTTCATAAAGACGGGCCGGTCGGCCCAGGGCATGATGCTGATAAAATCGTTGGTGTGCACCTTGCCGTCGAGGGTATCCGGAGTCCAGAAGTAAATCCTCTCCCCCCAACGCATGTCGGTTTCGGCGTCGGTGATATACAGGTAGTCGGCGAAGGTCTGCGTCTTCACGCCGTATGAGATCTGGCCGCTGTATTCGTATCCGGAATTGCTCATCGCCTATCCGTTCCCGGTAACTACATAGTTGAAATTGACCCCATAAAGCCCATGTTCCGAACCGCCGTATTTTACATATCCTTCGTAGTCAACCTGCTTATAGTAGTTTTGCCTGCCTGTCGAGTAATCATGACCCGGAGCATTGATCTTGACAAACGCCCTCGTTGCATTCGCTTTGGCAATACTGGCGTAGTGCTCCTGTCTGAATTTAATGGTACGCTCAACCTCTTTTGTCATCTTGTCGACCAGCGACAGATAGGATAAACCGCCCACGAACATGGCGAACGATAAGACAGTCGCCATCACCAGTACCGAACCCTTCTGGCGGTGACTATTCGCTTCTGATGCTATCATTAGTTCCTCCCCGAATGGGCGTTCAGATACTGCAATTTCAACTCGCTTTCTAATTTATCTCTAATTCTGTCAATTGTTACGGTTACCGGCTCAGCCTTCATCATAGAAAGCTTCATAATACACGCTCGGATTGGCGTTGGTGGGCAGGAAATGCGGCGGCGGGTTCGTCTGCAGCCTGAAATCATAATGATAATCCTTCTCTATGAATCCCCGTTGGCCGCCGCCGTAACTCGAGTGAACCAGGCCCCGGTTGCGCTGCGCCAGCGAACCGTAAATATATAATGATTGCTTTTCGTTGTACTGCCCGTAATTGTAAATATCCTGCACGGTGATGGATCCGTTTAATGACGCCATGGCAGCGTTCACATAAAGGTAATTATCAACGTCCTGGCCGAACATGATATAATTCTCCGAAATCAATCCCAGAACGTCGGATATTGACATCGGCACGCTGTAATCGAAATTGGCCCAACGATACACAAGGTTGTCGGGTATGATCATGGTATCGGAGGAAGCCAGTGTCAGTCTCCCCTCGAAACCCAGCGATATGAACGACGGATCCATTATGTCGGGATGATTGCGATCGGCCTTCACTATCACCTTTCCTCTTACGAAAATCGCTCCCGACGTTGGAATCTGCACCTGGTAAGTGCCCGGATCGGATATGGTCGACGGCGTACATCGGAACTCGTTGTTCGCATCGTAGCCGCAATACCTCCTGTAAATCGTCTGTCCGCTGAACGTAATCTCGGTCGCCGAATCCTGCGAGGACGTTCCCCAGTCTGAGAATGCTGAGTAAAACCTGATCGAGTCGGCCTGATCCGGGAAGAAAATCGGGGTGGCGTTCAGACCCAGCCCTTCGTCGAATGTGGCATAACTTTGCGGCGGATCGGTAGTGGGAGCCGACGATGTCACTCGTTTCATGAAACGGGGGCTGCCGCTTATGTGCAGTGTGTCGTTGGAATGGACTCTGCCGTCGAGAGTGTCGGGAGTCCAGAAAAAGATCGGCTCCAATCTTACCGGGTCGCGTTCTTTGTTGGATATATACAGGTAATCCGCGTAGGTGGAAACATCTCTAGTCTTTCTTAGAGTATGACGAGTTTCGCCGTCCCAGCCAAAATACGAGCCCTTCCCCTCGCCGGTAACTGTGTATCCCCTCGTGATCTCAAAACCAAAAATGCTGAATCCCCCCGGCTCGATCCCGTATCTATAATCGACCAGACCATAATAGTCAATCCAGTTGGAATTGAACCCCATTCCTCCATACCCTTTGCGAATGTCCGTATCTCCGATAACGATCCCGGCATGGGCGGCATAATAATCCTGCTTTGACGAGATCTGTGTGTTGATCTCATTCCTAAATGAATCGACGGCGCTCAGGTAGGAAAGACCGGCCACGAACATGGCAAAGGAAAGCACCGTGGCCATCACCAGGACACCCCCTCTTTGCCCCTTGCGCAAAAAGGAAGCGGGGCGGGATTGCCGTCTCGAAAACTCTCTCCTTGAAATAATCATTTCTTATTCCTTTTGGATGTGACAGACGACAGAAAGAGCGTATCGCCGTCCTGGTTTTCCAAAACCATTTCAACTCTTATCAGGGAATACCCCAAAAGAGTCGGACTGCCATGACCTATATCGTCGAGAGGAATGAACTCCAGCCTCTTCACCGAAAGATAAGGGTCCTCGCCGCGCGGCCTGCCCCTGTAACTGACAGCGGGAAGAAGTCTCATGTTAAACTGGTTGCGGTTCTCGGTCTGATCGTTCCAGCGAAGTTCGCCGGTGGATCTGATGAAATAGAATGCCGCGCTCCAGGCAGAATTGTTATATCTCAACTCCAGTTTGGCATTGGGTTCCCCGGCCATCGGTCTGACCTGAATATAGCTGGCATTCCTGATCCACTTGGACATCTTTTCCAGGGCAATCGTTCCCTCGTTATAAAGAAGCAGCATATCCGAAGTCGATTTCCAGTAGCCTATACCGTTGACATATGTCACCAGCATGCCGGTGAAGACAATGCCGGCGAGCAGCAGGACTACCCCCATTTCCACCAAGGTCATACCGGAGTCTTTCCCCGGCCGAAATATCCCTGATCTATTCCTCATGATTAGGCCTCTTTAAAATTTTGAGCGCAGTTCAATCCTGTATTCGCGCTCCGAAAGCGCCTCCCATTCGTATAGCACCATAACTTCGCTATAATATGGGATGTTAGTGTTGCGATCCCTCTCGGAGCTGTATTCCACGCTTATCCTGCATTCGGCTGTAACCTCTTCGTGCTCGCCGTCGGCGACGAGTAACATGTCTGTAAAGGCCCGCTGAAATGACATGGGCACGATTCCCAACTCGCCCCGGTAATATTGCATCTGCTCTATCCAGGCCTGGGCCTTCTCCAAAGCGACCCTGCGTTGGTATTGCTCCGTTATAAGCAGAGCCCCCGTAATAAATATCTGGTAAAAGGCCAACGATGATACGGCCACTACAATCAGGGCGATAGCCAGCTCGACTATAGTCAATCCGCTCTGGCTGTTAGTCCTCTGTTTATTATCGGTCATATTGTCCATCCGTCCTAATCCAAAAACAGCTTGGGATTATCGGCCCTCTGGGCCGCCACCGATTTCTCGATCTTCCCCTCGGCAACGAGGTTCAAGAGATTCTGATCGAGCGACTGCATCCCCGACTTGCCGCCAGCCTGTATTACCGACGGTATCTGGTAGATCTTGTCTTCGCGGATCAGATTCCGCACCGCCGTGGTGACGATCATTACCTCCGTAGCCACAATTCGTCCGCCGTCCTTACGGGGAAGAAGCGTCTGGGCAAGCACCGCCTGCAGCGATTCGGCCAGCATCGAGCGGATCTGCCCCTTCTGCTCCGCCGGAAATATGTCGATGATACGGTCGATCGTCTTGGTCGCCGACGAAGTGTGCAGTGTCGACAGAACCAGGTGGCCGGTCTCGGCCGCGGTCAGGGCCAGAGATATCGTCTCCAGATCCCGCATTTCTCCGACCAGGATCACGTCGGGGTCCTCGCGCAGGGCCGCCCTGAGAGCGTTGGTGAATGACCGGGTATTCGCCCCCAGCTCCCTCTGGTTGATCAGGCTGTTTCCACTGGTCTGAAAGTATTCGACCGGATCCTCGATGGTTATCACGTGACATTCCTTATTCTGATTGATCCAGTCTACCATCGTCGCCAAAGTGGTGGTTTTGCCGGAACCCGTCGGCCCCGTTAAAACGACCAGCCCGCGCTCGAGGAGAGAAAGCTGCTTCAGTATGTCCGGCAGGGAAAGTTCCTCGAACGATCTTATTTCCGCAGGAATTGTTCTGAACGCTCCAGCCAGCCCCTGGAGCTGTTTGTAAATATTGCACCTGAATCTGGTGCTGTCGTCTATTTCTTTGGCAAAGTCGATTTCGTAGGATTCCTCAAATCGCGCCTTCTGGTCGTCGCTCATCGCCTGCAGGATGAGTTCCCTGACCCTGTGCCTGTCCATGTCGGGGAAATCGAGCTTATGCAAACGGCCGTCGATGCGGATCATGGGAGCCGATCCCTCGGATAGGTGAAGATCCGACGCTCCCTGCTCTTTAGTGAACAAGAGGAGGTCGTCTATAGTCAATGGTCTCTCAACCGTTACCACCCCGCCTGTGGCCTCGTAATTATCCAAATACGCCAGTCCTTGAAATTGGGTTAAAGATCAATCGAAACCGTAGCCGCTCCATTTGCCGCGTTGAGCGTCAAATAACACTATCTTGCCGGCTCCGCCCGGCATCAGACCTTTCGATGTCCCGCGAATCGCCTGAATGCCGTTGGCTCCCGGGGTGAGGGTGAATTCCCACCTGTCCTCCGTCAACTGTTCGAGTTTGAGTTTCTTTAACTGCCTCCTATCGCTCGGCCATTGACCGGTTTCGGCTTGGTAAACCTTGGACGCCGCCCAGATGGCCGCTATTGCCTCCTGGGCCTCTCCAGCCCTGGCGCTCTCGACATATTGCAGGTAAATCGGTACGGCGATGGCCGCGAGAATGGCGAGAATTACCAGGACAATCGCCAACTCGACCATGGTGAATCCGTCTTGTCTGAACCTCTTCAATTGTGCCTCCTAAACTAATGTTAAGAATAATCTGATTCCGCCAATTTTAAAAAAACTACCCCCTACAAAACCCCCAAGGTAGCTTGCTTCCCTTACCCTTCTGGAACTGATGACCCGTCCTCGATAAATATACCGGTCAGACCATTTCCAGTCAACAACAAAAAACCTCCGGGCTTACGACCGCCTAATTATCAATAACAGCGGCCGTCGAAACGGAGTTCCAATATTTATGGGGCCTGGCGGATTAATGAACGATTCTGCTGAGGCCGGCGAGTGAGCCTGCGCGCGACCGGACTCGTCGGTCCGGGTGTCTATCCTTCCAGCTTATCCCGAAGTTTCTCGAGTTCTTCTTCCAGCCGTTTCAACTGACTTTCGAGACGGTCGACTTCATTCTGCAGATCGAGCTTGCCGGGAAGTTGAAATGATTGGCCAACCTTCAGTTTGGGCAGGCTCTCTTTCAATTGCCAGGCGCCAAACAGATCTTCAGTATGAGTGCTGTCCAGAACCACCGCGACCGTATGCTCCTCACCGTCGCGGGAATACTCGATCGAAATTCGGTCCCCGGGTTTATGCGACCTGACAACGGTATATAGGTCGGATATCTTTCCGATCTCCTTCTTGTCGGCGGACGTGACAATATCCCCCTTCTCCAGACCGGCTGAGTCGGCCGGGGAGTTTTCGACAACCTCTACTACCATCACCCCGTGATCGATACCCAGCTGCTGTCGTTCCGTCGACGTCAGATTACGCTGGCTGATTCCCAGATATCCTCGTCTGACTCGGCCGTTTTCTATCAGCTCCCTGGCCACATCCAACGCCTGCTCGATGGGCACGGCGATGGCCTTGCTTCGTAAATCGCCGGCCAGGTTGAAGAACCTGAGATTCCTGGCCGCGCTGTAGACACTCTTGCCATAATCGCTTACGCTTTCGATTCCGGTTTCTTCCTGACGGGCTATCAATGCCCCGACAATCTGCCCATCGATATTCAGAACGGCGCCTCCGGACGCTCCAGGGCTCACTCCGACTCCGAGCTTAAGGAAATTCTCGTCGGTCTTTCCCTCGTAAATCCCGAAATTCACCGTGGCCGGGGTGCCGTACGAATTGCCGACAACCATTATCCAGGCGCCCGATCTCAAATCCTCGGAATTGCCCCATAAAGGCTGCCTGAGATTGTCGGCGCTTATTTTCAATACCGCCAGCCCGGATTGATGATCGACTCCCACCTTTTCGGCCTGATAGGAAACACCGTCCTTAAAGATAACTTCGTGCCTGTTGGAATCGTAGGCGTGCGAAGATGTCAGAACGTGGCCGTCCTTATCGAATACTATGCCGGTGGCGATGAGATTCCTCCAATCGCTCTCCCCCTTGACCGTAACAAGATAAGGCTCGGTCCTTTCGACCAGCGCCGTGAGCTCGTCGTCGAGAGACTTCAAAATGCCCCCCTGAGCCATGCCCGTCAGCTGAGTCGATATTGTCATTAATGTTGCAACGGCAAACTTTATCGAATTTCTCATACTCTACCTGTCAAAACTTGACGTTAACATTCTCCTTGGTTTTCTCTATTACCGGTAGGACATAGTCGTCGATTTTCAACGAATCCTTCAACAGAGAAGAATCGTTGACCGCGAAATCGATGGCCCTGGCATCTTCCGGTATCGGGAATGATTCGATTTTGACCCTGTCGTTCTGATAGAAATCCACCGTATCCATCGATCCTACAGCCGGATTCTCGACCTCTGTGGCGACGTTCGGAGCCAGCGTCTCCGAATTGATCGACGGCGGTTTCGGCCCCACCAGGAAAAAGACAGCGACCGCGGCGGCAGCGAAAGCCAAAATCGATATGCCCGCACGCATCCTGAAGCCCGTCAGTACAATCGCTTGCTCCTTGTCGGCTCTCGACAATTCCAGGACGCGCTGGGTGAAGCCGTCGGAAACTTTCAACGGCGGTAATGTCCTGGCGGCATGGGAAATCGCAGTCATTTCGCCCAATTTGCGCCTGCAAACTGCGCACGACGTCAGATGCTCGTCGACCGATCCCTTAATGCCCGGAGTAAGCTCATTGTCAATATAAGCTGATAGTCTGCGGGATACCCCTCGACAGTTCATGGTATATCTCCTTATATGGTTTCAACTTATCTCTCAACATCGATCTGGCCCGGTTGATCCGGGACTTGACCGTACCCACCGGAACCCTCATCACCTCAGCGATTTGCTGATACGGCAGCCTTTGTATGTCGCAAAGGATGAATGCCGTCTTGTATTCTTCGGGCAGTTTTGAAATCGCCTTTTCAATAATCGGGGCCAGGCTCTCCGCTCTCAAATCGACCTTCTGCGGCAACTCCGCGTCGATCTCATCTTTTATGAAATCGAGGCTCAGGTAACGGCGAAGTTTTCTTTTGCGAAGCTCCGATCTGGCCAGATTGAGAGCGATTGTGTAGATCCAGGTGGAAACGGCGTAGTCGGGCGTATAGCTGTTCTTCTGCGTGAATACCCGCATGAAAGTCTCCTGGATCAATTCCTCGGCCGTCTCGCGGTCGAC
>CAZDAH010000045.1:0-213 GCA_964503405.1 uncultured Ignavibacteria bacterium
CTAAGATTCCTGCCCATACGGGTCCGTCCATACGGACGCCCGCATGGGCGTATGGACTTTCGCAGGAATGACACCTGCCTTGCATCAGGTGGATTTTTTTCTTGACACCTATACATTTGTGCAGTATATTATCGATAGAAAACAGGGGGCATATGAGCAAAGACAGGATCATCGCGCTGGTCGATATGAACGCCTTTCTGGCCTCGGTGGAGC
>CAZDAH010000045.1:223-4567 GCA_964503405.1 uncultured Ignavibacteria bacterium
CGGCGTGCCGCTGGGCGAGGCGTATCGGCGGCTGCCGCAGGCGGTTTTCATCAAAGGGGACATCAAGATCTACCTCGATTACTGGCGGCAGGTGCAATCGATATTCGAGTCCTATACTCCGCTGGCGGAGCCGGTCTCCATGGACGAGGGGTATCTCGATCTGACGGGATGCGGGAGTAGATTCGATACGGTGAAGGAGCTGGGGCTGGCATTGAAGGGCGAGATCCGCGACAGGCTGAATATCCGCTGTTCGATGGGGATATCGACATCCAAGATGTTCGCCAAGATCGCCTGCAACATGCGCAAGCCGGACGGTCTGACCGTGATCGGCCGGGAACGGGCGTTGGCCATGCTGCCGTCGCTGCCGGTGCGCAAGATTGCCAATGTCGGGCACAAGAGCGAGAAGCTGCTGGCCGAACTGGGAGTGCTTACGGCCGGCGACCTGCGCGGCGTGCCTCTCCCCGTGCTGACTGAGCTTTTCGGCGTGCGCGGCAGGGAGTGGCACGACTACGCCCGTGGTATCGACGGGCGCAAGGTGAAGCCGCTTTCGGCCCCCAAGACCATCAGCCGGGAGACCACGTTTAACGCCGACTCGCTCGACCGGGGCTTCCTCGACGGCACCCTCTATTACCTCCTCGAACGGGTCTGCCAGAAGCTGCGCGAGATGGACCTGGTGGCCGGACGGATCGGGGTCAAGCTGCGCTATGTGGATTATACATCAACTGATGATTTCAAAACGCTGGAGTTCCCGTCGAACGCCGAGGGAGAAATTCATTCGTATGTAACGGCGTTATTCGATCAGCTTTACACGCGCAAGGTCGGAGTGCGGCACCTGGGCGTGACGGCGACGAAACTCTCCCCCGCGTTTCGTCAGATAAAGATGTTCGAAAGCGAAAGACCGTATCATCTGGCTAAGGGGCTGGACAGAGTGCGGGCCAGTCTCGGCTATCACGCCGTCTTCACCGGGCGCACGATGTCTTTGGCGGATAAATTCAGAGAGGTTGTGGATGGTTACGAGCTTCGTACCCCTTCGCTGTCGCAGTAATTATTCGTTTCTGCACGGGGTGAGCCGTATCGAGGAACTGCTGGAACGCGCGGCGCGGTCGGGAATCGGCGCCTTAGGGCTGGCCGACCTGGGCGGGCTTTACGGGGCGGTTCAATTCTACCAGAGCGCGAAAGAACATAGTATCAAACCGTTGATCGGGATGGAGATCACGACCGAGGCCGGGACAATCCTCTTCTTTGCCGTCAATTTCGACGGTTACGGCAGCCTCTGCCGGTTGTCGACAATCGAGAAGCTGGAGGAGCGGACAGTATCGATTCAGGATATATCAGAATATTTCAAAAACCTGATGGCAATAGCCTTTGATACGGAGCGACTCGAAGTATTAAATGATATATTCGGCGATAATCTGTATTTCGGTCTGGTCAATCACGGGGATATAACGAGCCGGATTCGGATTCAGAAGCAGATGCGTATCCTGCGAAAATCGAACATGCGAATCGTCGCCGCCAACCCTATCGCCTTTATGGAAAAGGACGATTACCGGATCCATCGCGTCTTGCGGGCGATTGGCGAGATCGTGCCGGTGGAGCAACTGGATGGGGAAACGCCCGGCCAGCCTGCTGCGACCGAATCCCCTCTCGCCTGGTTCAGAGAGACGTCAGAACACATGCGCCTGTTCGCCGAATTCCCCGAGGCGATCGGTGCGACCATGGAGATCGCCGAGCGATGCGAACTAAAACTGCCCGTAGGAAAACTCAATTTCCCCCGATACGAAGATGAGACTGACAAATCGAACGCCCGTATCCTCTATGAAAAGGCGTGGCAGGGATTGCATGATCGTTACAAGAAAATTAACGGCGAGGCGATAGCGCGGCTGGAATACGAACTGAATGTGATCGAGCGGGCCGGGTTCGTCGATTACTTTCTGATAGTCGGCGAGATAATCGATTTCTGCAGGCGCCAGGGTATCCCCTGCGTGGGACGCGGCTCGGCGGCCTCGTCGATCGTATCGTTTTGCCTGGGGATCACCGAGGTCTGCCCGATCGAGCAGGACCTGTATTTTCAGCGTTTCCTCAACGAAGCCAGCACCAGCCCGCCCGATATCGATATCGATCTCTGCTGGAAACGCCGCGACGACGTCCTCGAGTTCGTTTACGAGAAATACGGCCGCAAGCGGGTGGCCATGATCTGCACCACCAGCACCTTCGGATTGCGCGGGGCCATCCGCGAGACGGCCAAGGCCTTCGGGTTTTGCGGCGACGAGATCTCCGATTTCACCAAACGTCTCCCCTACAGCGGCAACTTGGGCAACCTGCGCAAATACATGGAGGCCAATCCCGAATGCAAACATCTGCCGATCGACAAGAACCCGTATAAATCGATACTGGAGATCGCCGCCCGGATCGAGGGGTACCCGCGTCATCTGGTGATACACGCCGGCGGGATAGTGATCGCCCCTGGAGAGATCCTCGACTGGACCCCGCTGCAGATGTCGGCCAAGGGGATTGCCATCACCCAATATGATATGTATTCGATCGACGATTTGGGCCTGGTCAAGATCGACCTGCTGGGCCAGCGCGGGCTGTCGACTATAGAAGAAGCGAGGGATATGATCGAGACGAAAATGAAACGCAGGCCGAAATATTTCCCCGATCACGATTCGACCACGGCGGAATTGTTACAGCTCGGCAAGACGATCGGCGTGTTTCAGATAGAGTCGCCCGGTCTGCGGGCGTTGTTAATATCCATGAAAGTAAAATGTATCAACGATCTCACGCTGGCCCTGTCGCTGATACGCCCGGGAGCGTCCGAATCGGGGATGAAACGGATTTTCCTGGAGCGCTTGTTCGGACGGTTGCCGGTCGAATATCCCCATCCCTGCCTCGAACCAGTCTTGAAGGAAACGCTGGGTAATATCATATATCAGGAACAGGTGTTACGTGCGGCTGAAGCGATGGCTGGATTCACTCCCGAACAGGCGGACATATTACGTCGGGCGATGACCAAGGATCGCGGGCGGGAGGAGTTTGGCGAGATGAAACAGAAGTTCATCGAGCAATCAAAGCGGCGCGGCGTGCCGGAGAAGACGGCGGCGTTCGTCTTCGGCATGATCGCCCAGTTCGCCGGATACGGTTTCTGCAAGGCCCACGCCGCCACCTACGCCATGCTGGCCTGGCGCGGGGCTTATCTCAAATCGCGTTACCCTATCGAATATATGGCCGCCATGCTCAATAATTTCGCCGGGTATTACCGTTCCAACGTCTACGCACAGGAGGCCCGTCGTTTCGGGGCGCGCCTCCGTCCCCCCATCATCGATCGCCCGTCGTACGGATGTTTTGTCGACGGCAGCGACCTGTATATCGGGCTGGCCTTCGTGCGCAACCTCTCCGGCAACACCATCGAGCGGATAGTTGAGGCTCGCAAGAATGGCTCCTTCGTAAATCTCTTCGATTTCCTGCGCCGGGCCCGGCCGTCAACCGACGAGGCCGAGAGCCTGATCAAATGCGGCGCGCTGGATTGCCTGGGCATGACCCGCCCTCAGCTTCTCTGGCTGCACAAGGTTTATGGCGAAAAAAGGCTCAAGTCCTACGGATCCGCAGGACACCCGAATAACGATCCCACGCTGGCCGGGCTGATCGTGCCGGAGCCGGAACTAACCTTCACCCCCGATCTGCCCGATTACAGCCTGGAGCAACGTCTGACCGCCGAGGCGGAGATACTGGAGATGGCCGTCTCCTGCCATCCTATCGAACGGATCGGATCGCATAACGGGCATATCAAAAGCACGGATTTGCCGAAACTGGAGAATAAGCGGGTCAAGATTGTCGGGCTGGTGGACGACCGCAAGCGGATCAAGACGCAGAACGGCCGGAATATGGTCTTTCTCACCATGGAGGACGAGTTCGACATGTTCGAGGTGACCTTATTCCCGGAGGTTTACCGCCGTTTCGGCGAGCGGATCTTCCGCAAACCGATATTGGATATCGAAGGTACGGTGCAGCGTGACATAAGCGGCCTGACCGTGGTGGCGGAGCGGCTGGGGGTGGTGGGGTGGTAACCTCTGTCATTCCGCACTTGATGCGGAATCCACGCGTTGGCCATTTCCCTGTCGTGCCGGACAGCGATCCGACATCCGCGTATTTTCGGGTCGCGAGACGCGACCCCTACGGACAAATTCTATTTTTTATCGCCAAATATAATTATTGCTCGTAGGGGCGAGGTCCCCTCGCCCGATTTGTAAATGCAGGCGGCCAGCTTGTCTGTCCGCACCACGTTGTTGGCAGACAAGCTGCCAACCTACAGAACAGGGGACGGTGCAGCGCGACATAAGCGGCCTG
>CAZDAH010000045.1:4577-6551 GCA_964503405.1 uncultured Ignavibacteria bacterium
TTGGATATCGAAGGTACGGTGCAGCGTGACATAAGCGGCCTGACGGTGGTGGGGATGACTCGGTCTTGCCGTCGAAAACATAAATAAACCGCGAAACGGGTATTTATTTAGGAATTTCCCAATTTATATAAAAAAGAGCCTGAGAATCCCCAAATATGATTCTTTCGACTGATTCTCGAATCTCTTTCACCTCAGAAGAATACTCCCATCCTGGGTTATACGCGGAAAGGATTTTATCTTCAAGCGATCTATCAAAATACGCCGCCAATTGGTCTTCATTCAACATTCCGCCATATGCAGTCAAGGAACTCCGGTATTTGGATTGCTCACTTTTTACTTCTTCGATCAATATAGGTAATTTAGCGTTAATTTTCTTTATTGCCGCCTTGACGCTTTCATTATCTGAAAGAGCGCTATTTGACTTAACTTGCATAATTCCCGTGGTTTTAACAATACCCAAACTAAATATCGCATTTTCTATTTTTCTATATATTTTTGGCCTATTAAAGCCCTCATATAGCATTATAGCATAAATAAGGGATATGAGCTTTCTGTTTGTCGTTCTTTTTCTTATGATACCATCGAATCGAGACATATATTTCTGCAGATAATGCTTTTGATATCGTTTTTTCCTATATTCCGTTTTACCTCGTCCCAATTCTAAACGGTTAAGAATACTATATAAGAATAAAACAATAATTATCCACAGTTCATTCGAAATAGTGGATAGATCAGGCAAAATATTTGCCTTTTCCTTAATTAGCCACCTATATTCAATAAAAGAAAGTGTGCTTATCACTATAAAATGAATAAACTGCTCAAGCCAGTTTAATAGCCTTCCCCTCCCCATAATCAGATTAAATGTCCATCTAAATATTATATAATAGATATTAACCATGTATATGTTTACAGTATATTTATCGAATCCAATCTTAAAGAATATTGTCGTAATTATTATAATATAAACCAGAGGCGTAAGCACTCTAAATAATAAATTAAATGCGGGTGCTTCGGAAGTTTTTGCAAATAGTGATATTTGCATATAGCCCATATAATTCGATCTTTTGCCAAGAATATTGATTAAAAAGAATAGGACAACACCCATTAATATCTGAATTACAGTTGTATCTAAGCTCAAATACGATTCCATGCGATCCTATCCTTTTTCATTTTAATTTATTCGCGCTATCGGGACGCCTGATTCAACAGCATCCTTTTTTTCACACCTACCCCCATTAAGTTATTTCAACGCTATTCAGAATCTTCAGTCAACATAATTCTTCGTATAAGAGCAATTCCCATGGAGTTAAGTCCCATATCTGGAGTGAAAAGCCCATTCTCTGCTAAATCTTTCAGGAAATTAGGGTGAAGGTTATCTTTTACGGATTCAAAGCGACTAGATATAATAGACCTGGATGCTAAATCCCCTCTTTTTATTCCCATTTCTGGTAGTACCCTATCGCGAATATATTTCATTATGACTGGCGAATAATGCTCAAATTCCTTTTCATTTTTCGCCCTTGCTAATCTCCTCCGTAAAAAGGCCAACTCAGCTTTCGATTCGCTTATTTCTTTTTCTCTTTGTCTCAATTCTACGATAAGCTGACTTCTTTGCTCCCCTTCGATCTTTGCTTTCCCAGCTAATTCCTCCATCATTTGCCGCAATTGCTCTTCTTTAGTTCGAACATTTTCTTCTTCCTCTTTTACCTTCTCCCTTGCGGAATTTAAATCAATTGGCAGTTTCTCGAATCTCTTCATCATTCCGCTATATCCCTCATCAAGATGTCTCAATCGCTCACCAAACCCTGCTTCAATGCGGCCAAGTATTTCAGAAAGTTCTTTCGTAAATCGATACGAATTATCGTAGAATTTATTACTGGTATCGCTGGCCTTGAGGTAAAATCCGATTGAAAGTCCTATAGCGAAAAAGGCCAATACGATGGAGACTAGATCCGAAGATTGTACTTGGCTTAT
>CAZDAH010000045.1:6561-12784 GCA_964503405.1 uncultured Ignavibacteria bacterium
TATATTGACTGATAATGGGGTAGTAAGGACTTTCCATGCTATTAATATAGAAAATAGGCCAATTACTGCGATCTTCAACCAGCTTTCTCGATCCTGTATCTTTTCGCTTTTTTCTTTCACTTATTATCTCCTTATTGGCATTTTCCCTGAAGAAAGACTCCCGCCCTCTCCCCCCTCCATTTCGAAATCCACGAGGTCGGGAAGCTGGGCAGAAAGCCTATCAGCGGGGAGGCCAGGCAGACGATGGCACGCTCCCGGGTGAATACCTGGCCGAAAGTCTTGTCGGTCGCCAAGACCTCGATCAGATCGGTGAGCTGTATGGCGGCCACCGCTATGACCGGCCAGGCGAGACAATTCAGTTCTTTACCCCCTGCCTGCTTCAGCATAAGCTTCCGCGATTATTTGAGTTAGAATATCTCTGTATTTCTCCAAGTCGTTTGGCTGGACTCTGATTCGATATCGACCCCAACGGCTATCGTAGTCCATCACATCGAGTCCAGAAGATTCGATTCTCTCTTGCCATTCTGGCGTATTCTTTACCCGTGCCTCGAAACGTATAAATTCTTTTTTAGGTCGAAATATAACGAAATTCTGTGGATGACCGTTCTTAGCCATTCCGATATAAAATTTGTTATACTTAAGCTCTAACGCCGCATCATGTGATTTAGCGATTTCGAGCAGATGGTCCGCCATAGCCAGGGTCCTTTTGGAGCCGCGGGCCTCCCAGTAATTGCGGTCTGTCGGTTCCTGCTCTTCTTCGTCCTGGTCGTCCAATCCCAGCGCAAGCTGATCCACTACAGTCGTAAAAACCAATCCCACTTTGTCTCCCGAACGAAGAGCACGCATTTGAATGGCGATCAGGGGAATCATCCCATTAAAAAGGTTTATGACATTGAGAAAACGACTTGTGATGTCCTCCGCAATAATAACCGCAGTATGCTCATATTGAGGATAGCGTTTACGTTCGATGTCCCAATATTCTATGGTTCGTATTATATGGCTCTCATCGGTCGCTCCGAGCTGGACTTCAACCTCATAACGCCTTGTGAAATCTGCGTCCTGCAGCAGCAAATCGAGGCGCCCGGCTCTGGGTTGAATTCTCTCTCGGTCCTTTAAGACAACGTCCCCGAGGCCAAGAATAGCTGGATCGTCCGCAATTCGATCCTGCACCCATTTTTCGTTTAGTTCGGGATGATTACGAATCGAAATAGTCTCAAATTTAGTGAAATCCATCATTTTTGTCCTCGCATTACTTGCTATTGTCAATTGATCGCGAGTCATAGTCCTGCTATGACCGCGAACCAGCTGCGGTCAGGGCATACCCTTCCTTGCCCTTACCCACCCTTTCGGGTGGAACACCGCCATACTCCTTTCATCTTCTCCCCGACGGACGTCCCCGTCCCCCGCTTCGCTGGGAATGCGCCCGTAGCCGGCAGCCCCGGCGCGGGCAGGTATAATATTGAGAGATATGAGTAACGGCGTCAAGGATTTTCTTGGGAAAAGCGGGCGGATCTTAGATCCGCCCCTACGGATAACATGATTAAGCGGTTAGGTCAGGCGTCTTGACCGCTCTTTGAATCAGGTTTGCGGCATCAATCGGCGATGGCGTATTTGGAGAAGTGGGTCAGGTAGAACACTATTCGCGGATTGGAACGCGCGGTGGTATCATACTGAAGCCAGCGCTGCTGGGAATCGCTGTAGATGTAGAGTTTGATGACGCTGGAGATCGGATTGTTGGCGAAATAGCCGGGGTCGGCGTCGATTACCAGGCTGTCGTCGAAGACGGTTCCGTCGGGGCGGCAGTCATAAAGAAGCGCCGACCGCGTGGAATCGACTCCGCGGATGAAGCGAAGGCGCTGGATATGCATGCTCAGCTGAATCTGAGTGTCGGCCAGGCTGGAATCGAAGACCACCATGTTGGGGCGTCCCTCCATTATGTATATGACGGAATCGGTTGTCCCCGTGCCTATATTATGATCGATGTGAACGCTGTCGGTGACGACGATTTGCATCGTCTCGTTCTGGTCGGGGGTGAAAAGCGTGTTGTACAGGGCCACGTTCTGCTCTTCCTCGGTCAACGGCGCGACCGAGTTGTCTTTTGAGCATCCTGCGATTATCAACGCGAGCGCCACGGCCGCCGCGACAGGCGTCAGGCCGAGCAGCAGAACGCGGGCATATTTGCCGATTCGATTGGAATTCATTGTCGCCTCCCAATTGCGAGCTTTCGATATATATCGGAAGGAGGTGAAGATATCTTGAAAATAATATTCAATATTAGACAAGGCGACCTCGCCGATCGGGGATTGGAAATGCCATAATGAAGGCTTTACCTGTAAAATACAAAAACGCGTACCGGGACGCGGCCCCGATCCATATTAGATTCCGGCCAAAAAGCGAGGCGGGTCGATACGACATATCAACCCGCCCTGTTTCAATTTGAAATAACAGCGCTTACTCCAGGCCGTATTTATCGATGTTGGCCTGGGCGATCCGGCGGATCTTCTCCAGCTCCTCCTTGCCGCCGTCGGTCAGGAGGTGGCGGAATCGTCCCTGGAGCTTGAGATAATCTTCCACCGGCCGGCGGTTCTTGCCGATCTTGCGCGCGCGAGTGACCTTATTGTATTCCATTTCCACGACAGGGAAGAGGCCGGTGAGCACGGCGATCTTGGCGATCTCGATGGTCAGTTCGGATTTGTAGGCCCAGCCCAAAGGACAGGGGACGTGCACCATCATGAATTTGGGCCCTTTAATACTCAGCGCTTTTTTGACCTTGCTCATCAGGTCCTGGGGATAGCCGACAGTGGCGGTGGCCGCAAAGGGAATGTTATGCGCGGCGGCGATCTCCAGCAAGTTTTTCTTTTGATGCTGATTGCCCCAGCTGACGCTTCCGGGGGGCGACGTGGAGGTGCGAGCGTCGTAGGGGGTCAGACCGGAGCGCTGGACGCCGGTATTCATATAGGCTTCGTTATCATAACAAACGTAAAGCACGTTATGTCCTCTTTCCAGCATTCCGGAGAGGCAACCGATTCCGATATCGGCGGTGCCGCCGTCGCCGCCCTGAGCGATGACGTTGGCCTCATCTTCCCTGCCCAGCGCTTTCAGCGCCGCTTCGATCCCGGCCGCCACGGCGGCCGAGTTTTCAAAGAGCGAGTGTATCCAGGGCATGCGCCAGGCTGTCTCGGGATAAGGAGTGGAGAAGACCTCGAGGCATCCGGTGGCCGTTGTAACAATATTATTCGGTCCGGCGGCGTCCATGACCAGCTTGGCGCCAAGCGACTCGCCGCATCCGGAGCAGGCCCGATGCCCGCAAGTGAGCAGCGATTCGGTTACCGGAGGTTTCGATTTTTTCGTTGCAGTTTCAGACATATATCATCCGCTAACCCTTCACCGTTTGCATCGAAAGCGGGTCGGGGGCGATCTCGGGACGCAGATCGATGAAGGCGTTGGAGATCTCCCTCCCTTTCGATTCCTGATATATCTTTATAAGCGACGCGGGAGCTATGTCGCGTCCGCCCAATCCCAAGACGAAACCGGATACTATAGGTTGATTTTTCTGCCTGTAAAACGCGGCCCTCAATTCCTCCTGTAGCACGCCGCCGAGGCCAAATGAAAACGCTTTCTCCAGAACGAGCAGCTCTCTGACGTCACCGCAGACTTCGCGAATTTTCTCCTTGGGGAACGGCCTGAAGGACCTGATTTTCAGGACTCCGACTTTCTCCCCTTTGGCGCGGAGATCGTCGACAACGTCCTTGACCGTGCCAACAAGCGAACCCATAGCCACGAAAGCGCGTTCGGCGTCGTCGAAGCGATAAGTATCAATCAGACCGCCGTAGTATCGTCCGAATTTGTCCTTGAAATCGTCGGCCACGCTTTCGATGACCGGCTTGACATCCTCTAACGTCTCATAGAGCTTATACCGCGTCTCCGCGTACCATTGCGGCTCGGCCAGCATGCCGAAAGTCCGCGGGTTTTTCACAGTAAGAAATTCCGCCGGTCTATATGGAGGAAGGAAAGCATCTATCTCGCTCTGCTCGGGGATATCGACCGGCTCGAAGGCATGAGTGAGAATAAAACCGTCCATATTGATCATGACCGGCAGGCAGATTTCGGGATTCTCGCCGATCTTATAAGCCTGCGGATGCATATCGGCGGCCTCCTGGTTATCCTCGGCGAAAAGCATGACCCAGCCGGCGTCGCGGACAGTCAAGGCGTCGGAGGGGTCGTTCCAGATGTTGATGGGAGCGGAAATGGCGCGGTTGGCGCAGGTGATGACCACCGGCAGTCTCAGTCCGGCGATATTATGCAGAACCTCGCCCATGAGCAGCAGGCCCTGCGAGGTTGTCGTGGAATAAGCTCTCGCTCCGGTGGCGGATGCTCCGAGAACCACCGACGCGGCTCCGAATTCCGATTCGACATTCAAGAATTCGGCCTTAAGTTCCCCATCGGCGACAAACTGCGAGAGGTCCTCGACGATATGAGTTTGCGGAGTGATGGGGTAGGCGGACACCACGTTGGGACGGCAGAGCTTGACCAGCTCGGCCACAGCCATCGATCCTTCAATGAGCTTTCTCATCATTTCACCTCCGGGACCATATCGATATCATTTACCGGGCATTCATGGGCGCAGATGCCGCAGCCTTTGCAGTAGTCGAGGTTGGCGTCATAGACGAAATCGGCGCCGGAGACGCAGGCATCGGGGCAAACGATCACGCAAATACGGCAGTCGTTGCAGGTATCATGCTTGAAAATCGGCCGCATGGTGCGCCAGGAGCCTGTTTTGTTGACCTTGGACGTTCCAGGGGCAAGCGAAATCTGAATCGGCTTAGACATTGGCCCCTTCCTTCACCAGATTGTACGCCTTCTCCGCGGATTGGACGTTCTTTTTCCCTATCGTTCCGGGAAAACGATCCATGATGGCGTCGGTGACTCCTCTTAACGTGATCAAGCCCGTAACCGCGGCGAAATATCCAAGCAGGGTTGTATTTTGAATGGGACGGCCGATGATTTCAGCGGCGATTTTCGACGCCGGTATGGTCAGGATCTGGCCGTCGATATCCAGTCCCAATTCGCCGGCTTCTTTTTCGGTATCGACAATAATGGTGCCGCCCGGCTTGAGGCCGGCGGCGACGTCGATGGTGCCGATCAGGGTAGCGTCCTGGATGATCAGGTAATCGGGATTATGGATCTGATTCCTGGTCCGGATGACATTATCCGAAATGCGCACGAAAGACTGCACCGGAGCGCCCATCCTCTCCGACCCGAAGGCGGGGAATGCCTGGGCGTACTTCCCGTCGGCGAAGGCGGCCTGGGCGATCAGCTCGGCCGCGGTCACCACACCCTGCCCGCCCCTTCCGTGCAAACGAATTTCCTTCAATTGCTCCTCCTACTGTATCGAATCCGGGTAAATTCGCCCGGAGAAAGATTCATTTACTAATTTCGACTCGTCATCGTCCCACTTAAACGACGCGATTCAGATCGAAACTCAATTATCGATACGGGGAAAGGTGATGCTCCCCTGGCTTTGATATTTTCCCCTCTTATCGGCATAAGATTTCTCGCACGGTTCGTCGGATTCGAAAAAAAGCACTTGGGCGATCCCCTCGTTGGCGTAGATCCTGGCCGGCAGCGGAGTCGTATTGGCGATGGATAACGTCGGAAATCCCTCCCATTCCGGCTCGAATGGGGTGACGTTAATCAGGATTCCGCAGCGCGCATAAGTGGATTTACCCACGCAGATGGTGAGGACATTGCGAGGTATGCGGAAGTATTCGACCGTTCTGGCCAGCGCGAAGGAATTAGGGGGGATTTCGCAGACTTTCCCTTTGAAATCGATGAAATTGAACTGGTCGAGGTTCTTAGGATCGGCGCGATCGATTTTCGAGGAATCGAAGATCCGGAATTCATCGGATACCCGGACGTCGTAGCCGTAGGACGACAGGCCGAAAGAGACGATTCCCTGACGGACACGGTTTTCCTCGAATGGCTCGATCATTTTGTGTTCGACCGCCATTTTTCGTATCCAGTTATCGGGCTTGATGGCCATTCTCTTCTCGCCTTCGCCGACAAAGTTGTCGGCTTTTTCCCTTTTTAAAGAACGCGGCCGGCAAAGCCTGCCGTCTCCTTTTCTAATTGAAACAAAGTAGGTTTGGGCGTTGTTCCTGTCAATGAATATTTGCGGATTTTGTTATTTTTTTCACAAAAGGCCTAGAGGGACGCGGAGGGG
>CAZDAH010000045.1:12794-14974 GCA_964503405.1 uncultured Ignavibacteria bacterium
CGGCGGCGGGCGGGGGGGGGGTGAAGAAACCGACGCGCGTCGTCGGGAATCCCTTCCCGACGGTTCCCTGTTGCTGTCAGGAAGGGATTCCTGACAGCGCGCTAACTTGGCAACTCCTGCCTTTCGTAGTTCCGAGAGTACGAGTTCTGCTCAAATAATCTCATGCTGTCGGGTCGCCTGATCCGGCAGCCTCCGTTTTTATTTCCCCATCGGTTCAGATTCCGCTACGCCCCGGAGGGCCTTTTTACATATATAATAACCTCGCCGCAAAGAGAGTTATGATCTTTTCCTTTTTCTCTTAACGGTTTTCCTTATTACGGCCTTTTTAGTTGCCATTTTTCTTTTCGCAGTCAATTTCAAATGTTTACTCCGAGGTATTGCCGCGCCGCTTCTTTCAAATGATTTTAGACGGTCGATTAGAACCCTTGTCCGTAGTGTTTGCACAGAAGGTGGTCCAGAAATGGCCTCTGCGGCTCTTAGAGACGCTTCTGCCGCTGCAATATCTGGGTGTATCTTCAGGATCTCCGTAACAGCTTTTTTTAGATGACTATCAAGAGATCTCCTTGATATCGCCTTTTTGGTTGCTGATTTTACGGCGTTCTTTATTATATTTATTGCAGCCATGATAGTGGAAATTTCAAGTTGTGCCTCTTCCATCTAATCTCCTTATTTGTTGTGCTTTCCGGTCCCCGGATTCACAAGTTCTCCTTCCTACCCCCGCCGGTTCACGTTCCGCTCAAATCGCGAGGCGTTATTTCAATGTCTTTATGTCTCCGTAATCGAAAAATATCAATCTGAAACTTAATCCTGTATACGACATAGCAGGCGAAGAATACAATCAAACCCCATACTCCTGATTGCCACATTATTTTATATTCCCATAGCATCATTGCCTGGGAATAAAGCTCGGGTGAGTTATCAATTAAGGACAGGCCGATCGATTCAGCCACTGCATATTCAAGGGTATCGATTGTCGGATTTTCATTAAAATATTGGTTTACTTTAGAATCCATCATTTCTTGATAATAATCAGATTGCAAATTAATTTCCGCCTGCTTTTGCCATTTGTTAAATGTGGTCATACCATAAAGCGAAAAATATAAGAATAAAATCAAGAAAAAACCATATTGTCTATGCCTTGCTTTGAACATATTCTTGGTTAACCTAATCAATACCAATAAAACAAAAAGCACCAAGAATAGACCTGTAACCAAAGTTATCAGATAGGCTGAATAATGTGATTTTAGCGTAAATTGGGATACGAGATTTATTACTGCGTAAAGTCCGAAAATTACCAGTATTCTATAGCCCCATTTAGGTCCACTGTAATTGGTATTGTATGGTTTTTCTGAACTATATATCTTCTTCTTGCCAAATATCACATTGCCATCCTTGTCACATCTTCCCGGGGGGAGGGAATCTCCCGTCCCGTTTTTAACGGAACAGGATTGCTATAATAATACGATTGTGGCTGTTGATGTCAAGGATTTATTTAGAGGGCTTCCGGCGGATCTTAGATCCGCCCCTACGAATGTCATTCAATAAATTCGAAAACCACCTATTCCGTAGGGGCCGATCTCCCATACTGGCAGGGAGATCGACCCGCCCCGATTCGCCTAAATACAATATTGTTGACATTGCCGCCCAGTCCGATAATATTGATAATGTAGAATACGTGGGGGGGGTAGCTCAGTTGGTTAGAGCACCAGGTTGTGGCCCTGGGGGCCGTGGGTTCGAATCCCATCTCCCACCCTTATTTATTCCGAACTATTCGATCAGCTTTCAGGGCGTTTCTTGCGGTAGGCCGAATCGTCCGGTTTCGTCTCGGCAGCCGGCAATATCACTCCGTCCAGCAATCGTTCGCCGATACCCATGGCCGCTCCGTCAGGGGAACTCGACCGGCGCGATATCAAATCGTCGAGGAAACTATCCCGCCATCTTTTGGCCGAATGTTTTTCCACGGTCTCCATAAGAGAGGCCCATCGTCTCTTTTTTTCGCTCGGCGGCATTTCAAGGGCTACTTTAAGCGCCCGTGCCGTACCGTCCAAGTCATAAGGATTTATAATGATGGCTCCTCTGAGATATTCGGCGGCGCCGCAGAAGCGCGACAGCACCAGAACGCCGGGCGTATCGCCTTGCGACGCGACATACTCTTTGGCCACCAGGTTCATGCCGTCGCG
>CAZDAH010000045.1:14984-15680 GCA_964503405.1 uncultured Ignavibacteria bacterium
GCGAATCGTCCATTGATCTCCCCCACAATCATCTCCACCTGACGTTTTTGATTCATATATTCGGCAATCCTCGTCCGTGACGGCGACGAGATTTGGATTAAGCTGACCTTTCTAATCCAGCCCGGGAATTTCTCGAGGAATTTCTCGAAAGTTCTCAGCCTCTCTTCGATTCCTTTGGTATAATCGAGTCGATCGACTCCGAGAATCATGGCCCTTTTTCCGATATTCCTGGCGATACTGTTCTTTTGTTTCAACGCTCCGGGCGATCCGGCCCAATTCCTGAAGGACGCCGGATTTATACCTATAGGATAGACGCCCGTATGAAGCCGCTCGCCGCCCCGGCTCAGGCAGTGATTCTCACGAGCGCCGTCGAAATCTATGAACATGCTCGATTCGAAATTCTCCCTGAATTTTTCCGTGTGGAAACCGACCAGATCGTAGCGCATGAAATCGTCGAGCAGTGGCCTGGCCCAGGGAAGAATCCAGAATATCTCGGGAGGCGGAAATGGGGTATGCAGAAAAAAGCCCAGGGGACCATTCCAACCCAATTGACGAAGATTGGCGCCAAGGGGAATCAGATGATAGTCCTGTATCCAAACCATGTCATCGTCCCTTAAATGCGGCTTCATGATCTCGGCGAATCTCCTGTTTACTCGTCTATAAGCCAGGTACTCGTCATCGCGCATCCTCACCGTG
>CAZDAH010000045.1:15690-22826 GCA_964503405.1 uncultured Ignavibacteria bacterium
GGTCTTGCCGCTCCAGCCGAACCATATCCCACCGCGCTCCTGCAGGGCCGGATAGATGGCGGTCACAAGCCCTCCCACAGAGCCTTTCGTATATTTGGCTTTATGCCCCTGCCTATCGTCGCTCGCGCCCGTCAACTCGGGTATCCTGTTGGATACAATGATCAGCCGTCCGATATGGCACCTCCTTTCGCGGAAATGTCCCAGTTCGAAAGAAACTCGAAAAACTCCTGCGGAGTCCGAATAAGATAATCGGCCTCCGAATCTCTTTCGCCTTCTCCCACCAGAATTCCCACACCGCGTCCTTTGATCGCCCTGAAGGCGTCCTCGTCGGTTAAGTCGTCGCCGAGGTAGGCGAGGAATGCGCCGGCAGGCGCCTCTTCGATCATCGTCTCGACCGCGCATCCTTTGTTACGGCCCGGAATGCGCAGTTCGACACCTCCGTCGAATGTTTTAAGTTCTAGATCATATTCTTGAGCGGTCTTTTTCAGCGATTCCTTCGCGAAATCACCGAGAGCAATCTTCTCCGACTGAGATACTCTTCGCCAGTGCAGGGCCAGACTGCGCGGTTTCTCTTCGCAGTATTTATCGAGATTTCGCTCTTTTAGCATCGAATTGACGCGGGTTAATCCCTTCAGATGTTTTTGACCAGCCGGCCAAACAAAATAACTGCCGTCGGGTTTACGTCGTTCCCAGCCGTGACATCCCCAGATTTCAGGCAAATGGCGGAAGCCGAGAAGCGGCATCAGATCCGATATTTTTAGGCCGCTTACGATGACGACTGTTGAGTTATCCAGGTCCATTATTCTCTCCAGAGGGTTTTGTAAACCGGGATAGATCAGCGCCTTATTTCTGTTCGGCGTGAATGGAGCAAGGGTGCCGTCGTAATCGAGCATCAGGATCGAGGATGGTGCTTTTCGGAGCGTATCGAAAACGCGATAGGATGGATGTTGCCAGAGCACCGTTCAAATATACTCATTAATCAGGCGGCGATCAACCTGTTTGTGAACCCTTTTTTAAGTCCAAGCAGGAGAGTAAGATACTCGCGCAGCTGGCGAGTGAGCAGGAAGTTTTCTCTGACATACTCTCTTCCCGTCTGACCCATGGCCTTTATTCTGTCCCGTCTGTGCAGAAGATACCTTATGCGATGAGCCGCGCCCTCGGGGGTATTGACCAGAAATCCGGTTCTGTGGTTTATCACCTGCAGAACGATTCCTCCCGTGTTTCCCCCGATCACGGGTTTGCCTTTCCAGAGCCCTTCGGTGACGGTAAGTCCGAATCCCTCTTTGGTCGATTTTTGAATTATTATATCGGCGATTCTCTGCAGGGCGTTGATATCGCGATGGGCGTCGCCCGGAAGCATCAGAATATGAATATCAGGATCGTCGTTGGCCGCCTCTTTTACCTCTTCGAGGACGGCCGCCCCCTCGGGATCATCGGTGGCGCCGCCTCCGGCTAGCACGAGCTGGGCCGGGGCGAATTTCTTAACGATATTATAAGCATTGATTACACCGACGGGATCTTTGAATCTGTCGAATCGCGAAATCTGGACCAGCAGGGGACGGTTTTTGTCGATCCCGAATTTACGGTAGGCCCTGGCGATTTCATCGCCGCTCAATTCGAGGTTTTTCTCGCTCAACGGATCGATACTGGGAGGGATAATGAACTGAGGGTGGTCCAGGTATCTGGCGAAAGTCGGCATGGAGAATATGCTGGCGTCATAATGGTTTACTATTTCTCTCAGGTATTTCCAGACGGGCCTGAACGGGTGGCTGGCGTCGATATGACATCGCCATATCCATTTTCCTCTTCTTCCGGGGCAAAGCCCGAGAAGCAGGGCGGGCTGAGGATCGTGAATTATTACCGCGTCCGCATGTTCCAGTATCGGCCTGAGTCGCGCGGCGTTGATTTCGTTCGTTTCCTCATACGAACGCAGAGCATAACGCGAGAGGTTAACAGGATTCCCCTGCAGGCCGTTGTGGAACATCTTGGTGGTATTGAAATACTCGCCGTTACCATGGACCACCTCCCAGGACGCGTCAATACCGAGTTCTCGCAGGAGGGGAATCATCCATGAGAGGATCTCGGCCACGCCGCCGCCAACTTTGGTGGAATTAACATGAACCAGGCTCATCCCCTGCAATCCGTAGGACAGTTGATGAAGCTGATCAATAACGGCCCCGCCCACTATATCAAGATAATTGTCCAGCATCCGGGTCATCGCGCCATCGCTTTCCTGATAATAGCGCTCGAGAGCCTCAGGAGCTCCGATTGAAGCTCTTTCAAATTGAGAAAATAAAAATCGACTTCCGACAACGCTTTGATGAGATGTTCCCCCCTGCTATTCCAGTCGAGGAGCCAGGCGGTAAAATCGTCGCGCTTGTCCTCCACTCGTCTGCGGGCCTCGAGATAATGGTAGTAGAGACTGCTTGTGGTCATTTGCCCAATGGCCGTCGGCAGATCCTCGGGATTCTCGATTATCTTTCCCGTATCGAAGACCACGGTATGAGCTTGCAGAAACTCGAACGCTTGTCCCTGTTTGGCCCAGGGGAAATATGTCAGGCTGGAAAGGCGGTCGTCGATGACGTCGAGTACCACGCGGCGAAGATCCTCAAGCTCCTTATAATCGTAGGGATTCAACACTCCGAGTTGTTCGGCCAGGATATCGTCTTTCAGGGCATAATGCGACCAGACGGCGAAATCGTTTCTGAATTCGGGATCATCAAATGACGGTCTCAGGGTCGTCTCGCAAAAGTGATGATATAGAGAATCGACCGAGCAGACGGAAATCCGGTCATACAGCTCCCTCAGATTCAAGGCCTGCCGCACGTCGGCCATTCTTATCGCCAGCGCGCAGTCTTTGATCCCGAAAGGTTTCATGTTCCCATCATCTCAATATGAGCCTGAAAAGTTCCCGATCTGCATTCAAGAACATTCGATTTTTCGCCGTTTTCATCCTTATTAACCTGATCGGCACCTGGCCCTGCCTCTTACCAGGACAAATGAAAAGACGTTTCATAAGTGGGCAATATTAGGGGATTCGAGTCCGATCGCAACCTGATTCTTTCGGAAAATTCGCGCGGAAACCGGCAGCTGAAATCTCTGGTTTATTAGTATTTCAGGCAATAGACACAGATTGGAGGGAGAATGCCAAAACCGACGCGACACATTTTCGTCTGCAGAAACTTCAGGGACCCGGCCACCGGGAAGAATTCCTGCGAGGCACGCGGCGCTGAGAAAGTCTTCGAGGAATTCAAAAGGCTGCGCGCCGAGGCCGGGATTGTCAACGAGACCAAGCTGACCAAAGTCAAATGCTTCGGCAAATGCGATCACGGCCCAAACGCGGTCGTCTATCCGGATAATATTTGGTACTGCGGGCTTAAGCCCGAAGACGTGCGCGAAATTGTGGAGAAACATCTATTAAACGACCGCCCGGTCGCAAGAAAATTCCTCGACGACGATCTGATTTGAGGGAGGTCCCGTGCATCAGGGAAGCACGGTCGGCGTAATCAATATCATCAGATCGGTTTTGCTGTTCTGCCTGGAACGATGTTTGAACAACTCGCCGAGTATGGGTATATCGGAGAGAAGCCAGACGCCGGTGGTGTTCTCTATTACGCTTTCTTTCATCAGGCCTCCGATGACAAGGGTTTCCCCGTTTCTCACGATGACGTCGGTATTGACCGACCGCTTCGATGTAATAGGCTGCTGATTGTCGGCGGGACCGACCCAGCCGGTTATCTCTTCCACGACAGGTTTGCATCTTAACGTTATAAGCCCGCTCTCGTTGATAATAGGGGTGACGTTAAGCGAGATCCCCACGTCCTTATACTGGAAGGTCACAATATCCTGAATAGCGGCGCCCTCGGTGAAGCGGTTGATGGTCTGAATCGGTATGGTGGTCACGACGTTGATAACGGCCGGCTTGCCGTCGGTGGTAGTTACCGACGGGCTGGACAAAAGCCTCGATTCCCCGTTGGAATGGAGGTATTCCAGCAGCACGGCCACCTCCGAAAAATTCAGCGTGCCATAGGTGAAGGAGCCGGATTTGAGAGGCAGGGTCGAATAAGCGCTCAGTCCCTGATTTGTCTGCCCTTCGGACTGATTCTCCTCTTGGGCGCCAGTGATTTTCGCGGTGATGTCGGTGCTCCAGTCAAACCCGAATGAATCCTGGTTGTCGAGGTTGGTTTCGATCAGTTTTACGCCAATGGCGATCTGGGTCGGCCTGGCATCGACGATGGAAATGAATTCCTCGACCGACGGCATGACTCCGGCGATGTCGGTCACGGCGATCATATTGGAGGGGAAATTCGCCGCCGTGTCGTCCCCGGGGCCATGACCGCCAGCGACTATCTGCACTTTTCCTCTCATGGAGAGCATATTCTTGATCTGCTGCTCAATCTGCCGGGAGTCTATGTATCGCAGCTTGAAGAGCCTGGTGACCAGCTCCCCGGGAGCCTCGTCGGCGGCCGGTTTGACCACGACGATATCCCCGACGATAAAATAAGAGAAACCGGAAACGCCCAATATAGCGCTCAGAGCGTCGCCGACGGAAACGTCGGAGAGGCGCGCGGTTACCATCTCCCCGCCGAATTCTCCCATGACCACGTCAAAACCGTTCTGACGGGCGAGCATAGACAGGGCCGGACCGAGAGGGGTATTCTCCAATTCGACATTTACCTTATTCTTCAGCCAGGGTGGTTTTCTCAAAGCAGGATCGATATCGGTATTGGATCCCGAAAGAATCTTCAGGGCAAGCCTGATGCCCGCGTCGTCTTTTGCGATATTGTATGAGGTCTCGCCGCTCAATTCGCAGATTAATTTTACCATGTATCTTTTTTCGAAATCGCGGTGCAGGACTATTCTCCTGACCGGATCGGCGTAGGTCATCTCCACGGGCCGTTCCGGAAGCGCGCCGTTTTGGATATTGATGACGATTCTCTCGGGGCTGCCAAGATCGTAGGCGTCGAACACCGGATCGCCGGTTCCGGTTATAGTAAGTATCACTGAATCCTGCCTGGCGGCGCTTTTCACGGAAGTGATAGTGAATAGGTCTTTGGCCGGCGATTCCAGGCAAAACCCGGCCAGCGCCAATATCGAGAAACAGTATCGCCGAATCATGATTATCCTCCCAGCTGAATCCATACGGGCCCGTCGGGCCCATCGAACAGCGCCGCGCTCGCGGTCAACTCGACCAGGCGCCATACTCCTATTTTATCCCCTATTTGCATGATATTGCCATTGACAATGGCCATCTTATTGCCGTTCGAGTCGGATATGGCGCTCAGTTTCGGCGGCTTCGCCCGAATCTTCGATTCGGGAACCGAGATCATTTTGACGCTCTTCCGAGTCTTGTTATTCCTGAACGGGTCCTTGTCCCATCTCAATTCGCGGGCCGGGACATTGCTTCCTGCCCGATCCACCTGTTGTAACGATACGGCCGGAAGAGGCTCCGATGTCAACGCGGCCTCGGGGACCTCGGCCGGTCGACTGGCCGGCTGGTCTTTCATTATCCCTTCTCCGCTCAGGAAATGATAATAGATACCGTAGACGACGGTTAAGGCGAAAACGACGTAGATAATCTTCTGCCTAAGCTCCATCGGCGATTATCTCCTCGACCGCTTCTTTGCTGAAAAACCTGAAAGCGCCCCTTAGAGAGAGGGTAAGATTCCCGCCGGTATCGTCCTGTGCGGACATTCCGGAACTGGAAATGGTATGCAAATAAGGTGTTTTTTCCAGTCGCTCCAGGAACTTCCCAAGATCGAAAAAGCCGCCTCTAAACGAGATTTCGAAGGGCACGATGGAAATGGTCTCGTTCCTTCCCCGGATCTCTATGAATTTGGGAACGTCCAGGGTAAAATCGGATAGACGGACATCGTGCTCTCGAGCCAGCCTCTTGAGATCGTCGATCAGCGCCTGGGGCTCCGAAGACGGGAAAAGAACGCTCAGGTAAGGCTCGAGGTCTCTGCGAGCGGTTTCATAGCGGTCTACCATATCCTGACTGTTGGCCAGGTCTTCGTTCATGGCGGACAGGGTGGCCAGGGTTGATTCTATCTTTCCGCGGGTCTTTTCCAGGGCGTCGGAATAGACGAGATAACCGGCGATGAGAAATGAGATCACCAGCACGCCCGGCCATAATATCAAAAGATGAGTTTTGAACTTATTCATGACCTTGCCACTTCCCGTCCAGAACGAAACTCTCTATTTTCCTGTCTCCGGAGATCCTTGTCCCCAGCCTTTGTAGTTTGAGTTTTTCAAATGCGTGGGCGTTTAGCTCTTCCATGAAATTCAACAGGGCGATATCCGCCCTCGACAAGTCTCCGTCGTAATAGCCTATTAGGTGAACCCTGACCGCGCTTTCGGCGCCGTCGGCGCTCAGGCTTTCGAGGTAGATCCCCTCGGGGGTAGCGCCGCTCAGTATCTTTAGAATCGCGGAGTAATCCTCGACATTGGCCTCGAAATTCCGGCGCAGCGATACCAGGAATTCGGCGCCGGATTTATATTCGGTTATTCTTCGATAGGTCTCGGATTCCTGGAACGATATTTTCTCCAACTCGAATACCTCGAGTTTTGTCCTCATCCTGTCCAATTCGTATCCCCAGAAGGCGGCCAGCTGTACGGCCAGAACGATTCCCGCGGCAATGATATAGCGACGCGTTTTCTTCAGCGTCTTGAGTTTTCTGCCGACCCGGACCGAATCGGGAACGAAGGCGAAATCGTTCTGCTCCGCCCCGATCGCGCCGAAAAGAGGATAAACGCCGACGTCGATTGTCCGCAGGACTTCCGAGTCGCGGAATCCGGCCCGGCTGAGCGGCGCGAAGGGGAATATTTTCATGTCTATGCGGGCGGCGATGGCGGCGGACAACGAATCGAATTCGGAAGGCGAGCACATCAATACAAGCCCCTCGATCGTGATTTCCGGGAAATAGGTATAGAAGACCTCGATACTGCTGGTCAATTCCTCAACCACTCGTTTTTCGGCGTAATCGGCCTGCCCGGATTTGAACAGGAAACCGCGAGTCTTCTGAATGGGATGAGAATATTGCAGCCCGTTGGAATTGTAGAAACCGATATGCAGGTTGTCCATATCGCAATAGGCGTAGCCGTAAGCGCTTTTGATCGATTGGGCTTTGGGTCCG
>CAZDAH010000046.1:0-974 GCA_964503405.1 uncultured Ignavibacteria bacterium
GGAGGTCACCAGCGAGTCGCTGGCCGCGCTGTCGGAGGCCGATTCTACGGTGATGGGCTGCATATCGAAGGCGAACTCGGTTATCTCCGGATCTTTATTCCAGATTAATTTGCTGTATGTATTTTGCCAGACGGCGGAGAAAAACCAGTTCTCCTCGAATCGTACCGCCAGCCCCATGTCGACGGCGAAACCGGAGCCTCCCAGGGCGCTGCGCAAGGTCATATTGCCGCTGCCGACAAAGCCGGTATCGGTAGTGACAATCCCGCCCTGCGATTCGATAATCTTCTGATAGGCTATTCCCCTGAGGTAATGCAGGCTTGCGCCCACGGCCATCTCCCCTTTTTCGAAAGCGATGACGGGGCGGCCGTATGACACTGCGGCGTCGGCGATACCGTACCCCTCGCCGCGAGTGCTCGATAAAGAAACCTCGCGCATGACGGCGTTGCCGTAGAGAAACAACTCTATAGGATCTCTATCCAGGCTCACCTTTGACGCTCCATAGGCCTTATAGGTGACGGCGAATCTGCCCACGGAGAAATTCAGGGCCGAGGCTTCGGCCAAAACATCGAGGGCCAGTCCCTCCGAGGGAATCGAGCTGATGATGTCATCTTTGTCGCCGTCGGTCAGGAATTTGCCGGTATATTTATTATAATCGGCCAGCGAGAAACTATTGTTTCTCAAACCGAATCCGGCGTTAATGATGCTGATTGAGAATCCCTTCGTATCGGATAATCCCATATTGGCCGGATTCCAGTAGGGAGCCTCGTGATGCCGGGCCAGTGCGGTGTAAGCTCCGCCCATTCCTATGGCGGTGGGACTTGACTCGCCCCACCCGAAGGCAATTGCGGCCATGGCGAATACCATGACCAAGGGCGCGATTATTATTTTCATGCCTTTCATTACCCCTCCTATTGGTTATCCCAAAGGTTATCGCCGGCCTGAATCTGAAGCCTGGCATTCGATTCTATGTTGAT
>CAZDAH010000046.1:984-4010 GCA_964503405.1 uncultured Ignavibacteria bacterium
GTTGATGTAATCGCCGCCAAGCACCTGCACCCCGGCGGAGTCGGTCGGCAAGAGGTTGATCATCTGGCCGAAATAGAGCGTATCGTTATCGAATATCGCGAGCTCGGAGCTGTCCAGGGAATCGGCGATATTGGAAATGATCGACTGAACGACGTGCCCGTTGCTGTCGGTGATGCCCGATTCGAGCGTATACGGCCCCAGCACGAGAGTCGAGGGATCGACGTATAAAGTGGAATCGCCGATTATGCCGATGAACAGAGTCATGGAGATTCCCAGCGGCAGGTGGCTGTCGAATTCCACGTCGATGGCCCCGTACAAGAAAGTCTCCGCGAAGTTGTTTGGCCTGGATTCGGGATCGATCGCCGTATCGTTAATATCGAGGTCGAAGGATATGGTATCGGCGATGGCCAGAGCGAAGGGAGAATAAAGCTCGAAATCGCCGTAGAAATCATCGTTGGCGGCGACTGTGAAGATCCCATAGTCGGGATTGATCACGGCGTCGCCGGATATGGTAATCTGAGCCGGAGGAGGATTGAGGAAATCGTAAAGCTGCTGCGAGCCTATTGTAATGGTAGTCAGTTGCGGCGGCGCCGAGGGCGAGCTTTTGCCCTGGATACGGTCGTTGACGATGATCGAATTTCCCCCGCCGGAGATGTCGAGGTTAACGTCGGCCGGCACCATGCTGTTGTTGTAGAGATTGAGATTCAGCCGCGCCTGGGTCAGCCTGGCCTGATCGATTCCCTCGGGGATATTCAGATCTTTCTGCACCGGGCTGATAGCGACTGTCGCCGGTTTGATCCGGCCGGTGATGGAATCGAAGGATATATTGGAGACGCTTAAATCGGCCCTGACGCTGTCAGCGGCGCTGACCACGTATTGAGAGGGAGCCGACGGCGGCGCGTAGGCGCTGAAGTCAATATTAACGTACTGTGCCGCCCCGCTGTCGTCAGGCGTGAAACCGTATCCTGAGAGATCGACGATGACCTGCTCGGGCACGCCCGGATTTACCTGCCTGTTGATCTGGATCTCCATGCCGTTTGTGTCCCTGAAATTCAGGGAGGTGATGAACACCGAAAACGGAACCTGAGTGTAATTGACCAGATCGATCTGCAGAGTGCCGGAGGCGATAGTGGCTGACTGCACGTCGGTGGAATCAGTAAGAGCCGTCCCTACGGTCTGAATTACAGAGATCTCCCGGGTTTCCGATTGAGCCGCACTGGCGGTGATGTCTACGGGAAATGAGGCCAGGGCGTCGAGATTCTGCGAACCGGCGTAGAGCAGTACTCCGCCGCTAGTATGACCGGATAAATCCATTCTCATGTTGTTGGAGATAGTCTGGCCGGAGATGTCCATGGACTGCGTCTCGGTTTCCAGGTAGGACACTCCGTTGGCGTAGGTGGCGACTCCGATCACGTGCAGATCGGCCAGGTCGACCACGGTGACGATCAAGGTATCGAGGTCGACTTCCAAACCGTTGTAAAATTGCAGATTCATTATGCCCGATTGAACGTCGATCCAGCTGAGCCGATCCAGCGTCGGCAGCGGCTGCGAGTAGCTGAAGGACATGGGCGGGACAACACCCAGGTTGACGGTCAGGACGTCGTTTACATTGATGCTGGCGCTCTGGTCGCTGGGCGGCGCTATGGCGAACAGACCCACCGAATCCTGATGACTTAAGGAAATATCCTGATAGGACAGGCTGTTTCCGACGCTGAAGGTGTCGATTCCCTGGGATATGGAGAAAGCCGGGTTGCCCAAGCTGTCGGTCACGAACAGGGAATCGTCAAGTTTCTCCAATAGGTCGGTTATTCCGTAGGTCTTGTTGGAGATGGGTACATCCCAGGTCGTAATCCACGAAGGCGATTGTGGTTTTTTTATCGAGCATCCGAAAGAGGCGATCACGGTCAAGGCCAGAAAAGCCAGAACTATCAGGCCGAAATTTGAATGCCGTTTTGATTTCCGAATCATAACCCCCCCCTGTATTGGCATTTTCGATTATTTTTCACTGAGTTGTTTTGCAACCGATATGCCAACGGAGGGGCAGGACGTAGCATTTTGGAACTATTCGTATCTTCTTGTATAATTGCGGGTTATGGCGGCTGTTTGAAGAAAACCTCGAAGTCGTGTTCAAAGACTTCTATTATAGTATGGGGAGGCTCCCATACAATTAGTGATAATCTCTATAGTTTCCTTTGAGATTGACCCGATTTCGCGGGGAGATTATATTCAATCTCGATGAGAAAGACGGAGCGGCTGTTATATATCCTCTCGCTTCTGCGCACCCACCGCCGCTTGCGGGCGGCGGACCTGGCCAGAAAATGCGAGGTCACCGAGCGGACGATTTACCGGGATATCATCTCCATTTCGGCGGCCAATATCCCCATTTATTTCGACGGCGGATACAAGCTGCTGCACAACGAGTTTCTGCCGCCATCCAATCTCTCCCCCGATGAGACCGGATTTCTGCTGAGCCTGCTGTCGTCGCCGATGTTCGATAAGGGAAAGCCATTTCGCGATACAGCCAGTCGAATCGCCGAGAAGCTGAAAGCAGCCGGAAAGGAGATCTCTGATATTTCGAGTATCGATATCGGGGTGGTTTCCACCGAGCGGATCGAGAATCACAAGCATACTTCCTTGATAGAGAAGGCGGTCAGAGGGAAAAAGAACATCGTAATAAGCTACGAATCGTTGAAGGGGGAAAAAACGGAGCGGAAGATTTCCCCCTATGCCATGGCCTTTCGCAAGCATGCCTGGTACCTGGTCGGATACTGTTATCTGCGCCAGGATATTCGGACATTCCGGCTGGGGCGGATTCACGATGTGTCTCTGTCGCGGGAGAAGTTCGAGATCCCCGACGATTTCTCGATCGAGAGATATTTCAACGCCAGTTGGGGGGTGTATCGGGGGAAGTTGACTAAATTCAAGGTGCGTTTCACCGGCGAGGCGGCGGTGATCGTCAAGACGTCGCGGCACCAGCAATACGAGGAGATAGAAGACGCCGACGACGGCTCGGTCATCTACAAGGC
>CAZDAH010000046.1:4020-10417 GCA_964503405.1 uncultured Ignavibacteria bacterium
CCAAGGCGGTTGTCGCCGGACGATTCGAGTTCATTCGTTGGGCGCTGGGATTCGGATCGCAGGCGGAGATCCTCGAGCCGGCCTCGGCGCGACAGGAGGTGGCGGAGATCCTGGAAACGGCGCTAGGGCGGTATGGGGAGATGGGGCCGGCCGAAAAATAATCTATTTGCTCACTTGAAAATTCCCTATTTGCAAATAATCGATTTCTGCTATATTAAAATTGTTATCCGGCTACCAGGGTCTGTTTGGTAACTGGCTAGGATTTTAGAAATGCATAAATTGATCTTACAGACGATCTTGGCCCTCTTGCTGGTTTACCCCTTCGAATGGGGGGCCGCCCCCGCCCGCGCCCAGTGGAGCGAGCCGGTGAGGATAGGCGCCCCCGGAGGCATTCTTTACCCGCAAATCCTCGCTCAGGGCGATACCCTGCATGTGGTATACTCCAATAACGACCAGGAATGGAAGATCGGCTACGTGCGAAGCACGGATGGCGGCGACACCTGGAGCGAGCAGGTCGTTTTATCGGACGATTCTTCGGAAACCGTATTCGTGAGGATTATAGAAAACGGGGCGAGGTTGATGGTATTATGGAGAAACAACTATTATTACGGTGGCAGCAGACCCCGAAACATCGGGTATAATATCTCGAATGACAACGGCCTTTCCTGGTCGGGGCCCCATTATGTCCTTGACCCCAGTTGGGAGCATATCCTCTATTTCAGCGCCTCGGGTAGCGGGCAGGTAGTGAACATCATTCTATCCCGCTCTATCGGCTATGATCTATTTTTCTACAGGGTCCGTAGCACTAACTTTGGCCAGAACTGGTCGCAGCCGGTGGAGCTGTTCAGGGCGGCGGAAGGAGGGATATGCGATCAATTTCAATTGGCGGATATTATTCACTATGTTTGGACTGGATTAGTCTCTCCGGATAGCCAAGTAGAAATTTATTACATGAGAAGCACCGATTCTGGGATTAACTGGTCACCGAGCATTGCATTGAGTGATTCTGATCAATACCACTCCCAATTGCCTGCTATTGCCGCCGATGATTCCGGTAAAGTCGGGGCCACCTGGATGGATTTCAAGTATGCCCCACCAGGGGCAACAGGCGATATTTTCTTAAGGCAAAGCGCCGACTCCGGTTCGTACTGGTCTGCCGAAGATCAACTCACCTACAATCATTATGCATATTGTTCCGACGTCATACTGAAATCTGATACCATTCACATAGCTTGGGAGGATTGGAGACAAAGCATTTTCCGAAGAGGGATTTTCTATATAAAGAGTTTGAATAATGGCGGGAGTTGGAGCGAACCATACTGGATTGACGGCACTGATGATGACTCCTGGAATCCGGCCTTGGCCGCCTCGAATGGCAGGGTCTATATCGTATGGGGGGAGGGGAGCGAAGAATCGGGTTTTGGCCTTAATTTCTCACGATATGAGGACGAAACGGGCGTTATTGATGAAGGTCCGGTCGTATCGACGTATATGGTTTTGCAGGCTTATCCTAACCCGTTCAATTCAAGAGTCATGATTTCACTTAATTTAGAGGAAGGAGGTGATGCCCAAATAGCCATATACGATCTCAACGGCAGACTGGTGAAGACTCTATTCAAAGGAGGGATACTGGAAGAGGGAACGCACAAATTTACCTGGGACGCGACCGACGCCCTCGGCAAAGATGTAAGTTCAGGCTCCTACTTTGCCGTAGCGAGCACGCCCCAGGGTAAAATCACACAGAGGTTAACTCTAATAAGGTAGTATTTTTGAGCGAAGCTATGAAGAGTTTGATGAAAATATTATTAATATTTGTAACCGCTCTTACCCCCGCCCGCGCCCAATGGACTGAGCCGGTGAGGATCTCGGAACCGGGGGCTATGCTATACCCCCAAATCCTCGCTCATGAAGATACTTTGCATGTTGTTTATACTAATTTGAACGGCCCGGTTAGGTTAGGGTATTTAAAAAGCGAAAACGCAGGAGAGACATGGAGTGAGTCAAAGGTACTTTCCGATACTTTAAATACATCCGAGACACTGTATCCCAGGATAATTCGCGATGGCAATAATTTAATAGTATTATGGCAAGCTTATTATCTAAATTGGCCTTTCGGGTTTAATATTGGATACAGTATTTCGCGAGATTGCGGTATTTCTTGGAGCCCTGCCGAATATGCGATAAGTCAAAACTGGTCATTCCCTTTCTATTTGACAGCAACGGGGACTGATTCGATTATAAATATAGTTGTATACGGGTATCCTGATAATGAGGCCATCTTTTATGGTATTAGAAGCACAAATTTCGGCCAATATTGGACGCAACCGGAGGTGATATTTTCCTCTGCTCAATCTGGATTTACAGATGAAGTGCCATTCGATAATTTGGTGTATTTATCATGGGCAGGACGTTTCGGTTCTGAAGGTCCCTGGGAAACGTACTATCTAATAAGTACTGACAGAGGCATAAGTTGGTCCGAAAGCATTTCCTTAAGCGAAATTGATGAATTTGACTCTTACAATCCATCGATTACCGTAAACGAATTGGGCTATATTGGATTAACATGGATGGATTTTAAGTACTCCCCTTATTGGTTTACTGGGGATATTCTTATAAGACAAAGCTCCGATCAAGGGGCGGTTTGGACCTCGGAATTACAGATAACAGAAAACCATAGATCCACTCTATCGGACTTAGTATGGTCCGGCGATACTGTCTGTGTCGCATGGCAGGATGAGCGTCCTGAAAACGGCGGGATGAGTATTTATTATTCCCAAAGCCCCGATGGGGGGCAGTCCTGGAGCCCAGAATACCGCCTTGACAACAGTACCGAGGAATCTCGCAATCCGGGATTAGCCATATCAAACGGAAAGATATGCGCAATTTGGGCCGACGACAGGTGCGATCCCGATACCGAAATTTGCGGCGGGATATATTTCATGCGGCTGGAAACCGAAGTCGAAGTCGAAGAGGACTCTAATATTGTCTTACCCGAGGAAGTTTCGCTGGATTCGTATCCAAATCCCTTCAATTCGAGCGTGAGTATTTTACTTAATATTCAGAAAGGAGGTGACGCAAAGATAGATATATATGACTTAAACGGTCGGTTAGTAAGAACATTATTCAAAGGAGGGATACTGGAAGAGGGCACGCATAAATTTACCTGGGACGCGACCGACGCCTCCGGCAAAACGGTTGGTTCAGGTCCTTATTTTGCCGTGGCGGACACGCCCCAGGGTAAAAACTCCAAAACTCTAATGCTAATTAGATGAAATTCTACCGAAAATCAAGGAGGAAACGATGACACGGCAGATGAGCTCTGTCATGCCCTACGGATCCGTAGTAATTATAGCGGCGATCATCGCCCTTTTGGGACTGTCGGCAATTACTCAAGTACAGGCGTCAGAGCATCAATGGACCAGCCTCGACGGGCCGTACTGGGCCAATGGAATAGACTTGGCTTACGGCATGAGCGGTTTGGGCCAGGAATGGCATAGATACTTAATTGGAAGCGATGGAGACGAAACAAAACCGTTTTATTGGCGGGAATCAAATCAAAGATGGATGCTCTCAAACTCTCCGCCATTAGCCTATAATAAGATTATCTCCTACAAGAACGCTGGGAGCGGACATTACGCCTTCTGCTCGGTAGTGGATGACGATATTTACCGTACTTCGGACGGGGGAGTAAATTGGGACCACAGGTCCTTCCCATCGAATTTCAACCGTCATTTCGCGACTATAGAGATATTGAACTGGCAAACACCGGGGCATACGATATTTGTGGGTACTGAAAGCGATGGTTCGTCGGCCACCGCTTATTACACCACCGATCGGGGTCGAAGCTGGTATCGTCTCGGCGGTGAATCTGTCGCTTATCCGATGTATTGCGTTACGGTCAACGATATCGAAAGTTTGGCTTCCGGGGAGCTTACGGCTGGAACATTCGATGGGATATTTGAGCACGACGCGGATTACGATAGCCCGTGGAAGAGATCCGCTTTCAAAGGCGATAACGTGACGGCCATCGACAATATCGAATTAGGAATGACGCAACAGGTCGCGGCGGTCACGGGTCCCGACGGCCAGACCCGGCTATACTATACCAGCGACGCCTGGGATAAAGATATCAGGGAGATAGGACTGGATGTGAAGCTCCCGCCAGATCATATTCATGATTTATCGGCTATTTACTGGGGCGAATCACATATTAGCTGCTATCTCGCCTCTGATAATGGCGCGTATTCGCTGACTTTCGACGACGACGATCCGTCCGCTGGGAAGTTCATCGACCTCGGGAAAGTCGATGTAAATCTCAGAAACCGGCGGATGAACGCAGTCGACTATATTGTCGATTATGAAAATGGTTCCGCCGCGGCGGCAATAATAATGACGGGCCCCGACGCTGTTTACGAGATACGCGAATACCGGCAACATCCGCAAATCATCGATTCCCTTAGAGTATCCACCATATCGAGCGGGCTGCCGGCGATGGGCGAATAGCTGTGGGCCAGAACCCCCAAGTTCTTTTAGTGCTGTAGGCTCGTCTGCCCCTACAGCACATTAGCCCTTCAACGAGATTTCCGACTTAAAATGAAATATCAGTGGAATCATTAGTAGCGGTGGGAGGCTGCGGACAAGACGAGCCGTTTCAGCGCAAGTGGTTACGGCTTCCGCCGGGTTCGAACAGGCCGTTAGTTACCGGCTATTCGTGGCTGGCGTACCTCCCCGTGCGCCAACGCCCTTGTCGGTGGACGAGGAGGTCCACCGACCACGAAATATGTTTTTGCGGCCGCACTGGGTTATTTGTAGGTCAAATCCCCCCGGGATTTGACAACCAGGCAGTCAAGACCGCAGGGGTCTTGACCTACGGCAAGGATTGACGCCCGATAAGAATTATCACCCGACGAAGAGGCGGGCGATGTCGTTGTAGGTGACGAATACCATCAGCAATAGCAGCAAGCCCATGCCGACTTGCTGCCAGAAAAGGCGTTTTTTGAACGGTATCGGTTTGCGGCGGATTCCCTCGATGGTCAAGAAGACCAGGTGACCGCCGTCGAGCACGGGGATAGGCAGGATATTCAGGATGCCGAGGTTTATCGAGAGGAAAGCGGCCAGATTGAACAGATAGGGCAATCCCCGTCTGTAGGCTTTACCGGCCTGGTCGGCGATCATTATCGGCCCGCCGATATTCTTGACCGATTCCTGCCTGCTAATGAGCTTATAAAGAAAATCGACGGTGACAACCGAGACGAATGCGGTTGCGGCGCCGGCGTCGTGAACGGCGACGAAAAATCCGGTGGGATAAAAATCAAAAACCGGTTCGATTCCGATCAGGCCGCGCGATTGTTCCACCCCCGCGGTATCGACCACGGTATTCACCGTAGTCCTGATTGTGGCCAGCCTGTCCACTCCGCCTCGGCGATATTTGACCACGATATCCTGATCCGGCTTGCTCCAGATATATGAAGCGAGCTGGTCGAAATCGCCGAAGAATTGCCCGTTGACAGAGATGATCTCATCCCCCTCCAGGATCCCGGCTGCATAAGCGGGACCGTCGGGACGGATACCGCCGATCTCGGTGGAATCGGGCCGCATGACCGGGTTGCCCCAAGCCCAGATCATCACCACGAAGATTATAAAGGCGGCGACGAAATTCATTATCGGTCCGGCGGCAATGACAATCGCTTTCTTCCAGGTTGGCGCGGACATGAACTCGCCCGGCTCTCCGGTCGGGGGGGTGTCATCGTCGGCAAAATCGGGGATATCCCCCTTCATCTTGACATAGCCGCCGAGCGGAATTATGCCGATACAATACTGAGTCTCCCCAATCCTCTTGGAAATGAGATTGGGGGGAAATCCCAGAGAGAACTTTTCGACCTTGATCCCCGAACGTTTGGCGGCGATGAAATGCCCGAGTTCGTGGACGAAGACCAGAAAGCCCAGGACGACGATGAACGGTATTATCCAATCAAACATGTTTCGACCCTGCCTTGAGTATATAACTCAATCGGCGCGATAAAGTTTCGCATATTATTCAGACCCTGATCCGCTCTATGAGCTTCGCGGCCAGTTCCCTGGCTATTTTATCGGCAGCGATTATCGATTCGATATTATCAGGATCGAGCGATTTCGCCTCGGATAGAGTTCGCTCCACTATATCGAATATGTCCTCAAAGCCGATCTTTTCATCGAGAAACGCGTCCACGGCGACCTCGTTGGCGGCATTGAGGACTGCTGGCGCGGTCTTTCCCACCACCAGCGTCAGACGGGCCAAACGCAGACTTGGGAATCTATCTTCGTCGGGCGGCTCGAAATCGAGAGAGATCGTTTTTTTGAAATCGAGATCGGCGACTTCCAAGCCGCGACGTTCGGGATAGAAAAGGGCATATTGGAT
>CAZDAH010000046.1:10427-17843 GCA_964503405.1 uncultured Ignavibacteria bacterium
GATCGAGCCATCGATAAACTCGACCATGGAATGAACTGTGGACTGCGGGTGAATGACCACGTCAATCTGTGATGGTTCAAGCCCGAACAGGCAAACGGCTTCGATAATCTCCAGCCCTTTATTCATGAGGGTCGCCGAATCGATGGTGATCTTCTTTCCCATGTTCCAGGTGGGATGAGCCAGGGCGCGCTTGACCGTAATTTTGGAGAATTCGCCTTTGGGCAACGTCCTGAACGGGCCACCCGACGAAGTCAGGATAAGTCGTTTGATGTCTCGATTATTCCCCGCCTTCAAGCATTGGAATATAGCCGAGTGCTCGGAATCGACAGGAATGATCTCGGCTTTGCCCGACGATACGGCCGCGTTGACCAGTTCACCTCCGGCCACCATCGATTCTTTGTTGGCCAGGGCGATTCTCTTGCCCGATTTCGCCGCCGCCAGAGTGGATCGCAAGCCGGCGAATCCGACCACGGCATTGACGACGATGTCGATTTCGGGATGAGAGGCGATTTTTTCGAGGCCCTCTTCGCCGATGACCAATTCGACGTCGCCAAGCTTGGAGCCGATATTAGCGGCGGCTTTGGGGTCGGCTATGCAAACGACTTTCGGTTTATATCGGGCGACCTGTTCGGCCAAAGCGGCGACATCGGATCGGACTGAAAGCCCGTAAACGTTAAGCTCCTCCGGGAATCTCTCGGCCACCCAGAGGGCGTTTGCGCCGATAGATCCGGAGGAGCCTAAAATGGCGATATTCTTCATGCGCGAGCTATTCTTTGGCTTTGGGAAGCTCCTCGACGCGAGTGAGTTTTTTCATGACGACCGGCTCGACTGGCTTATCCCCCGCGCCGACCGACACCAAACCGATCTCGTTGACAACGTCCATGCCATAGATAACCCTGGCGAACGACGAGAATTTCTGTTTGTCGAGGGAGGTATTGTCTTTGAGGTTGATGTAGAATTGGCAGTTTGACGCACCGGCCCCGCTGCGGGCCATAGCTACCGTGCCCGGCAATTGGGGAAAGGGCGAAACCTCGTCGGCCAACCTCTCCGGTCCCATGCTTCCCGACCCCTTGCCGGTGGGATCGCCGCCCTGGATGACGAAGCCTTTGACGACCCGGTGAAAAGTCAGACCGCCATACTTGCCCGCATCGACTTTGGAAAGAAAGTTCCCGGCATGAATCGGGGTTTCGTTTAAGAAGACCTCAAGGTAGATGTCTCCGTGGTTGGTTTCGATCTTGACGATGGGGTTTTTCTGGGCTTTTTCCACGGGTTTTTCTTCGCCTTTCTCTTCGGTCGACGCAGGATGTTCCTGCGCGAAACTTAAGCCCGCCGAAAGCGCGAGCGGCAGAATGATCGCCATAAGTTTCCTGATCAAGTTATCCTCCTTCTAATTAATCGCTCGTTTTGAGATTATTCCGACTTCACTCTGTATTACCCGAGCCGCGGATTAAAGTTCGCGATTCTTTCGGCGAACATTCGAAACATTTAGACAATTTTCGGCTTTATGTCCAGAGAATAATTTATTATGAAAAAGGCGGGCCGGGCGGCCCGCCTTTTCAATCCACAATTGAGATTACACGCGAAATCGATAACCGTTCACTATCAATCACCAGAACCTTATCAGACCAGCCCCTGATCGAGCATGGCGTCGGCGACCTTGAGGAATCCGGCGATATTGGCCCCGCTGACATAATTTCCGGGCGTGCCGTATTCGGCGGCAGTTTCCACGCAGGTCTTATGGATGCTGCGCATGATGCCGTGCAGCTTCTCGTCGACTTCCGCGCGAGTCCAACTCAAACGCAGGCTGTTTTGCGACATTTCCAGGCCGGAAGTCGCGACGCCGCCGGCGTTGGCCGCCTTGCCCGGACCGTAGAGGATCTTCTTTTCGAGGAAGACGTTGACAGCCTCGGGCGTGGACGGCATGTTAGCGCCTTCGGAGACAACGTAGCAGCCGTTCTTGACAAGGGTCCTGGCATCTTTTTCGTCGAGCTCGTTCTGAGTGGCGCAGGGCATGGCCACCTGCACCGGCACGTTCCAGACGCCCCGGCCTTCGTGATATTCGCATTTGAATTTCTCGGCGTATTCGCGGATGCGGCCGCGTCGGACGTTCTTGAGATCCATGATGAAATCCCATTTCTCGCCCTTGATGCCGTCCTTGTCGTAGATAAATCCGGCGGAATCTGACAGGGTGACCACTTTGCCGCCGAGCTGGTTGACTTTCTCGCAGGCGTATTGGGCCACGTTGCCGGAGCCGGATACGGCCACGGTTTTGCCGTCGAATGACTCGCCCCTTGTTTTCAACATTTCCTCGGCGAAGTAGACCGCGCCGTAGCCGGTGGCCTCGGGGCGAATGAGGCTGCCACCCCAGTTGAGTCCCTTACCGGTAAGCACGCCGACGAATTCGTTGCGCAGCCTCTTATATTGCCCGAACAAAAAGCCGATCTCGCGTCCGCCCACGCCGATATCGCCGGCGGGGACGTCGGTGTTGGCGCCAATGTGCCTGAAGAGCTCGTTCATGAAGCTCTGGCAGAAGTGCATGACCTCGTTATCTGATTTTCCCTTGGGATCGAAATCGCTTCCTCCCTTGCCGCCGCCCATGGGGAGCGTTGTCAGACTGTTTTTGAATACCTGTTCGAAACCGAGGAATTTGAGAATGCCGAGATTGACCGAGGGGTGGAAGCGCAGTCCGCCTTTATAAGGGCCGATGGCGTTATTGAATTCCACTCTGAATCCGCGATTGACCTGGATCTCTCCTTTATCGTTCATCCAGGGCACGCGAAACATGAGAACCCTCTCCGGCTCGACAATGCGCTCGGGGATCTTGGCTTCTCGATACCTGGGATGCCTGTCGAGCACCGGGATCAGCGATTCGACAACCTCCTGAACCGCCTGGTGGAACTCTCTCTCCCCCGGGTTTTTGGCAATTACTTTCTCCATAAATGCAGCGACTTTGTCTGACATCGAAAACTCCTTATTCTTTTAGACGGGTCTGAAGAATCAGACCATGCACATCCGGCAACCGGAACTTTCAGTTTTTCAAAGAGCGAAATCGGAAAGCTTAGTTTGTTCCAAATTTCACAAAACGTCGATATAATAGGAAACTAATCATTACAGTCAAGTTAAATTTGATTGAAAAGGAGAATTCGCGGCGGAGAACAAATTCGGTTGATATATGAGAGGAAGCGATCTCCTGACGGGGCCCATAAACCTGAACAGACGTTAAGGTCGCCGTCAATATAGATCCTCTATTTCCACATTTTAGAAGGCCGTCATATAAAGACGTGATTGAAACTCAACTCGCGCCGGACGCAGGAATCGGCCGGACGGGCAAGTCATTCGGCTATTTCTTCTTCGTCGTGAACCTGGCCCCCGTTTTCTTCATTGAAGATTTGTGCGATTTCAGGATTTCGAGGATTTTCCCGCTGACATTGCCGGGGTCGGCGAAATGGTATTTCACCCCTTTGTTGCTCAGGAACTTGTTGGCCCTGGCCTGTTTGTCTTTGGGCACTATAAAAACGACGGGGATTTTATAGGCTCTCAAGGACGATAGTATATCGTCGCCGATGCTGAATTCCCTGGCCACCGGGATAAACTTGTGCAGATACCCTACCACCAGAACAATATTATCGGTTCTGTTAACATGTGCGATGTATTTGCCGTGATTGTCCCAGCCGTTGGCCAGGGGGATTGTTTCGTATCCTTCGAGCATCAGGTTGGTCAACAGAACGGAGTCAGTGCCTTCCATATAGCCGATAACCTTCACGGGACCTCCTTAGCATCGGGAAAGGTTGCAGCGACTTTTTTATGCGGGATAAACGTCCGCCAAAAATTGACGTTCATACCCATCTCTTATTTACCATTTTGCGAATGAACAGGCAAGGCTTTTTTATCGATGGAGGTTCCGTCGTGCGCTGCCGACAGAACCTCCGAACTTTTGAACCGAATAAGCTCGACTAATTCAAGCCGGCGATCACCAGGTCCGGCGGATGCGTAATCTGATAATTGAAAGTGATCGTCTCTTTGCCTTCCGGCTCGAGATAGATGATCCAGCGCAGCAAACCCTTCTTTTCGTCGTCGGTTTTGTAGGCGGGTTCGGGTCTTATGTCTCCAACTTTAACTTCGAGCCTGTCGTCCTGCGACACGGGGACCTGATCGATGATGGTGATTTTCTGACTATAATCGCGATAGGTTTCGACTGAGATTTTATAGGAATACTCCACCCTGCTTTTTTTGCTGAGCATTCCGGTCTTGTCGGCGAATTTTTCCACCAGCTCGCGTTTGAGCTTGATTCCCTCGTCGATTCCGAGATACATCTCGAAACTCTCCGACGGTACCACGAGGGGGATCGACGAGGTGCTCACGAAATCGCCATCGAAGAAGACGTTTGCCGGGCCGGGCAGCAGCGGGAAGTTGGTCTGATTGGAGACCATGGTTCTGAGATAGGCATAACTATTCAGCTTGGGAACGGCGTAATACTCTTTTTTCCCCTCAGTCGTGGCGAATTTCACCGAGACTTTCTTGGGGGTGTTGTCGCTGAGGATCGTTTCGGTTTGCTTGAGGACGAAGGACGTGGAAATTAACTGCTGGGAGACGTCGGCAACAGCATACCGAGCCTGCTGTGCGAATCCTGTTGTCTGCTTTAGCGCCATCTCTTCGGGAGATCGGGGCGCTCGGTCATCGGCGCCGAGGATTTGCCATCTGTCGGCATCACGACCTGCCCCGCCTTCGTAAACATTACCGGCCGCCGCACTTAGATACCAGGGGTTAAGCTCCCGCGGAGCGGCGCCGACAAAGGGCTTGGCGGTGGAGAGCGCGAGGTTGACGTCGTTCCAATCCTCGCCGGTGTTCTGCAGGACATTGGCCATGAAGATGACGTCGATCGAATCGTCATCGGAGGAGGCCCGGATATCATAAATGGGAGTCCAGGTGGCGCCGTAAACAATATAGGCAAGCTCAAGCGATACGGAGCCGGGCTCATCGAGCTCCAGGTCAACCATGACCGATTTACGGGATTCGCCCGATTGATTTTGATAATTCGCCATTTCTTTGTCGATCACCGCCTTCCTTCCGTCCAGCTCGGCTTTCTCCTTCTCGATAGACTGCGATTCGAGGTTGATGGTATTCAGGGACTGGTCGATAAACGCGACCATGCCGACCCACTCCTCGAGACTGGGACGCTGAACGGCCAAGTTTTCGGAAATGGATTGAGTCGTTTTCTGGCTCAGCGACATAATGAACTTCTTCTTTTCGTCGAGCACCCCTTTACGGTCGCCCAGGGTTTTTATTCGATCCTCCACTTTCGCTTTGCCTTTCTCGAGGTCGCGGACGATTGCCCGCGCGGACTCTTCGAGGTATTCCTCCTCGACGCGCACCCCCGATATGGTGGCCGCGGACATGCCTTTACCGCCCACCCGCACCGATTCGTTGAGCATTTTGGACGGCAGGTCGGGGACGATCAGGGATACAAATCCGGCCTGCAATTCGGCGGAGAAAAGCCGTTTGACCAGGGCACGATCTGAATAAACTGTGACCGAGTTGATTTTGGAAACTGTCTCCTGTGGCAAATCATCTTTCGACTGTCCGGCTGCGGCCCCGACGAAAATCAATAGGAAGATGATAATCTTACCGCGCATGATACCTCCCGCGTTTGTTTTGTAATTCGGTTTTTGATATTCTTTTGTCAGCCGACACTCAACCTGAATGTAATACGATCCCGGGCGAATATTATTCCATTGAAAATGTGGATGGAAATGAATTTGAATGAAAATTTTGACTTGACTACAGTCCGACCACGGGGTTTCTTGAACAAGAATCGAGAATGAACTAACCGCAAATTCGGAGGAATTCATGCACGGTTTCTGTCACATCGAAATTCCCTCGAGGGATTTCGATAAGGTGAAAAAATTCTACGGCGGGCTCTTCGACTGGAAATTCCGGGAGATGGAGGGGATGAAATATCTGTTATTCACGCCGCCCGACGGACCCGGCGGCGGATTTTCCCAAGGCGCCGATTTTGTCGAAAAGCCGGGAACTCTTCTCTATATCGAGGTCTCGGATATCGAGGCATCGATCAAAAAGGCCGAGGGATTAGGCGGCCAATGCAAGCGCGGGAAAACCATGATCACTCCGGAGCATGGATATTTTGCGGAACTAAAGGACCTCGAGGGAAACCTGTTGGGAATCTGGTCTAAAAACTAACCGTCAAGATCGATCGGTCAAACCTACACGGGGCGTCATAACGAGCCCCGTTTTCTAATGGAGAAAGCCGCAACGAATAATCGACGCGGATATAATTATCGATGATCTCGATCAACCCTTAAGGCGGGTCGCTTTGAGTCTGTTCAAAGCCCTGGCCAGAGCGGCCTCGGCGCGGCCGCTATCGATTTCAGGGTCGTTTCTAAGAGAGAGTCTCTCCCTCGCCCTTCTCTCCGCTTCTTTAGCCCTCTCAATGTCGATTTCGTCGATGGTCTCGATGGCGTCGGCCAGGACGGTGGCGACGTTTCCAGATACCTCCAAAAAGCCCCCGGAGAGACAGTATTCCGACATCTTGTGATCGGCGCCGGTCACTGAGAGGCTGCCTGGTTTTAACGGCGTAATCAAAGGAGCGTGATCGGTCAGGACTCCGAGGTATCCCTCGATGCCTGGGGCGACGATGGATCGCACTTCTCTTTCGAAGACGACTCTTTCAGGGGTAACCACGGAGAGACGGAACAATACTAATCTCCTTCTTTCATCTGCCGGGCCTTCTCCACGGCCATCTCGATTCCGCCGACCATGTAGAAGGCCTGTTCGGGAACTTCGTCGTGTTTACCCTCGAGGATTTCCTTAAATCCCCTAATAGTGTCCTCGAGCTTCACGTATTGCCCTGCGGTGCCTGTGAAGACTTCGGCCACAAAGAACGGCTGGGAAAGGAATCTCTGAATCTTTCTTGCCCTGGCAACCAGAAGCTTATCCTCCTCTGAGAGTTCGTCGATACCGAGGATGGCGATAATATCCTGCAAATCCTTGTATCTCTGGAGTACTCGTTGCACGCCGCGGGCGATATCGTAATGCTCTTTGCCCACTATCGAGGGATCGAGAATCCTGCTGGTTGAGGTCAGGGGATCGACGGCCGGGTAAATGCCGAGTTCGACAATTTGCCTCGACAGCACAGTGGTAGCGTCCAAATGGCTGAAAGTGGTTGCCGGCGCCGGGTCTGTGAGGTCGTCCGCCGGAACATAAATGGCCTGGACCGAGGTAATAGATCCGCTCTTTGTGGAGGTGATTCGTTCCTGCAACGCGCCCATCTCGGTTCCAAGTGTCGGCTGGTAGCCGACGGCAGAGGGCATTCTGCCGAGGAGGGCGGAGACCTCGGATCCTGCCTGCACGAAGCGGAAAATATTGTCGATGAAAACCATGACGTCCTGGCAGGATTCG
>CAZDAH010000046.1:17853-18219 GCA_964503405.1 uncultured Ignavibacteria bacterium
GATGACCTTGCGCCCGGTCTGGCCGATCTCGGTCTCCTGCATCTCCAGCCAGAGATCGTTCCCCTCGCGCGTCCGCTCGCCCACTCCGCAGAATACGGAATAGCCGCCATGCTCGGTGGCGATATTGCGGATCAGCTCCTGAATGATAACTGTTTTGCCCACTCCGGCCCCGCCGAACAACCCGACTTTGCCGCCTTTGGCATACGGCTCGAGAAGATCGACTACCTTGATGCCTGTCTCGAAGAGCACCGGGGTCGTTTCCTGATCTGAGAGGGATGGGGCGGGACGATGAATGGGGGTCTCTTCCCGCCGGAGCTGGAGGATGAGGGGGAGCCCGTCCGGTGCAATTAGTCTATAACAGCTTTG
>CAZDAH010000046.1:18229-21219 GCA_964503405.1 uncultured Ignavibacteria bacterium
ACCTTCGCCAACGGGGACGGTGATCGGGCCCCCGGTGTCCAGCGCCGGCATTCCCCTGACCAGGCCGTCGGTTGACGAGAGCCCTATGCAGCGCACGGTATTTCCGCCGACATGAATGGCCACTTCGGCGGTAAAATTGATATTCTTTTGCGAATCGATTATTTTTATGGCATTGTGGATATTCGGCAGCCGGTCCGAGGGGAACTCGCAATCGACTGTCGGTCCGATTACCTGCACGACTTTACCGTAATTCTGATCTGCCATCATTCATCCTCTATTTCTAAGAATAAATTTATCTCGGATCTTGAGATTATTTTAACGCCTCCACGCCGCCGACAATATCGAGCAGCTCTTTGGTGATAGCCGCTTGACGAGCTTTATTTCGAACCAGAGTCAGATGATCGATCATCTCGTCGGCGTTCCTGGTGGCGTTGCCCATGGCAATCATGCGCGAGCCGTGCTCCGAGGCAAATGACTCGAGCATGGCCTGCAGAATTTTTGTCACGCAATACCGAGGCGCCAGGGTCGAAAAAATCGTATCGGCGTCAGGTTCGAATATATAATCCGACGGCATCCCCTCCGATATGGAGGCAGGTTTTTCAACCGGCAGGAATTTTTCCAGGGTAATCCGGTATTTTACCATTGAAACAAAACTGGTATAAAGCAGCCCGACCTCGTCGTATTCGCCGGACAAGAACATATCGGTAATATCGCCGGCGATCCGCCGGGTTCGAACAAGATCGACCTTGCCACCAAGGTCGCCTATGGAGAAGGCGATGGGATAGGGGCGTCTCTTGAAAAACGCCGCGCCCTTTCTACCGATCAAGCCCAGGCCGACCGAGCCCGGCTCCGCCTCCCTCAGAAATTGCGACGCGTTTCTTATGATGTTTGTGTTATAAGATCCGCTTAGCCCCCGGTCCGAGGTGAAGACGACCAGGAGTTTTTTTTTGACTTCTCTTTCCTCAAACAGCGGGTGACGCAATCCGGCTGCGGCCGAGGCCAGGGATTCGAGCATCTGCTGCATTTTGAGACCGTAGGGCCTGGCCGCTTCCACCTGGGCCTGGGCCTTGCGCAGCCTGGCCGCGGCCACCATCTCCATGGCCTTGGTGATCTGCTGAGTGCTTTGAACGGATCTTATCCGTCTTTTAATGTCGCGAAGAGTCGCCATCGCAAAAATCCGGGCCGGCCGTTAGAGTTTCGATTTGAATTCTTCTTTGAATCTCTGCGACGCCTGTTTCAATTTCTCCTGCGTCGCGTCGTCGAGGTCTTTTCTGGAACCGATGTCATGGAGTATATCGGGATACTTCGAGCTCAGAAAACCGAAGAATTCCTCCTCGAATTTATGACATGATTCCACGGGAAGATCGTCGAGGTGGCCGTTGACGGCCACCCATATGATGGCCACCTGTTTTTCCAGGGGCATGGGAATGTATTGATTCTGCTTGAGGATTTCCACCGTTCGCGCGCCCCGCGTCAACTGCTTCTGAGTGGCGGCGTCGAGATCGGAGCCGAACTGGGCGAAGGCCGCCAGCTCCCTGTATTGGGCCAGGTCGAGACGCAGCCTTCCGGCAACTTTCTTCATCGCTTTGGTCTGCGCGTTGCCGCCCACGCGCGATACCGAAATACCGACGTTGATGGCCGGCCGCACACCGGAATAGAACAGATCGGCCTCGAGGTAAATCTGGCCGTCGGTAATTGATATAACATTCGTGGGAATATAGGCTGATACGTCGCCGGCCTGAGTCTCGATTACGGGCAGGGCGGTTAGCGATCCGCCTCCCAGCTTATCGGCGAGCTTGGCGGCTCTCTCCAGCAGCCGAGAATGAAGATAGAAGACGTCGCCGGGATAGGCCTCGCGTCCGGGGGGGCGACGCACCAGCAACGACAGCTGCCGGTAGGCCTGGGCGTGCTTGGAAAGATCATCGTAGATACAAAGGGAGTGCCGGCCGGTATACAGAAATTCCTCGCCCATGGCGCATCCGGCGTAGGGAGCGATGAACTGCAGTGGAGCGGGATCGTCGGCCGAGGCCACGACCACAGTGGTATATTCCATGGCGCCGTGTTTCCGCAGAACCTCGATTACCTGGGCCACGGTGGACGATTTTTGGCCGATGGCGACGTAGACGCAGAATATATCGGAATCGCGCTGGTTGATGATGGCGTCGATAGCCAGAGCGGTTTTGCCCGTCTGGCGGTCGCCGATGATCAACTCGCGCTGGCCGCGCCCTATTGGGATCATGGAATCGACAGCTTTCAGCCCCGTCTGCACGGGTTCTTTTACGGGCTGCCTGTTTACCACGTTCGGAGCCTGACCCTCGATGGGACGATATGAGTCGGTTACAATCGGTCCTTTGCCGTCGAGAGGCTGCCCCAGGGAGTTGACGACTCTTCCGACAAGGGCCTCTCCCACCGGCACTCGGGCGACGGCGCCGGTTCGCCTGACTGTATCTCCCTCCTTAATATGAGTATCGTCGCCGAAAATGGCGGCGGCCACGGAATCTTCCTCGAGATTCAATACAATTCCTATAATATCGCCGGGGAATTCCAGAAGCTCGGACTGCATGGCGTCCTCGAGTCCCCAGATCCGGGCGATACCGTCCCCCACCTGGAGGATAGTGCCGACCGATTTCATTTCGAGTTTGGTCTGGTATTTCTCTATTTCTTTTTGCAGTATTGAACTGACTTCTTCGGGTCGAAACGCCATATAATCCTCTTTAGTGAACTTTTACCGCCATCAGATCATGTTTCAGATTTTCCAGACTGCTGCGGATCGAGCGATCGATTACCATAAAGTTCAAGTGAACTATGATTCCCCCGATTATCCGGGGATCGATCCTGTGGATCAGCTCGATCTTTTTGCCGGTGAGCCCTTGAAGTTTCTCGATAAGCCTGTTTTTGTATTCCTGATCGATATGAACAGCCGTGATGACCTTCGCTTTGATAATTCCCTTGTGTTCCTCCAGAAATTTCTCGAACTCGCGGGCGATGTC
>CAZDAH010000046.1:21229-22729 GCA_964503405.1 uncultured Ignavibacteria bacterium
GAAAGACGCGTGGTAAAAAGCGATTTTACCATAGCCGCTTTGTGCTCGGTCAGGACCTGTGGCGCTTTGAGAAAATTAACAAAGCGATTATCCTTATCGGAGAACGATTTCAATTGAAAAAGTTCGGAGCCGATGATATCGACTGTTTCCCTGGTCAGGGCGACGTTGAACAGAGCCTGAGCATATTGTCGGGCTACACCGGTCTCTCTCATCAGACCTTGTCGACCTCCTTAAAGAAATCGTCGAGCAGCCTCTTCTGCTCGGCCTCATCGAGTTTTGCGGAAATGACCTTCTCGGCGGCTTTGACGGCCATACCGATTATGTCATCCCGCAGCTGTACCCTTGCTTTGGCCACGTCGCGGGCGAGCTCGTCGCGCGACTTGGCCAGGATCTGCCGCGATTCCTCCCTGGCCTGATCCCTGATCTCCGAGGCGATCCTGCTGCCTTCGGATACCGCTTCCAGGATCCTGGCCCGGGCCTCGTTGTCTATGTCGCGAAGCTTGACTTTATACGCTTCCAACAGCTCGTCCGCGCCAGCCCTGATCTTCTCGGCGTCATCGATATCGCCGACAATCTTGCGCCTGCGGTCGTCGAGCATTTTGAGAAGCGGCTTCCAGGCGAACGCTTTCAATATCCAGAGAGCGATCAAAAACCCGATGATCTGGGTTATGATGATCCCCCAGTCTATCTCCAGCGCGTGAGCGATCTCTTCCATATGCTACTTGATCAGGATTACGGCCACCAGAGCGTAGATAGTCAAGGCCTCGATGAAGGCGGCGCCGATGATCATAGCCGTCTGAATCTTTCCGGCGGCTTCGGGTTGACGTCCCATAGCCTCCATGGCGGCGCCCACGGCGCGGCCGAGACCGAGGCCGGAACCGATAGCGGCGATTCCTACCGCCAAGGGCAAGAGAAATCCGACTGCCGTTTTGGGGTCCATTTATTCCTCCTTTTAGTGACTCTCTTCCTCATGATGAGACATTAACGAAAAATAAATCGTGGTCAAAAGCGTGAAAACAAGGGCCTGCACGAAGCTGGTCAGAAGGGCCAGAAAAATGAATGGCAGGTGAAGGGGCAGGCCGATAGGCATATTGGTGAAGCTCAGGATCGAAACGCCCAAAATGACGAAAATCGCCAGGAGCATATCCTCTCCGGCGATATTTCCGAATAGACGCAGCGAGAGCGAGAGCGGCTTGGCCAGTTCCCCGATGATATGCAAAGGCAGATTCAGCGGCACCAGGCACCACTCCACGACTGATTTCGGAGACCCGGCCAGATGATGAATATATCCGAGAAGGCCGAAATTGCGGATGCCGGTGAATTGAACGTATAGAAAGACGCAAAGAGCCAGGGCCAGTGTCGTGTTCAGTTTCGAGGTGGACGAGAACATGCCGGGAATCAGCCCCAGGATATTCATGCAGAATATGTAAACGAACAGCGTTCCGATGAAGGGCACGAACCTGCGGCCGCTCTCCCCCAGGATCGTGACCACCATGTTGG
>CAZDAH010000047.1:0-3856 GCA_964503405.1 uncultured Ignavibacteria bacterium
CAAACTCTTCCGAGAATACCAGGAATCGGCGCCTTTTCGCGGATCACGGAAATTGCCTCGCCGTATCTTCTCTCAGCAACGAGCCTGACGTACAGCGGAACGTCTATTTCCGCCGGGCAGGATGATTTGCAGGAGACGACCGATTTTTCTTTTGTGGCCAACTCCCACGGCTTGTCCATTATCGCGCCCGTGGGACAGACTTCGACACATGCGCCGCAAAATATGCATCCTGAATCCTTCAGGCCGCCGCTCTTCGGAACGGCTATGGGACGGCCGTATTGCTCCGTATAGGCCAGGGCGTCGACCTTTTTGACATCCCCGCAGATCCGCACGCATCGTCCGCAGGAGATGCATAGATTATAATCGAAATCGTAAAAAGGCTCGCTTTTTATTACAGGAAAATCCTGCGGAATATAACGCGGCGTAAATGACGGTATCCCTATATACGCGGAGACTCTTTGCAGTTCGCAATTACCAAACAGCGAACAGCATCGCTCCCCGACTGTGGTATTTAGGGTGCATGATGACCTCGTGCAACCCTCGGCGTCGCCGCATGTCAAACAAACATGAGGATGAGCAGCCAAAATCCGGGCCAGGCTTTCCTGACGACGATCTCTTATCAGATCGTTATCGGTGATGACGATATCGACCGAACCTGCAGAGATCTGACACGCGTTTACCGGCTCCGGATTATTATCGACAAGGACTTTGCATAGACCGCATCCTTCTCCATTTTCACTCGTCGGTATTGACGGATGGCAGCAGATATGCGGGATATATACGCCCGCTTTAAGGCAGGCGGCAAGCAGGTTTTCCCCGCCATCGAATTTTGTCCCGATTCCATTGACAATCGGCATATTACCACGTGTGATCTATCGAGTTCATTGGACAAGCATCCTTGCAGGGGAGCGGAGGACTCTCCGAAGCCGGTTTGCATTCGGCGCAGATATATTTCAAAGATTTGCGCGATTCCTCCCTTACAGAAGCCACGAGATCGTCGTAATCGTCTTCGATCATTATGAACACGTCATTTGGACAAGCGGCAACGCAGGGACGTTCCGCGCAATCGATACAGCCGTCGGTGTTGATGGATATGTAATACTCTCCCGAACCGTCGGTATAGCCGTAGTTGGCGATCATGATGTTCTCCTTCGTGCCAATGATCAAGTTACTCCCTTCGCTGCTCGCTTTTCGTGCAGGGTTTTGGCGAAAAGCGCCGCCCCCAGCGCCCCGGCGATCTGCGAATCGAATCTCGTTCTCACAGCCGAAATTCCGAGCTCTTTTTCGAGCCGTTCCACTACGCCTCGATTCTTGGCGATTCCTCCGGTAATGAAGAATTTTTGCTGAATGCCGATCGAATCCAGCAGCGACGATACCCGGTGGGCCATAGCAGAGCAATAAGCGGCCAACACCCGTTCTTTCGACCAGCCGTCGCGCAGAAGAGCCATGGCCTCCGACTTGGCGAACACGACGCATGTCGACGACACCGGTTTCGGTTCCTCGTCCACCTGAAAGGACATATCGCCGACCTCGGTGATCGGCACGTGCAGCATATCGGCCATGACCTCCATGCCGCGTCCCGTTCCTGCGGCGCACTTATCATTCATCTTGAAATTAGTGACTTTGCCTTTCTCGTCGCAATGAATTGCCTTGCAGTCCTGACCGCCCATATCGAGGATGGTGCGGATATCCGAGCCACCCATGAAGTTTGCCCCGCGGGCGTGACAGGCGATCTCCGTAACCGCTTTGTGGGCGAAGGGCACGTTCACCCGGCCGTATCCGGTGCCGACTATGAAGTGAATATCCTCAATACGCATTCCGGTATCCTTCATCGCCCCTTCGATCGCTTTCGTTGCCGAAACTGGCGAGTTGGAACCGGTGCGTATATTGTTGAACGCGAATATATCGCCATCGACCGCGATCACCGCCTGCGACGATACCGATCCGACATCGACGCCGGCGGTTATAATTTCGCCTTCCCGCCAGTTCCTGTTCTCGTCCCGCCAGGCATATTCGGTCCAGCGCCAGAATTCCCTGTTTTCAGCCATTATTAACCCTTTCTCCGGCGACAACAGCCGCCCCGAGCGCACCTGCATATTCCGGCTCGTCGGGGATAATCAAATCGCATTGGAGCGCCCTTTTTAACGATGAAACAAAGCCGGCGTTATAAGCGACTCCGCCGATCAGAGCGACATTTTTCTCCACCCCGACCCTGCGCACCATGGCCGTGATCCGGCTGGCTATGGCATCGCAAACCGCTCGGGCGATGTCCTGTTTCGGGGTCTGGGCGTGCAGCAGCGAGACAACTTCCGATTCGGCGAACACGGTGCATTGCGCGTTCATCGGAATATTTTTTTCGGATAGAAGAGACATTTCGCCGAACTCTTTTAAGGAAACTTCAAGAGCCCGTGACATCGATTCGGCGAACGACCCCGCCCCGGCAGCGCATTTCTCGTTGACAGCGAAATCGAGCACCTTGCCGTTAGCATCTATTTTTATGCCTCGGCCTTCCTCGGCCCCCACGTCTACCACGGTGCGGGCGTCGCTAATATGGAAAACCGCGCCTTTGGCGTCGGCGCCGACCTCGGTGATATAGGAATTCGCGTTCGGGGCCGTCTTGCGGCCCGCGCCGGTGGCGGTGATATGCTCCAGTGACGATATCTCGATCCCGGCGTTTTCGGCGGCGGCTCTCAATCCCTTCGAGGCTGATTCGGCCTGGTCGAATCCCGTGGGGACTATCGATTTCCCCACGATCGCCCCATCCTTGAGAATCACCACCTTCACCGTTTTCGCCCCCATGTCAATTCCGGCGGTAATCATCGAACCTCCTGTCATCTGATATTGAGCTCAAGCCTCGGCCTTATCCAACTTCTTCATATCGAGACGTTCCATGAACGAATCTATTCTAGACATGACTCCTCTTTCGTCGAATTCGCGCTCGTCTCCCATATTCCCCTCGAAAGTCATCACCGGAATCCCGGCTTCGGCGATCCCCAGCCGATTTTCCATGATCCCGCAGGAAAGCCCCTCGCAGCCTCTATTCAGATGCAGCATCACGCCGTCAAGCTCCCATTGTTTCGCTATCTGCATCATCAGCTCTGTTTTCAAATCGGGGTCGTAAAAATGCTGCCACTCCGGCTTGGAGAGGTTCCAGTCAGCAAGCAATCGTAAGGCCTGATCACGGGTGGTGATCTTTTCCCCCTTCTGCATGGGGGTGGTACGCGGCCCCCAGGTGCCGTCCGGCATAGTCTCCCAAATTCCGATCAGCCCGAATGTGTAAAGCGATCCGACTGAGATCGCGCCATATCGCTCGAGATAACGAAACACTTTCAAGAATCCCCATGGAGGCTGAGTATCCGACATCAGGCGGCATCTCTCATCGGGTAATGCGGCAATATGATTCTCGACTCTATATTTCACCTCGTCGCGAAGCTCCTCATAGAAATCGGCCATCTCCCTAGAGTGTTTGGCCAGCGTGCCATGGACATATAATGAATACATCGTCTTTTCATCGAGCGGAGCCGGTTTGGCCATATTCAGAAGGCAAATCTCCGCCCAGGTGGAAGTCGAACGAAATTCGTTTTCGACCGCCTCGAATAGAAGCTCATCCCGATATTTTCTGCCGGTGACCTTCTCCAGCCATTCGATCGCCTCGTGCATCTGGTTAACCACGAACATCAAACGGTCCTCGTCGATATCCTTGTAGGGACCGACCGATACATCGATACAGAAGTAGGGAATCTTCTTATATTCGGCAACGTGCTGATACCATTTGCCGTGGCTGCAGCAGATATGATCCTGATAGCAGAAATCGGGCTTGGGGTACTCGCCGCCGAATGCGTACTTAGTCAGGTAC
>CAZDAH010000047.1:3866-4563 GCA_964503405.1 uncultured Ignavibacteria bacterium
TCCTGCGAGAGCGGCTTGTCGAACGCCAGCGACGCGCCATACGGTTCTCCGGTAATATTGTACACGTCGCGGCCCAGGCCGGCCGGGATAGCGTCGAACGCCCAGGCGCCGCCGGTCCAGCGGATACCGCCTTTCTGGTGAGCTTCCTGGTACTCTCTGTAGTATTTCATTCGAAGCTCTTTTGCCTTGCCCCAGCTCTTTAACGGCTCCGATTTATATTCAGCCATTTTCGCTCCTTATCAGCCTTTTCAAAACAACTCTTCTTCCCCGACCATTTCCAAGAACGCCTCGACCCTGATCCGCATCGGTCCCAGGGGCACCGTGACGTCGAACTCCAGGAATAACGTCGGGAAACCGTTAGCGTTCAGATATTCTTTCAGCGGGGGGATATCGCATTCGTGCGGATCGCAAAATTTCTGTTGGATCAAAATTACGCCGTCGACACTGTAGTCCTTTGCCAATTGCAGGATATGAGGGAATCGGCGACGTTCCTCCCAGTCTTTGGTCGGGCACGGCGGGCGATCTATATAGCGGTTAGCCAGGTCCTGCATGATGTCGCCGTTCTGAAAGCGGGTCAAATTCCAGAAGTAGCGTGTGCCGGTGCAGTGCTCGTCGACCACGATTGTCGCGCCGACCGATTCCACCATCCTGACAAAATCGGTGTCATCGTCCTCGCTGCCGCCAATCATCAGACGGG
>CAZDAH010000047.1:4573-17451 GCA_964503405.1 uncultured Ignavibacteria bacterium
GGGGAATGATTCGTTTCAGTTCGGCGTTGTGATCCTCTTTGTCAACAAAAAAAGACGAGGCCACCATGACCATCGCTTCCAGACCGGTTATGGAAGGAATTGGCCCTTTGCGAAGCTCGTACACTTCGTGCATAAGCCGCCGATTCTCGTTGAGAATTTCTGCCGACTCCCTCAACGCTTCGTCGGTGATCTTCCTACCAGTCCATTCCTCCATCGCCGTCCTGAACTTCTCGAACTCGCTCTTGAGATATGGCCGGGAATGCTCGGTCTGCACCTTGTTCGGCATATAGAGGTAGTAGGCGAAATCGACCGGCACGTGCTTCTTCCACGACGTGAACGATTGCCGCAGATGCAGGCACGATTGCGCGATCATAATCCCTTTCATGTAGTGATACCGGCCCTTCAATCCCTGAGCCAGAACGTCGCGGCAGAATGGGCAGAACATGCCGAATATATGCGGTTCGGTGACGTCCTGCGGCTCGTGCGAACCCAGCAGGCGCACCGGCAGATACCCGGCGGCGTAGATTATCTCCTCCGGGGCGTAGCTGCAGAAGCAACCGACCACCTCGCCCCCGGTTCTCTTCATCCACGCCAGAGCATAATCATGTCTTTTTTCGTACCACTCGAAAAATTTTTCAAACATAGACCCGCCTGCTTAAGTTGCGATTCCCTCCAAATAGATTTTCATTAACTGCCTCGATAAAATATCGATATCGGCGTTCCGCTTGGGATCGTACCACATGAATATCCAGTTGAGAGAGCCGAATAAGAACAGGGCCGCTAAACCCGAATTCATTTTCGATTCGGGCGGCATATTCTCGGCCACCACCTCCTTGACCATATTGAAATAACGGCGCCTGATCTTCAGGACATCGTTAAAATACCCTCCGGAAAGCGATTCGATTTCATATGAGCAGACCTTGAGATCGTCCATGTGCTCGGAGAAAAAATGGAAATGGTTGTCGATAATCGCGTTCAATTTCTCCCGGGATGATCCGGTTTTTCTGAGCCTCTCGGCTAGGTTGTCCACAAGCAGTGAAAACGTATTTTCCTGCAAGGCGAAAAGCATCTCGTCTTTCGATTTGAAATAATAATAGATGCCGGAAATGCCGATCCGGGCCTCGGCGGCCACTTTTCGCACCGACGCGCCTTCGAAACCGTCCTTGGCCATAACCATGGAGGCAGCCCTGAGGATTGAATCTAACCTCTTTTCATACTGACGGTTACGTCGATTCGGTGCGGTTTTCACGGCGACTACAGGCATGATCGATCCTTTCCGAAAGCCAATTAAATCGAACGTTCGTTCTTATTATCGGTATTATCGACAATCCTGTCAAGAAAAAAATAGATATTTTTATCGATTATGATATTGATAATCATTAATATTTGTATTGACAGTTTTCAAGTCCATGTTATATTTTAAGCGGGTGCTTTGTGGTATTTCGGGGCGTTTTTAGAAAAATATATCACTTAGATTCGGAGGGTGAAAGTGCAATCAGTCAGATTGGCCATTGTCGCGGCGCTGACGGCGTTCATTGTTGCTTTTTCGATCGTTTCTGCCCAGGAACTGGAATTGACCTCCTCTTCCCTCTGGGGAGGCGTCAATGATATCGAAACAGTCGGCAATTATTCCTTCGCCGCTTTTTATAACGGCCTGGTGGTTTATGACGTTTCCGACCCTGCCAATATTGTCGAGATTTCGCGGTTGTTCTGCGACGGCTCCGGCATGGATCTCGAAATCGCCGGCGATCACGCTTTCCTGGCCGACGGCGAGACCGGTTTGAGAATCATCGATATATCCGACCCGCCGCATCCGTCGCTGATAAGCCGGTACGATACGCCTGGATTCTGTAATTCCGTCCGCGTTGTCGACGATTTCGCTTACCTTACCGACGGCGATCACGGGATCTGGATTGTCGATGTATCAGACGTATTAAACCCGACGTTACTCGGTGGGGAAGACACCCCGGGCAATGCAACGGATATCGCAGTCGTGGAAGATTGGGCATTTGTGGCAGATGGCGCCCATGGCGTGCAGAGAATCAATATTTCCGATCCCAGCAATCCTTCTTCCTATGGGTATATAGATACCCCCGATGTCGACTGGCTGATGATCAGAGATCAGGTTTTGATTGTTAAGGCGATTTCCCATTATATTCTCTTTATTGATATTTCCAATTTAACCAATCCGCAGCTTCTTAATACCATCATTGTTCCCGAAAGCCTCAGCGATTTATCGTTCGTCGGCGATTATATGCTCGTTTCCACCGTCTACCCGGGAAGCATATGGATTTTCGCGAATGCCGGCAATGCGCAATTCGACTCCGTCGGTGTATTTCGCCTTGAAGACGAATATTACTTGTCCAACCTCAGCCAGTTCGATACTTATCTGCTTTGTTCCAGTTCACAGTATATCTTTTCCTTGAACATTATCAATCCTTCTCAGCCGAGAATCATCGGCAACGTGGAAAACAACGGCTTTGCTCAAAATGTGACTTTGGCCGGTAACCTCGTCTTCATTGCCGACGGCGACGACGGCCTGCAAATATACGACATCTCCGATCCGCGCGACCCGTCTTTCGTCGGCTATTATGATTCCCCGGGATACTCCTATGCCGTGGCGGTCAGAGGCGACTACGCGTTTCTGGCCGACGGCAATAGCGGCGTGGCCATTCTCGATATAAGCGATCCCTCCAACCCAACATTCGCGTCCGGCATGGGCGGCGGGTATGATTTCTGGGACGTCGTCCTCGAAGGCAACTATGCCTTCCTGGCCAACGATTACTGGGGTGTTGTTATTTACGATATATCTGATCCGATTTATCCGGTATTTGTTTCCCATTATGATACTCCCGGTTACGCCAGGGATATTGAGATCTTAGATGATTACGCCTATGTCGGCGACGTTACCTACGGAATGCTGATACTGGATATCTCGAATCCGTCCGCGCCCGAGCTGGCCGGCGAGTATACCGGTTCTCAATACGCCTGGGGAGTGGCCGTACAGGAAAACCGCGCTTACCTGGCAGACGAAATCCAGTTGACTATTCTGGATATCTCCGATCCCTACAATCCCACTTTCCTCGGCGAAGTGCAAACTCCAGGTACCGCTTACGGGGTCTCTATCGCCGATAATTTCGTGTACCTGGCCACAAACGAGCAAGGAATTCAGGTAATCGACGTCTCCGATCCGTCGCTCCCGCGCATAATCGGATCGGCCGATACTCCCGGCCAGGCCCAGAAGGTATTGATAACTGAAAATCTCGGGTATGTTGCCGACGGTTACGGCGGACTGCAAATCATGGAACTGGTGAACCCTCTTAATCCCGAAATTATCGGCAATGAACAGATCGCCGGCCTGATCAGGGACGTCGAGACGGACGGCCAATTCGCTTATGCCATTAATATTTATTACCCTTCGCGTTCTGTTGAAATATTGGATGTGTCCGTCCCGGCCGATCCTCAAGAAGTCGGCACTTATTTCGGTAATCAGGAATATTTTAACGATATTGACGTGGTCGGTGATTATGCCTACCTCGCTTCGTATTCGTCAAGGCTATCAAACATCGACATCTCCGACAGATCCAACCCGGAAATGGTCGGCTGGATCAGCACCGAACATTTTGCCTGGAAAGTATTAGTGGACGAGAATATCGGTTACGTTTCCAACTATGATTACAATTTCGAAGAAGGCGGCTTGATGTTGATCAACCTCTCGATTCCCGAGGCGCCGGCGGTTATCTCAACGCTCGAAGGTTACAGCGAATTCCGCGGTATGGCCAAAGCGGGCGACTACCTTTTCGCTTCCCACGCGGGCAGGATTACGGCATTCGACGTTTCAATTCTCTCAGATCCCCGGGAGATCTCGTACCTGATTGGAGATTACGCGAGCGGATTGGATATAGATGGCGAATTTTTATATGTCGCCAACGGCCAAAGCGGGCTCCGAATAATCGACATCTCGAACCCGGAAAGCCTCACGGTCGCCGGCGATCTGGAATTGCCCGGTCTCGCTATTGACGCAAAGATCATTCACGGAAAGGTCGCTCTGGCGACCAGCCAATACGGCTTATTCATTGTCGACGTCTCCGATCCGCAAAATCCTCTTCAGACAGCCCATACATCCGTCCCGCGCGCTATTCACACAATTGATGTCGAGGGCGATTATATTTATGCCGCCTGCGAGCATTCGCTGATGATATTCGAATATGCCCAAACCGGTATCGAGAACGAGTCTCCGACCCCGGGCCGTTTGTCCCTGGCGCAGAATTATCCGAATCCGTTTAACGCTTCTACCGTCATAAGATATGACCTGCCTTCGCCGGCCGATGTGAGACTCGATATTTACGACCTCTTAGGCAGGCAGGTGGACACAATCGAGCCGGGTTTGCAGGGAGCCGGAACACACACTCTGCGCTGGAACGCTGAAGGGAAAGCGTCGGGCGTATATTTTTACAAATTGCGGACAAAAGAACATTCCGAGACAAAACGAATGCTTCTGATAAAATAGCGCGGGCGGAATCCACCGTCGCCCTTACCGGCTTCGCATAAGCGAAGCGGAGGTTTAAAATGTACTCACCTAAATATTTATTAGTGGCTCTGGCCGCGATTGCTCTCTCTTTTTCAGGCCTTGCGGCCCAGGACCTGGAACTGGTTTCTACATCCTTATGGGCAAACGTGCGCGACGTGGAGATGGAGGGGAATTATGCCTACCTCGCCTATTACAACGGCCTGGCCATTTACGATGTTTCAAATCCGACGGCGCCGGTCGAAACCGGACGGCTATTCTGCGGCGGAAGCGGCCAGGGGCTGGCTGTTGACGCCGGCTATGTCTATTTCGCCGACAGCTCGTTCGGGTTGAAGATCATAAACGTCGCCGATCCGGCCAATCCGGTGCTTACCGGCGAATATGACACTCCCGGCATCTGTAACGAGGTATGGGTAGTCGGCAGCTACGCCTATGTCGTCGACGGGGAATACGGACTGTGGGTTATCGACGTGTCCGACAAATCCAATCCCACCCTGGCGGGAGGAGTCGATACGCCCGGCGACGCCCTGGATGTCGTCACCCTCGGAAATCGCGCCTATGTTGCCGATTATTACGAAGGAGTGCGGATCATCAACATTTCCAATCCCGAAAACCCGTATCTTTACGGTTATACACAGGAATACGCATCGAAAGTCTATATACATCAAGAGATGCTTCTTGTCCTCTCTCAGGGTTCCCGGGTTTACACTTACAATCTCTCCAATTGGAACACCCCGCAGGATACTCTTTTCAATGGAACAGGATTCTTTGATTTCGCTTTTGACGGAAATTACGTTTTCGGCTCCGGCCATCAACGCGACCTGATTGTCTATGAGATTTCAAACAACTATCAATTAGACAGCATCGGAGTTGTTTTGAGGAACCATACGTCCGACGCCAGCGTGGCATTTTTCAATGGCCACTTGCTCTGGGCCACGCAGGACCGCAATATCATCCTGGACGTGGACAACCCGGCACGGCCCCGAATTATCGGCAACTGGGATAGCTACGGCTTTTCAGAAGATATCGTAGTCGACGGCAATTTCGCATATATTGCCGACGGCGAATATGGCCTCCAGATCGTTGATATTTCCGATCCCGGCGATCCGGCCGATATCGGCTACTATAATTCGCCGGGGATCTCCTTTGGAGTCGCCAAGTTGGGCAATTATGTTTTCCTGGCGGACGGACCCAGCGGCGTGCCTATCATAGACGTCAGCGACCCCGACAATCCGTACCTCGTTTCCGGCATGAGCGGCGGGTACGATTTCTATGACGTCGCCATCGCCGGCAATTATGCTTACCTGGCGAACAGCTCTTACGGGTTGCTGATATACAATATTTCGAATCCATCAAATCCGATATACACAGGTCATTACGACACACCGGGTTCCGCCTGGGATGTGCTTGTTTCAGGAAATTACGCATACATTGCGGATGCATTAGGCGGCGTGCAAATTATCGACGTCTCGAATCCTGCGAACCCCCTTTTGGAGGGTTCGTACAGTTCACCCGGGGTCGCGGCGGCGCTGGCAATATCCGGCGACCATTTGTTCGTAGCGGTGCAGATCGGGCTTCTGATTTTAGATATTTCAAATCCCTCCGATCCTGCGCAGACAGGATACATCGAAACCCCTGGAACATCGAATGGGGTCTCGATATCCGGGAACCTGGCGTTTCTGGCTGACTATTCCAATGGCGTCCAGGTGATCGATATCAGCGACCTTTCGAATCCAACCGTAGTCGGCAATTGCGATACTCCGGGGGAAGCTCAGATGGTTGCAGTATCGGGCGGAATGGCATATATCGCTGACGGCAATGCCGGTTTGCAGATAGCCGACATTTACACACCTGTAATGCCGGTTTCCGTCGCCGAAGTTCTGGGAATTCGGCAGATGATCGACGTGGTGGTGGAAGGCGATTACGCCTACTCCATAGGCGTTGGGAATCTTATCAGCGACGGCTGGTGCCATCTGAACATACACGATATTTCCGATCCCCAGGATCCTGCATTGACCGGTCATGCCGAGTTTGACGGCTTTCAACATAGCGATATCGATATCCAGGGAGACTACGCATACGTAGCGACGTCGCCGGGCCTCAAAGTTTTCGATATTGCGGATCGCTCGAATCCAAGCGAGATCGGAAATTACGCTGAGCATAACTCTCAGAGACTTATGGTTGATGGAATAACAGGATATATGTCGTCTGAGGATGGTATTCTTATTCTAAACCTGGCGTTTCCACAGGCCCCCTCGCTAATTACAAGCATAGACAACTGGTTCGGTGACGATTTCGAGAAGTCGGGCGATTTGCTTTATTTCACAACCAGGGTTTCGGTCAGATCTTATGACGTATCGGACCCTGCCGATCCGACTTTCGTCTCGAGTTTCAGCCAACAGCTTGCAAATGGCATGGATATGCTGGGAGATTATCTCTTCGTCGCCGCGGAGGATTCCGGCTTTAAGGCGCTGGATATCAGCAGTCCTGATACGATCGTACTGGTTGGCAGCCTGGCCATTCCGGGGAGATCCGTAGACGTGGGAGTGGTCGGTCATTACGCGGCGGTCGGCACTTTGCGCGATGGTCTTTTTGTGCTTGATGTTTCCGATCCGACGAACCCTGTCCAGGTTGCGCACTCGGAAATTCCGCGCGGCATCATGGCGGTCGATTTCGTCGGTGATCATATTTACGTGGCCGACACTTATTCACTTATGATATTCGATTATTCTCAGACAGGTATCGACGACGGTGAACAGGTTCCGGATCATTTTTCTCTTTCGCAAAACTACCCAAACCCCTTCAACGCCTCGACAAGAATAAATTACAGTCTGCAAAACGCCTCGAAAGTCACAATTGAGATCTACGATCTTCTCGGCCGGCTGGTGGAATCGCTTGACCTCGGTTCGCAGCATCCCGGCGAGCATTCGGTGGATTGGCATGCTGACGAAACCGCCTCGGGAATATACTTCTACAGACTGAAGGCGGGCGATTTTACCTCGACCAGGAAACTGGCGCTCATAAAATAATATTTTAAAGGGGAATCTCATGAACGCAAAAGCGATGATTCTGGCGGCCGTTGTGTATATTACAGGGTCGGCGACGGGTTATTATTTCGATTATGACCACGGCCGGGAAAAGTTTGTCGCACACCTGGAGAATGCGGCGAATTGAGAGTGCCGCTCATACTGGCAGGCGAGCAACCTTTGAACGAGAATCGCCTGATTTTTAAGTGCGTGTCAAGCGCAAGAGAAGATAGATCATAAACCTCATTATCCATATTGCGAAATTAATAGACCAGATAAGTCCATATAAATGAAATGAATATCAACCTTTGGACATAAAAAGATTGACATATTTTTTAAATATGGATAAATTCATCGTAATTGAACGAAACATATCGATAAGGAGGACCGATGATGCGAGGGTTAACGTGGGTTGTGTTGTCGATGGTGCTGCTGACGGGTGCGGCAATTGCTCAGGAGAGGGTTGCCGTATTTGATTTCGAGGCATCCGGCGTGGATCGAATGACCGTTGAAACAGCTACAAGGGTTTTTCGTGGGGAGCTTGGATCAAGCGGCGATTATGCGGTAATGAGCAAAAGCGAGCTGGAGACAAAACTCCAGACGGCCGGGATAACGGATTTTGACTGTAATGATGTCGATTGCGCGTCATCCAACGCACTGGCTGCCAACGCCGAAAAAGCGGTGTTCGGATCGATAGCCAGGCTCGGTGATAAAGTGGTTGTCGAGGCCAACCTTGTTAATGCGGTAAGGAAGGAGGTTATTTTCTCCGACCAGTTTACGTCGAGCTCTATGGACGATCTGGACGTGGTGATGAAGAAGCTGGCCAACGCGATCGCCGCGCGGAAGAAGATCACATCCGAGGTAGGAAGATATGATATTACCGAGGATGAGACCATGGAGCCGCGCCGAAGAAAGGCGTATATCACTTCCGGCGCCACTTTCGGGTTCGGTTTTCCGTTGGGAGATTCTTACAACAACGTGGATAATCTGAAAACGCTGTCCTGGGTGATGCGTTATGAGGCCGATAAGTTCGTTATTGAGAATTCCATCGGGGTGACCTGGGGCGACGCCGAACCGGATACCTCGTATGGGGTCCTGGTTAGCAAGAAGACCATCTCCATCGTTCCCTGGGATATCGGCATGCGCTATGTCTTTAATCGCGAATCGGACTTCACTCCGTTCATCGGCGGAGGGCTGGGATTTCATTTTATCGCCTCCCAGGATTTGGAGGGCGCTGTGTATGTTGCCAGCGACCAGGCGCTTGCCCTTCATATCGCCGGCGGATTATATGCTTTCCAGTCGTACGATTTCAGACTCTCGCTTGAGGGTAAATACACGAATGTCTTTACTGACGCATTTCAGTCGTCCGGAGGCAATTCCCAGCAAATCGGCATCTCCATCGGCATTTCCAGAAAATTCGAAAAGGGAGAGAAGCACGGCTGCATGAGCGGCGGCTGCCTCTTTTAATCGAGAACTCGGATTGAGTTTTGGAGGATGGCGGCCATTGCGCCGCCATTCTCATTTGGGGAATGGGCTCGATATGCTTGACCTCATTTGTCACGGGCTCTATATTGAAATATGAAGTGTTCAGTGTTTGCTCTGGCCCTTTGCTCGGCTACGATATTTCCTGCAAAAACGACGGCGGGCTCGTCGAATTCCGATTTTATGCTGATCCTGAAATATCAGCCCCCGCAAAAAGCAGAGGCGATAGTCGAGAATAGCGTAAATCTCGACGAAAGCTCCGAGCTAAAAACGGCCGTGTCAGGCCTGATTGGACTCTACCAGGCGCTGCTGTCGTCGCAGGATGCACGGGTCTGCAATTATTCACCGTCCTGTTCTCATTTCACCTCTTTTGTCATCGGAAAATCGGGAATTATCGAAGGTACTCTCCTCGGCGCCGATCGGCTGCTGCGATGTCACCGTTGGACGAAACGGCAGTTTATGAAGATCAACAAGCTGACACCCGAACAAGTCCCGCCCCGCCTGGATGATCTTCCCGAAAGTTATCTTCGTTGAATAGCGATGATTAAGGGCGTGATTATTTTTCTCTCGCTGACTATGACTGCCGCCGCGCAGGTCTACGATGCCGAAATCATCGGGCGGATCGACTATTTCAGTTCGGAGAATATTCTTAAATTCGCCGATCATCTTTTCGAGGCGGGCGACTTCCGCCGCGCCGCGGGGGAATATCAACGATACCTGACCGCGGTCGCTTATGAGCCGTCGTCAGATTCGATATACTATAAATCGATCCGCTCTCTGTTTCTGGCCGGCGATTATAAGAGTTGCCGCGACTTTCTTGGTTCTTATAAACGAATTTATCCGGGCTCGAGGAGAATAGAGGAAATAGATTTTTACCAGGCCATCATCCTTAATAAGGAGGGACGCTATAGCGAATCGAACGGGCTGCTGTCAAAATCCGCCTCCCGAAATTTCCCGCTTAATTCGCTGGTCAAGGCCGCCAATCATCTTAATTTGAGGGAATTCGAAGCGGCCCGCGAGGAGGCTTGTATCATCGATGAGTCATTTATCAAAGCCGACCGGCAGACTTCCGCCGTTCTTTCAGATTTATGCCAAAAACTGAAAGCCGCCGATTTCAAGTATAAGAGCCCATCCCTGGCCGCCGCGCTCGCTATTTTGCCGGGCGCGGGAAGAGCTTATTGCGGTAAAACCGGCGATGCCCTCAATTCGCTTTTTATGATCGGATTGTTCGGCTATCTGTCTTACGACGGTTTTCATGACGACGGCAAATCGTCAGTGAGAGGCTGGCTCTTCGGGACTATTGGCGGCGTCTTTTACTCGGGAAACATCTACGGCTCGGCGGCGGCCGCCAGGATTTATAACAGAAAAACAGAGGACGATTTTGTCAGGGGGATCGATATTGATATTGCGCTGCCTTAAAATATCCATGTCCATCTGCTTTCTATTTGGAAAGGCAAGTTCCCAAACCGACTTGTTATCCATGGCCGATTCGCTTTCCGCTCGCGGCTTCTACTATGACGCCGTGACCGAGTATTACAGGTTTTCTTTTTTTCATCCTGGCGACGATAATTTGGGAAACGTATACTCTAAATCCGCGTTTTGCCGCGCCGAGCTCGGCGAATGGGAAGAGTCGCTTGACGATATTGACAGCGCGTTTTCCCTCGTATCGAATGACAGCTTGAAAGACCATTTCCAAATCGATAGGGCGGTCATCCTCGCGGCAAGGGGCGGTCTTCCGACAGCCGATTCGATCCTGGCGACGGTCGACAAAGAAACCGAATATCCGTCCATAAAATCGAGAATCGCCGATCTGCGGCTGCTAATTTCCGTGTTGCGCTATGACTGGAGGGGAGCAAAAGAGCACATCGAAGGCTCGAGTTTCGACGATAGCCGAACGGCTGCTATATCCAGTCTTCTTCGGGAAACGAGTGAGATTGAATATAAATCTCCCGAGACGGCGATCATGCTCTCGACTTTGCTGCCCGGCGCGGGGCAGTTTTATTCAGGTAATTTCCTTTCCGGCCTTGACGCTATCGCCCTCGACGGGGCGCTCGCCTACGCCACCGGCCATCTGCTCATTACGGAGAGATATGGTTACGCCGCACTGACCTTTTATTTCGGCCTGCGACGTTATTACGAGGGGAACCGCCACAACGCTTACGAAATGGCGTTGGAATATAATCGAAACCTGGATAAGGTGATGAAAGACAGACTTGTCGAAATCATGTCAAACGGCGCTGCCGCCCACGAATCCGCGAATAGATAACCGGCAAGGCGGTAACATCACGCGCGTTTGGGGTGAAATCAGCAGTTTTATATTCAATGAGGCCGGAGGCCGAAAAGACGAAATCCGACGGCCTGGCAAGATCGCCGGTACTCGTCAGATCCTGACTGATACAGCGGGAAAGCGACCTGTTGAAATAAGACGATATCGAATAGCTGGCTTTCACCTATCAACTTAGACGGAAGCCACTTCTTTATGGCCTTTAATATCATTAACGTGTAAAAACTCTCCATTAATGAGGAAAAAATCGAGTGCAGTTGAAAAAAGGTCTTGCAAATATTGCTAATGATTATCATATTTATTATATAGATTAGTTCGGGATGGCAGTTTTCCCCGACTTTTCCATATTGCCGAAATCCTGTCCCGGGCCGAACATCGATTTAATTGAATTCTTCCGAAAGGGGGCCCTCCAGGCTTTATTATCGAGTTCATTCCGTCCGCGATTTCCGAAACTTTTATGATTAAGGGGAATGCCAATGTCGAAGGCAGCGCATTATTTTTATAATGTCATCCGTGTATTAAGGCGAATGCGACACGGTTCGAGAACGATCAGGATAGCGATCGCGATATTCGCCATCAGCTCGCAGATTATTCTCGGATGCGGCGGAGGTAGCGATGACAGCACAACCGGCCCGGACACTTCTGTGCCGACGTTCGGGTACTTTGTCAGCGCTGCCGGCGATGACGGAAATCCGGGCACAAAGGAAATGCCGTTCAGGACAATTCAAGCCGCATTGGATTTTGCCTCGGAGCAGGCAGAAGCGTCGACAGTACACGTCTCCGGCGGCGTCTATGATCTGTCTGAGTCTCTGCGATTGAAACAAGGAATCAACATCAAAGGGGGCTACGACCCCTCCTCGTGGGAACACGATCCCTCCGATTTCAAGACCATTCTCGAAGGCGCCGAGAACTTGCCGGTGATCTACGGCTATTATCAGGACTCGATTAGTATTGACGCCCTGGTCTTGCTGGCGATTGACGGTGTGACGCCAGCCGGAGGCAGTCGAAACGGCCATAATTCCATCGGTATCGTCCTGGACCATTGTTCGGCGATTGCTTTATCTAATGACAGCATAGTTGTCGGCAACGGCTCGGCTGGCAACGCGGGCAACAGGGGCAGCAACGGGGCAAACGCCGGCTTCGGATGGCCGGGCGATAACGGTATACTCTGCCCCGTTTACGGCGGCGCGAGTGGAAGCGGCCATCCATACGGCGGCGGCCCCGGAGGCAACGGAGGCTCCAACGGGGGTTCTGCTGGTTCTGCCGGCAACGGCGCGAATGGCGGTTCCGGGGGCAGCGGTGGAGCTTATGGCGGACGGGGCAGCGACGGCGGCAACGGCGGCAGCGGCGCTGATGGCAGCTATGGCGCGGGCGGCCAATCGTTCGGATATATCGACACTCAAGAGTATTACTATCCCGCATTCGGTGAAGCGGGGACCAATGGAACTCCCGGCTCCGGAGGAGGAGGCGGTGGAGGCGGGGGCGGGGGCCTCTCATTCGTATATTGCGGAGCGGGGGGCGGTGGCGTAGCGGCCGGCGGCGCCGCGCCCGCGCCGGC
>CAZDAH010000047.1:17461-18684 GCA_964503405.1 uncultured Ignavibacteria bacterium
GGGATCCGGCGGCGGTGGCGGAGGTGGGGGAGTTGGCGGGCACGGCGGCGACGGCGGCGGTCTCACAGGATCGGGCGGAGATGGGGGCTATGGGGGTACCGGAGGCGCTGGAGGCTATGGCGGAGGTGGCGGCGGCGGCCCGGTGATCGGCATCCTCGAGGACATCAGCAGCCAATCCACCATGACAGACAATACTATTCATCTCGGCAACCCTGGAACTGGCGGTTTCAGCCCGGGAAACCCCGGCGCCGACGGTATCCAGGCATCTTATTGGAAATTGACAGAGTAGTTTTCCAGAATTCTTTCGGATTAGAGGAGAGCGGCCCGTCGGACCGCCCTCTTACTCTCGTTTCATATTTCGTCACATCCGTAATACTGACGATATTCATTCAGTGCGGTTGTTGTCCGAAAGGAAGTGGCCTGACCGACACCCCGGAAGCGTGGGGTCACGATTCATTACGATCCGAGGCAACTGAACCGTGAAATGGGAAGATGTTTCCTAAATAGGAAAGGCGTCAGAAGTAGCTTTCCACAGGGATCCGTAGGACAGACGCTGCCATCGCCTACCCGTCCCGCCACTCCGGCTTGCGTTTCTCCATAAATGCGTCCAGCCCCTCGTGCGCGTCCTGCGTCTTCATCATCTCGTCGAGATAAATCTTCTCCGAAATCGAGAGAGCTTCGGCTACTGGCTTGCCCAGGCTCTGCCGGATAGCCTTTTTCGTCAAACGCAGAATCGCGCCGGAGTTCGACGTCAGCCGGTAGATGAACTCCTCAGTTTTTTTCTCGAAATCGTTGTTCGGATACACCCGGTTGACAAGGCCGATCCTCTCCGCCTCCCCGGCCGGAATAGTGTCGCCGACCAGCAGCAGTTCATATACTTTTTTCAAATGGCTGGATTGCGGGACCGCCGCCGCGGCCACCGGCGGGAAAACACCTACTTTTATCTCCGGCTGACCGAATTTCGCCCCTTCGAGCGCCAACACCAAATCGCAGAAGCAAGCCAGTTCGCATCCGCCTCCCAGAGCCGCGCCGTGCACGACTGCGACCGTGGGGCACTCCAGGCGGTCGAGAAGATTGAAAATCCGATGGAACGTCTCAATCATCTCCTCGACCATCTCATCCGTGTGCTCGGCGACGTCGACACCGGCGGAAAAGGCTCTGCCCTTAGCGTTGATGACCAGCGCCTTCAGATTGACTCCCGCATCAAGGGATTCGAGCGCCGA
>CAZDAH010000047.1:18694-22406 GCA_964503405.1 uncultured Ignavibacteria bacterium
GAGCGCCGAATTGATCTCTTTCATCATTTCGATGTTTAAGACATTGATTTCGTCGTCGCGACGGAGGGTTATGTATCCGGTCTTGTCTTTTTCTTTGTAATCGATATGCACATACTGGTTCATATCACGACTCCCTCTTAATAACCATGGCCATCGATACGCCGCCGCCGCCGCAAAAGGCACCCAAGCCGGTCTCGCCGTTGTGAGTCTTCAAAGCGTGGTACAACGTTGCGACAATCCTCGCCCCTGAAATTCCGGTCGGATGCCCCAGGGCAATGGCCCCGCCGTGCACGTTTAGCTTCTCGGGATTCCAGCCAAGCGCCTGTTCGTTGGCCAGAATTTGCACCGCGAACGCCTCATTGACCTCGATCAGATCGGGATCGTCGATCGACATGCCTGCGATCTTCAGCGCCGCCGGTATTGCAACCCCGGGCCCCTCGCCCATTGTCGACGGAGATACTGCCACGGCCGATATGCTCTGGATCGAGAAGAGCGGTTTCGCTCCCGTCGCGCCGGCCCGCCCTCTGCTGGTCAATACCAGCGCGCAGGCGCCGTCGGACATGCCGCAGGCATTGGCGGCCGTTACGGCGCCGTCCTTGCGAAACACCGGTTTTAATCTGGCCATCTGCTCCATGGTTGTGTCCGCGCGAACTGTCTCGTCTTTATCAAATAAACTATTCCCCTTGCGCGATTCGATCGTGATCGGCGTGATTTCCTCGTTAAACCATCCCATGTCCTGGGCCCTGGCCGCTTTTTTATGCGATGATAACGCAAACGCGTCCTGGGATTCGCGGGAGATCTTGTATTTATCGACAAGATTCTCCGCCGTCTGCCCCATCCCCTGGTTGATCAAGGGATCGATGGAATCTGACCAGCCGTCCATTAACGTTTTATCCCCCATCTTAAAGCCGTCCCAACGAGCATTCTTCAATAGGTACGGAATGGTAGACATGGAATCGAAGCCGCCGACCAGAACGATTTCCGAGTCGCCGAGCCTGATCGCCTGGCTGGCCAATTGGATCGCTTTCATCCCCGACGGGCAGGCCATGTTGATGGTTTGAGTTGGCACCGATTCCGGTATTCCGCCCCTGACGGCGGCTGTCCGTGACGGATTAGGGCCGTTACCGGCCTGGCGGCAACTCCCCAGAATTACTTCGTCGATATCATCAGGCTTTAGCCCCGATCTCTTCACCGCTTCCTTCACCGCCGTTGCCCCGATATCATAGGCGGGCATATCCTTCAAAGTCCCTCCGAATCGCCCCATCGGCGTCCGGCAGGCGGAGATACAGACTATGTCGTTTAGATTCATCGAGTGTCCTCTTTCAAATTCACCGTTGGTTTTCTTCATTAGTAGGTTGGGGGTTTATCCCCCGACAACCAGGCCCCATCATGCCGCTTGATAAACCATACGGATCTTTATGGACCGACCGCTTACGTTTATTGTCCTGACAGTGGAATGTCATATATACTGTCCGCCGTCGATCTTAATTACCTCGCCGGTTATGTGACGCGACTCATCGACGCACAAGAATGCGATCACGGAGGCCACCTCCTGCGGAGCTCCCAATCGTCCCAATACCGTCTCATCGACCGCCTTTAGCTTGATCTCATCCGGCAAATCGCTCATCATGTCGGTCAGAATCATCCCGGGCGCCACGGCGTTGACGTTGACCGAATACTTGCCCAGCTCCCGCGCCACTGCTTTCGTCAAGCCGATAATACCGGCCTTGGCAGCCGAATAATTGGCCTGGCCGAACTTGCCCCTCAGGCCGTTAATCGATGTTACATTAATTATTCGTCCCGACTTCTGTTCGCGAAAGCGCGGCGATACCGCGCGGATAAAATTGAAATAACCCTTCAGATCGGTGTCTATGACACTGTCCCACATCTCTTCCGTCATCTTCCAAATAACCCCGTCGCGGTTAATTCCGGCGTTGTTGACAAGAATATCGAGTTTGCCGAATTCGGAGATGACCTCTTCGACCATCTTCTCAGCCTGCTCGAACGAGGCGACGTCGCACTTGATGACCAGGGCCCGGCGGCCCAACTTCTCGATTTCCACGGCCAGCGCTTCTGCTTCTTTGTCATGGCTTCGATAATTAACAGCGACGTCGGCCCCGCATTTTGCCAGATAAAGGGCGGTCGCCGAGCCGATTCCCATCGACGATCCGGTTACAATAGCCGCTTTATCGATCAAATCAAACATTTGAACGTCTCCCCGGTTTGGCGCCGATCACAAACATCATCTGCCTTTCGCTGCTGATCGGTTCATTCCTTTCCGATCCGAATCCCTCGATATCGATAAAGCCGACCTCTTTGAACATGGCAATTAATTCGTGGAAAGAGTACATTCTTATGGATATATCATATATGCCTTCGCGGCCGTCTTTAATGATGCACCATTGTCCGTGGTTTGTCGATGTCGCGTAATCGAAATGGCGTCTCTCCAGCGATTTTATTCCTGTGACTTCCTGCCAGTCGGTCGCTCGATAGTGGGCCATAATCCAGTCGCGGTTGATTACGTGAAGCATAAACCTGCCGCCGGGCTTGAGAGCGTTATACATCTTTTTCAACGCCAACAGATTGTCTGATTCTTTGCTGAAATACCCGAATGATGTCCAGAGGTTGCCGGCCGCGTCGAATCCCGAATCGAAATTAATTCGACGCATATCCGCCTTGTGCAAATCGATCTCGAGCCCGGCTCCGGCGGCCTTTCTGCCGAGTTCGTCGAGATACGACCGGGTAATATCCACGCCGGTTACCTTGATGCCTTTTTTCGCCAGAGGCAACGCTATCCTGCCGATTCCGCAGGGACAATCCAAAAACTTCTCGCCCGGTTTCAGATTTAATTTATCAACTACGTAACGAACATGCCTGTTGGTCGCCTTTTGCGACAACATGCCGAAAAACGGCCGAAAGGCAGGGAAAAACTCGTCCCACCAACCTGAATTTTTGGCCACCTATACCTCCAATTCTGCCCCGCACATGCCGCAGAACTTATGCAAGCCGGGAAGCTGAGTGGCGCCGCATGATTTACAGGTATTTTTGTAGGGACCGTACTTAAATTCCGACGATCCGCCCTCGGCTGCGATTTTGCGCAACCCCATATAGTCGGCCTTGCGTTTCTCCACGAACGCCTGCATCCCCTCGTTCGGCTCCCATGACGTGAAATGCAGGGTCAGCCAGTCGCGGGCATGACCGATGGTGGCAAACCAGACCTGCTCCTTCCAGTAATTGACCGACGTTTTCGTATAGCGCATGCATTCGGGAAATTTGTTGAGCATCTTCCCGGCCATTACCATGCAGGCCTCGTCGAGCTTTGCGCGAGGAACGACCTGGTTGACCAGCCCCCACTCGAGAGCCTTATCGGCCTTGATCCTCTCATTAAGATAGAGGATTTCGCGCGCGCGTCTATCGCCGACGAATATAGGCAGCCATTGCGTCGCCCCGCCACAGGCTACGGAGCCGACGTTGGTTCCGATCTGCCCGATATAGGTGTCGTCGGCCATGATGGAAAGATCGCAGGCCATGTGAGATTCGTTGCCGCCGCCCACGGCCATGCCGTTCAATCGGCAAATAACCGGCTTGCCGCATTTGAGAATAGACTCGATATAACCGGCGAACAATCCCATGTACTTGAAATAATCGCGCGGTTTCCGGGTGTAATAGGCGGAGTATTCTTTCACGTCGCCGCCGGTGAAAAACGGTTTTT
>CAZDAH010000048.1:0-11043 GCA_964503405.1 uncultured Ignavibacteria bacterium
TCGTATTTTCCCGCTTCCAGTTTGATGGATTTGCCGGCCTGGCGCAGCCCTTTGCGTCCGTGACGTTCCGAATTGTCATATTCCATGATCCACACAGGCTTCCTGGTCGAGGAGTCAAGGATCCAGCCGTAAGCGGCCAGATCGTCGCCGTAACCGCTTCTAAATCCGACAGCGTCGATTTCGATTTCGCCTCCCTTGAGAAGTTCGAAACCGCGGGCGATAATCTGGTCGGGATCTATGTTGTCTATCCTGACAATTGTCTCGTCCGCAAGGCAAACGGAGGCAATGATCAGGGACAGCAAGCCGATTGTCAGAAGTCTTCCGGAGGTAATCATCATGTCCTCCCGTCTCAAATTTTAATATCCCAATTGGAAATACGGTAAGCGGATAATATTGTTTCACGAAAGATGAAGATAAAAAAAGCCGGGGAAATTCCCCCGGCTTTTAAGACATTTATAGAATATGACTTACAGCAGGTCCACGCAATCCCTCAGTTTGGCCGACCTGCTTTTATGGCGAAGTTTTTTCAAGGCCTTGGCCTCGATCTGCCTAATTCGTTCCCTGGTCAGATCGAAAATCAATCCTACTTCCTCCAGAGTTCTCGGAAGACCGTCGGACATGCCGAATCTCAGGCGGATTACTTCCTCTTCCCTCTCGGTCAGGGTGCCGAGGACTTTCTCTACCTGGTCCTGGAGATAGACGAATGAAGCTTTGCCGCTGGTTGTGGAGAATTGCGGATCGGCGATCAGGTTCGACATTTGGTTATCGTCATCATCGCCAATGGGCTTTGACAGCGAGACGGTTTGGGGTATTACGCTTAGAATATCCTCGACTTTATCCATGGAGATGCCGACTTTAGCCGATAATTCGGAAACGCTGGGTTTTCGTCCCAGTTTTTGGAACAGCCTCTGCGAGGCCTTGGCGACCCGTCCATACTGGCTGTTGAGGTACATAGGAGTGCGAATCGTCTTGGCTTGTTCCGAGAGCGCCCTGGTGATTGCCTGTCTGATCCACCAGGAGGCGTAAGTACCGAATTTGAATCCTTTCTTGTAATCGAATTTGTCGACCGCCTTTACCAGCCCCGAATTGCCCTCCTGGATGAGATCCATGAACTCCATTCCCCGACCGATATATTTGCGGGCTATGGAGATGACCAGGCGCATATTGGCCTGAATCATAATCCTCTTGGCCTTATCCAGTTCGGCTTCCAGGAATTCGAGCCGTTTCTTGATGGTTTCCAGATCCGATTGAGGCATCTCCTCGGCGAACAGGTAATCGGAAAGATTGCTATCCATGCTCCTGGCGACCTCGTTCAGGGGACGATGGTATCGTCGATTACCGTTGACCTGGCTTTTGAAAGAGAGGACGAGATTATTGAGAAACTCCAGATTAAAATTGAATTTCCCTATTTCCTTGAGCAGTTTCTCTCTGTTTCTGAATCTCCGTTCCAGTGTTTTGGTCGTCTTCTCGCTGGCCAGGTCGAGATGATCGCAGCGGCTCTCTCTGAGCAGATCCCGGATTCGCTTGAAGCGGGACAGGACCTTCTGCCTTTCCCTTCTAATATTCTCCGCCGCGAACCAGCGGCAGGTTTCGGGCGAGACGATATCCTCCAGTCTGATCCGGTCGGACGCGAGCATATCCTGGCATGAGACCAGTTCATCGAGCACAACCAGCGAGGAGAACACTATTCTTTTTATACCCCTTTTGTGCCCCTCAATCCTGCGGGCGATTTCGACCTCCTGCTCCCTGGAAAGGATCTTGAACCTCCCCAGGTCTTTGAAATAGACATAAGCGGGGTCGGCGCCCGTGTCCGGCGGACTAACCGGATTGATCTTCTCGTTCAACTCCTTCCCCTCCGGTTCATCCGGAACAATTTCCCCTCCGGAATCCCGGTCGATTTTTTCAACGGCACTATCGAAGCGCACTAACGGTCTGTTGAATTCAGACTTTTGCGTCATTTGCCTTAACCTCTAATTTTAGGTTTTGAAACTCCCGGGTTAATATTTCCAATTTATCGTGATCGGCTTTTCTTCTTGCTTCTTCGAGGATTTCTTCCACTTTATCTAATCGTCTGAACTTCAAATATGGCCGAATTTCTTCCAGAACGTGAAAAGCACGAGTTAATTCATTTGATTTTTCTCTTTCGCGATTACTTTCTGAATGGAGGATTGCATTTCTCAGCTCATTGAGACGCTTGCCAGCCAAAACAAACCTGAACCCAAATAAATAGTCGTCAAATTTGGCCGCGGAATCGGATTCACTTTTCGGCGTCAGCATTATTTCTCTGATTAGTTTTAGATCATCAGTATCTGTCAAGACCCTCTCAATCTCGCTCATATTGAATGATCCATTAGAATCAAATAGATTTCTTAATGCCGCGAAGATTCTACCATTCCTGGAATTCGAAAAAATCGATTCGTTAACTAATCCCTCGCATTTCCTAAAAAGGAGTGGATTCTCCATGAGAATACCAAGGAATTTCTTTTCTTCGTTTATATCCAAATCAAGCAAGCGCCCAGGCAACGACTTTTCAGACGGTTGAGCTTGCGATTCGCCGATAGTGCCCAGCGTCCTGATATCGATATCGAGCCGATCGAACATCTTTTTGGCCAGCAGATCGCGGGTGAGATTATCTTCGATCGGGGACATCATCTCCGACAGAAAGGTGATCGTGCGCTTTTGCACACTGAGAGATTGGATGGAAAACGGCCCCTGCAATCCTTTGCCGACAAATTCGATGATATCAACCGAATTATCGATGAGCCCGGACAGCTCGGACGATCCTTTCTCCCTGACAAAACTGTCGGGATCGAATCCTCTCGGAAGCAAGACGAGGGACGGCTGCAGGCCTGAATCGTATAATACCCCGCAGGCTCTGTTGGCGGCTCTAATTCCGGCTGAATCGGAGTCATAGAGCAATATAACCCTCCGGCAAAACCTCGATAGCAACGATGCCTGCTGAACGGTGAACCCTGTTCCGCTGACCGCAACAACGTTTCTGATCCCGGCCTGATGCAGAGCGACCAGGTCGAAGTAACCCTCGACCACGACCGCCTCGTCTTTGTCGCGGATAAAATCCCTCGACAGATCCATGCCGTAAAGAATCTGCCCTTTCTTGTAAACGGCGGTCTCCGGGGAATTGATATACTTGGGGGAATCGTCACCGGGCATGGCCCTGCCGCCGACCCCGAGAACTTTGCCGGACAACGTTTTTATGGGGATCATCAGGCGGTTTCGGAAACGGTCATAGTATTTTTCTTTTTTCGACACCAAACCGGCGGCTTCCAGATCCGCCACTTTTATCCCCCTGGCTGCAGCGTTCTTGATCAGATTTTCCCAGCCCGACGGCGCGAACCCGAATCCGAACAGACGGGCGGTATCTTTCGATATGCCCCGAGACTCCAGATACTCTAAAACCATTTTGCCGGCGGGGTGATCGTAAAGAGTGTTCTGGTAGTAAGACGCCGCGGCGTTCAACGCGGAGTACAGTTTCTCCTCGAAACTATCCACCGATTCCGCGCGGGGAATCTCTATGCCGGCTTTCTCCGCCAGGTAGCGCAGGGCGGATGGATAGTCCATCCGCTCATGCTCCATGATGAAATTCGCCACGCTTCCCCCCTTGCCGCATCCGAAGCAATGGAAAAAACCTTTCGAGGGCACAACATAAAACGACGGCGTTTTTTCCTGGTGAAACGGGCATAATCCCTTGTAATCTTTGCCGCTCTTTTTCAGGGCGATGAACTCGGAGATAACCGAGACGACGTCCGACTCGTTTATTATCCGCTCCACGATATTTTCGGGTATTCGTGCGCTCATCAACCGTCCGCCTTCAACGCGACAATACTGACTCCGCTCGAGCCCTCGTTCCAGTTGCCCAGCCTGTGCGATTTCACGCGGGCGTTTCCGGAAAGGTAATCCCGCACTTTTTTACGCAGAGCTCCCGTGCCTTTGCCGTGAATAATCGTGACCTGTTCCAAACCGGCGGTGATGGCGTCATCGAGATATTTCTCGATCATGGGCTCCGCCTCCTCGAAAGTCGAACCCCGAATGTCGAGTTCCATCGCCGGTTCCGGCGCGTAGTCAGTCGTCGATAGTTTTTCCCCGGCCCTCTTTTCAGATCCGGAAAGTTTGTAGAGTTTTTCCAGACCGGTTACCATGGTGACATTTCCGACTCTTACCTTGACCCTCCCCGCAGAGTCAGCCGGTTCCAGCACCTGGCCGTCGGCCTCAACGCCGACCACGTAGACATTCTCGCCGGGAAGCCCGTTGGCCGGTTCTCCGACGGGTTTCGGAGATATTTCGCTTAACTGCTTTCGTGTCCCGGCCAGTTTCTCTTTGACCTCCCTTCGGAAAGTCCTCAACGATTCCAAATCCTGCGTCCTGGTCTTGGCTTTTTCGATAATCTGTTCGAGCTCGTCTCTTGCCTGTTCGATAATCTCCTCGGTTTTTTGCAATTGTTCGCGCCGGAATTGTTTCTCGGCCTTTTTTTGCTGATCGAGCTTTTCTTCAAGCTGACACGACAACGCCTCGTATTTCTCGCGGTTGCCGCGGGCGATTTCCAGCTCTCTCGACAGCTCCATCGATTTCTGATGAAGCTCCGCGATCAAGGCGGTCATATCGTATTCACCGCGATCAAGCAACTCCAGGGCCCGAACGGTAACCTCGCCGCGCAAGCCAAGCCGTTTGGCGATTTCAACGGCGTATGACGAACCGGGAATTTCGGGAAGAAATCGGAATGTCGGCGTCAGATTGGCCGTGTCGAATTCCATGGAACCGTTGACAACACCATCGACTTTGCCGGCCAGCGCTTTGAGACGGCCGTGGTGAGTCGTGATCACGCAGAAGCAATTTTTTTTCGAGAGGAATTCGACGATGGCCTGCCCCATGGCGGCCCCCTCATCCGGGTCGGTACCCGCCCCGAGCTCGTCGAGAAGCACCAGCGAATTTCGGTCGGATCGATCGAGCGCGGTCTTGATATGGCTCAGGTGCGACGAGTACGTTGAAAGGGAGCTGTCGATGGATTGCTCGTCGCCGATATCGGCGTAGATGTCGTCGAAAGTGACGAAGCTCGATCCCTCGTCGGCGGGCACGCAGAGGCCGCTGGCGGCCATCATGGATAACAGCCCCACGGTTTTCAAGGAGACAGTCTTGCCGCCGGTGTTGGGCCCGGTGATGATGAGAACCCGGGAGCCGGATTCCATTCTCACAGTCAAGGGGACCACGCCGACGGTATCACCGGCGTTGAGGATAAGAATGGGGTGTCTGCCGTTTTCAATTTCTATTTTAGCGGCTGCCGAGAATCGGGGACGATGCGATTTCAGTTCGCTTGCCAGGCGCGAACAGGCTGCCAGAAAATCGATCCACGCCAAATGTTCGACATCCTCCTTCACGACGTTTCCGCTGACATAGAGCATCTCTGACAACCGTCTCAGAATCCTGTTTATCTCCTCCCTTTCGGCGGTCTCGAGCTCTCGATGACGATTGTTGAGTTCCACGGTATCGGCCGGCTCTATGAAGAAGGTTGCCCCCGACGACGATCGATCGTGAATAATGCCGTCGACCTGCCCCTTATCGGATTCCCTCACCGGCAGAACATACCTTCCCTCGCGTATCGTGAATATTTTATCGGAGAGCCAGGCGGCCATGTCGGAGTTCAGGAATTTTTCGAACCGGGCGTCAAGCTTGGTTTTGATTTTCCGCAGCTCTTTTCGTATTTCGTACAATTGGGACGACGCTGAATTTTTCACAGTCCCGTCGACGTCGACTGACTTCTCTATACTCTTGTGAAGATCCTCCGGATAGACGAGCTTGCCGGCGATCTCCGCCAATTTCTCATACTTCGAGGGAAGCCTCTGGCATTCGAATACGATTGTGAAGAATGCCGAGTATTCCAGCAGTTCTTTGGGCTCGAGAATCAGGCCGGCGGATCTTGACGTTTCCAGCCTGACGGATAAATCGTCGAAGGCCAGACCCGGCGGGCCTCCGTCGACCCGGAATAACTCAATCATCTCCGAAATCAGATCAAGTTGACGATTTATCGAATCGAGGTCGTTCCCCGGACGCAGCCCTCCGGCCAGTCGTTTTCCGGGAATGGACCGGCAATGATAAGTCAACCGTTCAAGGATGATTCTGTATTCCAGAACTCCCAAGGTATGACTATTCACGGAGATAAGTAACCCCTGTCATTTCTTTTCGCTTTTTCCGAAGTATTCGCGAAGTTTCGTCAGCGTTTCGATATCCTCATCGGTCATGCCCAACAGCGTCTTGTCCTCGAGGGCCGATTGCGGATCCTCGGCGTAGAGGTCTGCATTGGACAAAAGGATTCCGTTCTGTATTTCCGCCAGGAAGCTTTGCGATCTGGGATGGAAAAAGGGCGTGTTGTCGTAGATAATCGGCGCGAACCCGCGTACCGGTTTGACCATGGCCGATTCCCCTATGGCCATATCGAGTTTTTTGAAAGGTGTGGGAAACACGAAAAGGAGAAATAGCAGCGAAAGAGCGAGCAGACCCTTGGCCGCTCCGAAGAGGCCGCCGAATACCTTGTTGGGCGCACTCATGGGAGTAATCTTGACAAGCCTGTAGAAATATCGTCCCACCAGTTTCAATATCAGCATCGCAACCGAGAAGACGATAATGAAGCTGAACACATATAAGACGCTGGGCGACATGTTGATTCGCCCCCCCAATTGAGTTGTCAGCCAGTCGGCGTTGCTTACGGCGAAAATGAGGCCGATAATCAAGCCTATAAAAGTGGAGATTTCCTTAAAGGCACCCCGCTTATAGCCGCTCAACAACGCCAGAAACAATACGAACAGGATAAAGAAATCTATCCAGTTCATATTCCCCTCCAGTTTATTTTTTCATTAACCTTTCTTTGACCGCTATATTCACCGCTTTGCCGTCGGCTCGCCCCCTGACACGGGGCATCAGGGCTTTCATCACGGCCCCGATATCCTTGATCGACTCCGCATTCGCCTCGGCGATAGCGTCGTCGATGAGCAAACCGAGCTTGTCCGCGGATAGCTGTTCGGGCAAGAACTCCTTTATGATTTCGAATTCGATACTCTCCTCGGCCACGAGATCGTCGCGTCCCCCGCGACTATATTCCTCGATGGATTCCGAGCGTTTCTTGGCGGCTGAACTCAGGACGGCGATGATGTCGTCGTCAGTCAATTCCCTGCCCAGTTCTTTCTTCTTGTAAATCAGGTCGGATTTGACCATTCTCAGAGTCCTAAGGCGATCCTGGTTCCCGGCCTTTATTGCGACTTTCAGACTTTCATCTATTCTCGCAAGCAGACCCATGATTAGTACCTGATCCTCGAGCGACGCGATTTTTGTCTGGCCGCGTTCATTTTCCGTTTCCGCCTGTCGGACGGTTTCTCGAAGTGCTGGTGCTTTTTAATGTCAGATAATATTCCCGCCTTTTCGCAAGTCTTGGTGAACCGCTTCAGAGCTTTTTCAAACGACTCATCGTCGCGAACTTTTATTCCGGTCATTTCATTCTCGACCCCCTCTCATTTGATCCATTCTCCAAATTCAAAAAAACCAAACGCATTTATCCTCTTAACTTGGCTGAAGGTAAAGAATTAACAAATCGGTGTCAAGCGAATTCTGAATTCCCCGAGCATTTAAAATCATCCATGTATCTGGTTACCGCGCAACAGGTTGCGATAACGATTTCCGCGCGCCCGGATCTCCACATAATTCGATGATTCTCAATCGGTTATATTCTACCGAAAATTCCACGCCCGAAATTCGGTTTGGGAACAGGCTGGGTTTTCGTCCTCTACTTGATGTCGGCATAGATTTTCAAGTAACTTTCGTATCGAAATCGACTTATAAGACCGTCTCCTTTCTCAAGGGATCCTTTCACGGCGCATCCCGGCTCGTCGATATGGACGCAGTCGCTGAAGCGGCATCGTTCCCTGACATTATCGAATTCCGGAAAATACTGGCCCAGATTTTTCGCGGTGATTCCGGACAAACCGATAACTTTCAAACCCGGCGTATCGGCCACCCAGCCGTCTGGGAAAATTCTATATAGGCTGACCCGGCTTGTAGTATGCACTCCCCTGTCGGTGGACAGCGAGACGCCCTTTGTTTTAAGCTTCAGCTGCGGCGAGATCTTGTTAAGAAGAGATGATTTTCCGACACCGGAATGCCCGGCGATTACGGATGTCCCCTCGCGCATGATATCGGCAAGCTGTTCGACACCCTGTCCGGTTACGGCGCTTGTGAAGAGAATATCGCAGGAGACAGCTTGCCAGCCGTCGAGATAATCCATCAAACTCTCATGGCTTCCCAGATCGATCTTGTTGAGGACGAAAAACGGACGCAGATTCGCTCTGAAGGCTATGACCAGGAATCGATCCACCAGGCCCGGTTTGAATTTCGGATTTTTCAGCGACGTTACAATAATCAATCTGTCAATATTGGAAACCACAATCTGGAGAAGCCCATCTTTTTCGACGGCGGGTTTGGAAAGATACGATTTTCTCGTTTCGATGGATTCGACAGCCGAGGAACTCCCTCCGCCGTCGGAATACCTGACGTAATCGCCGACGGAAATGGGAGAGATATCTTTGTCGCCGTACTTGACCTTGCCTTTGACCACGGCATCGATATAATCGTCGCCTGTGAATATCCTGACCCGCTGGCCATGGAGCTCCACCACACGTCCGATATTCCTGCCGGCGTCGATCATAGGCGTCAATATACCCTTTCGGCTCGGCGATTGTAACTGTTTTCTATCGGAGACGTTCTGGGTATTCTTTGCATAAGACGTTTTCGGCCTATTATGCTTGACAATCCCGCTTTGGCGGATAATATACGCTTCATGGAGGAAAGATGAAAAAGGATCAGGCGATATTGGCGGTGTTTCTGGCCATAGTGATTATCTCTGGCGGGATGGTTTTCGTGATTAAGTCGTCAAACGATATGCCTCCTCAAACTCAACGATCTTCCAGCGCCGCCGATCCCCAGGCGGAACTGAGAGCGCGTATCGCCACATTGGAAGCACAGGCGGCGGAGGAGCCGGAGAACCTGAGCCTGCTGATCAACCTCGGCAACGCCTATTACGATATCGGCGATCCGGCGAAATCGGTAGAATACTACGAGAGATCGATTAAGATAAGGCCTGATAATCCCCATGTACTGGTCGACTGCGGGTCGATGTACAGAGAACTGGGGCAGCCTCGCAAAGCGCTGGAGTTATTTGAGCGGGCGATAGCCATCGATCCCGAATTTCCTCAGGCTTATTTTAATAAAGGGACAGTGCTGCGGATGGAGCTGGGCGATCGGGTGGGCGCAGCGGCGGCGTGGCGGAGATATCTGCAGCTCGAGCCCAAAGTAGATCCGCAAATAAGAGAACTGTTGATAAGCGAGATCGAAGCGGCATCCGACGCTCAATAGGCGTTTCCACAAGAGCTTAATCGGTTCCGACATTATCCTATAAACGTTCCGGATATCTTTATTGATATCAAGAAGTTACTTCTTGTTGATTTTTGCGAGTTTGGCGGGAACAACCATGGTCAGTTGAATGTTCATAATTTTGCAGCCCATCCCGATCACATCGGGAGCCGACGCTATGGCCCTCCACTGCGTCGGACGGTACCCCGCCGCCAGGCGGGGTGCTTTTTTTTGGCCCAAACGTTAGCAGCGCGTCCGGCGGGGATCGGTTCGACACTGCCATGCGGGCGCGTCGATAAGCCTTGACCGCGCTTTAGCCAACTCTCATAATTCGCAGCATGGAAAGCCTGATCGACTACCTTTCGTTTGTCGCGCTGGTAATCGTGGTCATATTGCTGGCCTGGTCGCTGCTGCTCGCGCACAGGGAAAAATCGAGGAAGCTCACTATCAGAGGCCGCCTGGCCGGGCTTCGCAAGAAAATCGACGATTTACCCGACAATTCCGACGAAGACAGAGCCAAAAAGGAAATCCTCTACAGGGAATTGATCCTGGAATACCTGGGAAATATTCTGGGAGAAGTCGAGCTGCTGAGAACTGTCAAAGCAGAAAAATCGAAAGGCGAGAAAAAAACCAAAAGCCGGTCGAAGAAGAAATAGCTTTCTATAGGGTTGCCTAAATTTTAAAATCGATTATATTGAACCGAAGGCTTCTGTTGTTTGAAAGGAGAGGTATGAAAAGGACGATATTCATATTTCCGGCTCTGGCATTACTTGGCTGCGGCGATGATTCAACAATTGAGCACACCCCGCCGGCGGAGGTTAGCATTAGCGTCAACCCCACGAGGGTGCTTCTGGATGTCGGCGACAGGCAGGATTTCACGGCAAACGTGTATGGATCATCGAACAGGAATGTGACCTGGCGGGCGCAGGACATTATAGGCGGGAATACCGATTACGGCACTATAGATACCGCGGGCGAGTACAGGGCGCCGGCGACCGAGCCCGAAGTCGATTCGATAAAGATTACGGCGGTGGCCGACGCGGATACCGCGGTCAAAGTCAATGCCTGGGCGATAATAATAGACCCGTCCAAAATATACGTGGGCGAAAACGGCTCCGATATCGACGGATCGGGCTCGAGGAACAGCCCGTTTCGGACAATCGCTCACGCTTTATCGGTAGCCGATATTAACAAGACTGTTATTGTCATGGCCGGAGAATACAACACGGCGAGCGGCGAAGAATTCCCGCTAACCGTGCCCGGCGGAGTTGTATTGCAGGGCCGGGGAAGAGATTCCACTTTCATTATTGGTCCAGGCGGGAGTCACGACGAGTTCGGGGCGGTCGTCAGGCTAAACAGCTTCCCGTCGACGGTGGAGAGATTCAATATCTCGACGGAAGATCAAAACGGAGTAGGTGTGTGGGTTATGCCGGGCCAGCTGGTCAAGGTGAAAGACAACCAGATCCACCGGAGTTTCGCCGGGGTGATCACCGCCGGTCCGAGTCTGCCGCGTCCGATCATCGAATCGAATCTCATCACCGATGATTCCGTGGGAGTGATGACTACTGAATCGAGCGAGCCGCTGGTGAGGGATAACGTGATCAGGTATTGCGGGCAGATCGGATTGTACATCCT
>CAZDAH010000048.1:11053-12321 GCA_964503405.1 uncultured Ignavibacteria bacterium
GTCAGGAACGAAAGCCCCGATACGATTTGGGCGGTCGGGAATGAGTGGCAGTTCCCCAATCCGCTGGATAACGATCAGTTTATATACGACGATGACGAGTCGGGCGGAGTGTCGGGGCCGGTGCTGCTGATCAATCAATAAGATATTATAAACAGGAACAAGGGACGTCGTCGCGTAATCGGCGGCGTCCTACCCGAAGGATCCTTCGGATTTTAATTTGCGTATCAGGCGCCGGCGGCGCCGCACGAGGGCGGCGAGGATATTTTCATAAGCGGCTTCTGTCGAAATCTCGCGTTCGAATTCGATCAGTTTCAAAGCCTTCTCAGTCATCTGCAAAGCGGCTTTAATATCTTTTTGTCGATGTTCCTGATGCTTGGCAAGTTCGATATAAGGATAACATCCGAACTTGCCCGAGCCGAGCATGGCGCGCCATATATCCTGAGCCTGATCCCACTCACGTTCCTTTTTTGCCAGAACCGATTTCAACAGAAGAGTTTCCTCGGCTATCCCGTCCGGAGAGAAATCGATTTTTATTTTCTCGATGAACGATCTGGCTTCTTGGTATCGACGGTTGTTGAACGATATTCTCGACAGTGACAACAAGAACTGATCGTCCTCGCAGCCGCCGTTTTGAGCAAGCTCGATTCGCCGCGCGGTCTCCTGGGCCAGCAGGTAGAGGCTGACTATATCGTCGCGGTTGTGATTGAGAATGGGCAGAAGCAATTCCTGATTCCTGTTTTGCAGGAAATCGAAATAAATGTATGGGATCAGGTGCGAGGGGACATCGTCAACCCGCTCGAACCCGACGATCATAGCTTCCAGCGTGGCCAGATTAAATGAATCGAAATGCCGTTTGAACAATCGTCGGCAGGGATGCACCAGGTCAATATGGGGATAACGGGTAAACGGTATAGGCAGTCGGTTTATCCTGAACCTGGTTTTTAGCAGGGGGATATCGAATGATTTGCCGTTGTAGGTCAATAAGGCGGAGAGATCCTCCATATCCTTCGCGAAGGCGGCGAGTTGGGCCGGTTCCTCGGAGAAATCGCGAAGAATGTATTGCCTTACCAAAAACTTTTCCCCGCTAAAGAAACCGACTCCGAGAATAAACGGGTATGTTCCAGTGCCTCCGGCCAGGCCGGTGGTTTCGGTATCGATAACGGCCAGTCTCGACGTCTCGAATCGATGCGGATCTATCGACGGCTCGAAATACGGCAGGGCCGACCTGGAAATCGAGTCCGCGAGTTCGATGCGGCCGTGAAGGCAGC
>CAZDAH010000048.1:12331-22246 GCA_964503405.1 uncultured Ignavibacteria bacterium
CAGCCGAATTCGTAGGCCGTTTCAACCATCCATACGGGGCCGCATTCGGTTTCGCGGATTTTTCCAACCGGGGGTTCCTTGAAGAGATCCGGACTGGGGGAGCGCGAAATCTCCTTAACCGATTTCAGGGCCTCGTATAGTCTCTTCTCCAGATCCATCGTCATTCCAGATCAATTCGATCCAGCTTTGCTATTACGAAAGGATGAGTCTCGGTTTGGCGAAGTTCGCGCAGGGCTTTTTCGGCGTCTTTCGAATCGAGTTTCCCCAATGCCTCGACGGCAAAAGCGCGGACCAGGGGATCGCTCGATTTGAGAATATCGGTCAATGTCGCGACCAACCTTCCGTCCTTCAGATTTCCGGCGATCTCTATCAGCAGATAATACGCGGCGGCGTCTTTTTCGGTCAGTAATGCTCTTTTCACTGGAATGGCGGCTGATTCTCCCATCTTGCCCAACGCCTCGGAGGCCTTAAATCTTACTCCATAATAGGGATCGGAAAGTGCCTCGATGAGAATATCGATCGTGCCCGGATCTGCAAACAGGGAGAGGGCGATTGCGGCGTCGAGACGAACGAGGTAATCATCATCGCTCAACGCCTTCACAGCGGCGTCGATTCCGCGCCTATCGCCGATCCTGCCCAGGGCGTTGACCGTGCCGGCCCTGATGCGGAAATCGGGATCGTCTATATAGCCAAGAAGGCCGTCCACAGCCGTCGAGTCTTTCATTTCGCCAAGCGCGCGGGCGGCGAGGCGGCGTTTGAAAGGATCGGTTTTCCCCAAGGCATCGACGATATAAGGCACAGCAGGTGTGCCGATCAATTTGAAAATGTCGATTAGGGCGAGCATGGAGCGGGCGTCCTGAGTATCCATCTTCTCCACCAGTCTTGGTACCGCGGCCTCTCCCATCGCGCCCAGAGCTTCCTGCGCGGGCTTTACCTGATCCCGGTAATTGATGTTCTTGGTTGTCGCTTGAATGAACAGCGAGTCGACAATTTGATTAATCGAGTCGGCCTCGGTTTGGCCTAAAGCGACTGATGTTAGGGAGACTATTAAGGCGACTGCTTTCATTTGTCTATCCCTGCGCCCCATGTCGAGTAAGTCCACCAGTGGTTGTCCCGCCCCAGGCCGCCGGAGTAGCCGTCCTGTCCTCCGAGATCGAGAAATATACCAATGGAACCATATTCGCGTCGAGGGTTGCCGTATCCTTGTGTGTTATTGTCGGAGCGAACGATATAGGCGTCGCTGCCGCGAATATCGGCGATGATGCCGAGACCGTTGGCCGAGCCCGCTCCCTGGCAGAGATCGTTGGCGTTGTAATTGTCATCGCCGTCAAGATCGATAAGCATTCCGGCGGCGCGATCGTGACCGCAGCCCTGCGATACTCCCTTGGCGGAGTAAACGTCATCGCCGGAAGCGTCGTAGAGAATGCCCAGCGACATATGCGTGCCATTCCCCTGGGCGTATTGAAATGAAATGTACTGATCGTTGCCGCCGCCGTCGGCCAGCATACCCAGCCCGTACCAGTATGACGATCCCTGACCGAATATATCGGAGACGTAAACGTCATTGCCGGATTTGTCGATCAACATCCCGACACCACCCGACATTTTCGGGCGGAAACCGTAGGCGAATCCCTGCGAGAGCGACAGGTAATGGTCGTTGTAGCGGATGAAATCTTTGTATTTGCCTCCGGCGAAGTAATTATCATTGCCGGAGTTGTCCATCAGGACTCCGATGCCCTCGACAAACCCGAACCCCTGCGAATACAGCGCGGCCTGGTAGATGTCGTTCCCTTCATCGTCACGGAGGATACCAACACCGAAACATCCCGCCCCTTGTGTGAACGTGTCGCCGAAATATCGGTCATTGCCCTTCATATCCCAGAGCACGCCGACCCCGAACAGCCCCGCGCCAAGTGTCCACGAGCCTGCGTTGTAAGAGTCGTCGCCATCGTAATCGATAATCAAATTCGATCCGAAGAAGTAGGGGCTGATCCGGTTTTTGGGCATGTTGTAGGTGTCGTCGCCATGGTAATCGATGATGTAAGTATGATGCCCAGTCCCCTCGAATCCGATATCGTAGGTATCGTCGCCGCCGGGATCAATGACGATGAAGAGGTCGCCGGAGTAATGGTTGTCGGTAGCGTCGCCGATTATGATCTGGCCGAAGTCGGTTTTCCAGGAACTTAATTTGCCTGTAATGGTCAGTTCTTCGCTCAAAAGAAAAAGCTCTCCAATATCATCCGAAATGTACCTTATTCTTCTGCAGTTTTCTCCGAGCTTTGTCATCTTCTCGGCCCAGATGTCCTCGTACGATTCCAGGCTGTCAAGTTCGGCGGCGGACAAGAACTCGCTTTCTAACTCCTCCTCCAAAAGCATGGTAAATCCGTCACGCAATGAATCGAGTTCGGCCTGCGAATACTTCGATATCACATTCGAATTCCGATTGTCAATCTTTGCGATAAATTCAGTCAGCTTCTTAAGAAATGAAATTGTCTTTTCAGGAAGAATCTTCGCGATTTTCTTCGAATCGATAATCTTCTTCAGATCGCTGAATTCTCTCGTTTCACTCCCGGAATTGGAATATCGCCGAGACCCGAAGATATCCGGGGCAGACTCAGCTATTGATGTCAGATTGAGATATTTCAGATTAGAACGGGCATATTGAATCAACTTTGCGGGGTCGTCCATGTAATAATCCACCGCCGGGAGCCGGTAAGCATCCGGTTCCAGGTAATCGCCGCGAAATGTCAGGTCACCCCGGGTCATCTTCAAAACATCAAGCGCCAGAACCAAACCGGCGTCAAGGCTGTCCAACGGAGCATAAGTGGTGTCAGAAGAATCAGGAACGGCCTCCTGACTGATCACGGGCGAGATCAGGCTTGTGAGCATTAGCAGTATCAATCTGACTCTCATGCGTTTATTATACCACGCCCGTTTTGCCCCGTCAATAATTATCTGCTAATTTGTGCAGATAAGCGGATTGCCCCCCCTGTCCCCGCTTCCAGCGGGGACAGGGGGCGATGCCGATCGCTTGCTCCCGCCGCAGGCGGGAGGCGGTTCGGCCCACGAGTGATTCCGCAAAAATTCAATCCGGTATTTCTGGAACCATGATTTCCTGAATCGGCGGGAAATTCAAATAAGATACAGACAGCCGAACCGCGCGATCGGCATAGTGGTCCCGCGACAATTATCGCGGGACGGGCAATCCGCCTATGGTTTTTTTGACTAATAGAGTCCGAATTTGGCTATGCGATCTCGCAGGGTATTGCGGGAGATACCCAGCAGTTCCGCAGCCTTCACCTGGTTGGAGCCCGTGTGACGCAATGCGGCCGAAATCAGAGCCCGCTCGAATCCCGATTGCAGGTGATGGTAAACGTGGCCCTCGGAGATGGCCAGGATTTTCTCGAAATTGGGAGTCAGGTGCTCGGAAAACATTTGCGAGTAGTCCTCCTCAATGGCGTCGAGATCGAGGCGAACCGATTCGGAGTTGTCGGAAAAGACCGGGAAATGTTCTGGAAGCAGGACATTGGTCTTGGCCATGACCACCGCTGTATGGATATTATTCTCAAGCTCGCGAACGTTGCCCGGCCAGGGGTATTTGGTCAACGCTTCCAGCGCTTCGTTAGAGATGCCTTTGATCATTTTGCCGGTCTCGGCGGAATATATCTTCATGAAATGATCGACGAGGAGGGGAATGTCCGGGCGGCGCTCCCTGAGCGGCGGCAGATAGATGGACACGACTTTCAGCCGGTAGAACAGGTCCACTCGAAACTGTCCCTCTTTTATCAGATTGACCAGCGATTTATTTGTGGCGGCAATCATCCGCACGTCGACTTTAATGGTGTCGATACCGCCGACCCGTTCGAATTCCTGCTCCTGTAGGACGCGGAGGACTTTGGACTGGGTGAGAGGCGACATGTCGGCGATCTCGTCGAGCAAGATTGTGCCGCCGTTGCAGATCTCGAATTTGCCCAGCTTGCGGGTGTACGCTCCTGTGAAGGATCCTTTCTCGTGGCCGAAAAGCTCCGATTCCAGCAGTGTATCCGGCAGAGCAGCGCAGTTGACCGAGAGAAACGGCTTATCCTTTCGAAGTGAATTCTTATAGATCGATCTGGCCACAAGCTCTTTACCGGTGCCCGATTCGCCGTGGATCAAAACCGAGGCGTCGCTGGAGGCCACCTGCCCGATAAGTTTGGCGATCTCCATCATCTCCGGCGATCGGCCGATAATATCGCCCGGTATGAGATCCCGTTCTTTGGAAAAAGTCTCCAGTCCCTGCAGGTGGGTCGATTTTTTCATTACCTGGTTTACCAGGCTTATCATCTTGTCGATGTCGAACGGTTTGGTGATGAATTCGTAGGCTCCCATCTTCATCGCCTCGATAGCCGCCTCGGTGGAAATAAAGCCGGTCATTACGACGACGGGGAGCGACGAATTAATCTCCTTGATTTTACCAAGAACGTCGAATCCGGAAAAATCCGGAAGATTGATATCGAGCATGACCATGGCGATATCGGGATCGGTAATCCTGGACAACGCTTCGGCGCCGGTGGAGGCGATTTTCAGATTATAATCGAAATCCCGAAGGTATTCGCTGATGGCGCTGGTTATCTGAGAATCGTCATCGACGACTAAAACACAAGGCTTTTCCATCGCACTTCCTTAACAACAAAGGCGTTTCTCGAGGGCCCTGATCGAAGGATTCAGGCATCGGAATCGGGCCCCCGCGAAGATCATTTGCCTTTTCATTAAGTCGGCAGTTAATCGGCGCGGATTAGCCATAAGCCGTTACGGATTATAAGATATGGCGATATTTCTTGGCAATGAACGATCACAAATAAAGGGAAAACAGTGAGATCATCGTCCCTGAAGTTGAAGCCAGTCCCTGACTACCCCCGCAACCTCATGCGCGGTCGACGGTTTGAATCTGGTCCCCCCGACCGACCTCGTAAAAAAGGATCCGAATGAACTTTTTTCAACCCTGCTGTCCATAATTACCACGCAGCCGCGGTCATTCGCCGTGCGAATCAATCGGCCAAAGCCCTGTCGAAACCTGACTACTGCGTCCGGAAGAGATAGCTTGGCGAAGGAACTGTGGCCGTCGGCTTCGATCCTCTCCAGGTTGGCCTTGAACCATGGCTGATCGGGGACAGTGAAAGGGAGTTTGAACAGGATCAGAAGCTCAAGCAGATCGCCGGGAAGATCCACTCCTTCCCAAAACGTGTTGGTGCCGAAAAGCACGCCCTTTCTGGATAATTTAAAACGACGCAATACCCGTTCGGCGTTGAATGTTCCTTGTTGATAAAACAAGCTCACCCCGGCCCTTTCGAGCGGCGCGGATAAAGCGGCGACGCCGTTTTTGAGGGAGGCATAAGAAGTGAACAGAACCATCGCCTTCTTCGCGCCGATAGTCAAAACTCGCTCGAGGGTTTCGAACGCCGACGATTCGAATTCGGCGCCTTTGGGGGATGGCAGGTAACCTGTTGTTATCACGGCGACTCGACCATCAATATCGAAAGGAGAATCGAGCGCGGACGTTGTTGTTCGCACCGCGGAACCCAGATCGAGGCCCAATCTCTCCTTGAAATACTCGAATTCTCCCTTGACCGTGATGGTAGCCGATGTGAATACCACGGTCTTCAAATAATCGTAAAATTTCTGATCGAGAAGTTTCCCCACTTCCAGAGGAGCGGAGTAAATCGACGGGGAAAAGCGCGGGGAAGACGGCAGGTCGATCCAATAGACATATTCGGGATTTTCCGTGAAGAGAAGGTCGAGCGCGGTATCCGTCAGTTTCTTCAGATCGCCGGCGAAAGCCTCCAGCCTGACCACGATCTCGCGTTTTTTGTCGATATTCTCGCTCTCTCGAACATGACCGATCAGCCCGTCGAGACGTTCTGTCAATTTCCCGAATGAAGCTATCAAGGATTCCCGATCGCACTTTTCAAACGGGCTGTTATCGCGCGACACACGGATTTCCCGTCCCTCGACAGCGGATTCGCGGGAGCGGAGCTCGGCCGCAAGCAAATCAAAAAATGATTTCGACGCTCCCGACAACTCCGTTATACCGTCGATTACTTTCTCCGCGGCAATCACGACTTCGCCGTCCTGAGGTCGATTTTCCAACGTGAATCTCAAACCGGCCAGAAATCCCGAGGGAGCGGGACGCGAACTGTACATTCCATTCAAAACGACTTCCATGGCGCGCCTGTCTATTTTGCGTCCCAGGAATGAAGCCGCCACCTTCTCGAGGTTATGAGCCTCGTCAAATATGATATGACCGGACTCCCTGATCAGGTCTCCTCCGGACGCGAAATCGGCGAAGGTAAGGTAATGATTTACGATCACCAGCTGCGCCGACTGCACCTCGCGCTTTACCCTCAAGAGAAAACATTCTCTGGCATAGGGACAAGCCTGTCCGAGACAGAATCCGCCCTCGCAGGATATCCTGCTCCAGATATAATGATTGGCGCCGGGACTGAATCCATTGCATTCGGAAATATCCCCGGTGATCGTGTTTTCCGCCCACAACGTTAGAGACGCCAGCGCGGCCCGGTCGGCCCGGCTGGCCGAGGCCTCGGCCTCGGCCAGCAGCTCGTGATATTTATAAAGGCAAATATAATTGCCTCGGCCTTTGAGAATAACTGCCTTGAAATCATAACCCACGGTTTCCGCCACCTGGGGAATATCTTTGTAAAACAACTGAGACTGAAGATTCTTTGTGTGGGTGGAGATTATCACTTGTTCCCTGTTCAACGACGCCCACCAGCTGGCGGGGAGAAGATAAGCCAGCGATTTTCCCACACCGGTAGGCGCTTCTATTATGTGGAATTCCGAACGATTGAACGCGCGGGAAACGTCAACGGCCATGTCGCCCTGCATGGGACGATATTCGTAACTTTCGATATTCTTGGAAAAAAGCCCGCCGGGAAGAAAATGATTCTGGACCGCAGCCTCGTCCAACTCGACATAGTCGTCATACGATTCAGGGGGAGATTGACCCACTACATTATCCGGATATTCCGCGTCATCGTCCTCCGCCGCTTTAACGCGTTGGTCTCCGGAAACCAGGGGCTCCAGCGATTCATGAAAAAGATCGATATCGTGGCCGAAAAGAATTCTCCCCATTCGCCCCCTCGAGACCTCCGGCAGGTCGGCCAGTTTGGCTAACAGCTTGAGATAAACATCGCCCGTGGCCCGGCAATCGCTTAAGGCCCTATGAGCGGCGCCGCGTTCGGCGCCAAAATAGGCCGCCAGAGTGCTGAGACTGTAGCGTTGGATCCGGGGAAACAATGCCCGCGCGAGCACCGCCGTATCCAGCGTTTTCTTCTCGAGATCGGCAAACTCTATATGGCTTAAATGAGGCTTTAAAAATCCCAGATCGAAGTCGACATTTTGCCCCACGACCCAGGGGGATTTATCCAGGAGACTCTTGAAATCGCCGAACACGGCATCGAGAGCGGGAGCGTTGGTCACCATCTCATCGTCTATGCCCGTAATTCTCGTGATCTCGGACGATATTGAGGCCGATGGTTTGACAAGCTGAGAATACGTCTCCACAAGCCTCCCCTCGACAAATTTGACCGCGCCAAGTTCGATAATCTGGTCGCTGGCGGGATAAAGCCCCGTGGTCTCCAGATCGATGGCGGTAAAGTTATCGAAACGACTCATAATGTCACCGTCATGGCACTTAAACCCTCGCGATTTCATTCATCCTGCTAATTATATGCCTTTCTGCGACTATTAAAAGGAAAAAAGTCTATTCAGCCGCTTTGCGGAGCTTCCTATAATAGCTTTCCAGGTCTCTGTTGGATCCGATCCTCAGCGCGGCCGCGGATATCAGCTTTGTAACATCGATCCGGCTCAATTTGAGCGGAGGCCCGGTCAGACACCTCTTTGGATTCGCGACAACCAAACCCAATGTCGTAACCGCCAGATAGACCGGCACAGCCAGAAACATACGAACTCCCTTATGGCCGTTGGGCATTGTTGTCGTGTAAGCTATAGCGTCGTCGAGGTGAGCGAGCGCGTTGACCGTCAGCTCCCGCACCAATCCGGCCGCGTTTTGATCCGAAGCCGCTTCAAGTGTGGACGGCGCAAGGCCGTAGCCCGACATTACGTCCTCGGGCAGATAACAGACCCCGCGTTTTCTGTCTTCGGAAACGTCTTTGATAACATTTACCTTCTGCAATCCCAGTCCGAAGGAGTTCCCGAGCCGGTCAAGCCGTTTCACTCGATCATCGTCGAATTCATAGTGTTGGATGAAAAGCCCGGTGAGCATGTGGCCAACGGTGCCAGCCACATAATAACAATACCTGTCCCAATCTTCGATATCGAACAGGGAATTGACCGTGTTATCCCCTTTTTCATATAATTTCGCGTATTCGGCCATTCCCCCGGCCATCTCCCCCGCCCATCGACAGATGATATTCTTATGCCTCTGCGGAAGCGTCTCCAGGATGTCGAACAATCTTGATGATTCCGCCAGCAGATGATGATCGTCCCCGCGCCCCGAATCCACGGAATCATAAAGCGCGGCGATGCTCCCTTTGGAAATATGCCCGCCACCCGAGGCGCCGCGCAGAATCTCGCTTAATCGAGTAAGGCGATCCCGTTTCTCCGCAAAACTCAAGTAAGGAGAATCTTCCAATGTATCCGCGACGCGGCAGAGCAGGTACGCAACGAAAACTGAATCCCGCAGCCCCTGAGGGAGGAATTTGATGGTTAAGGCGAAAGTCCGGCTGACCTTCGGAATGAAATTCCTTATGAACAGCTCGTTTGAGTTTGATTTTTCGACCATCGGAATAATGTAAACATTTGTGCGAGAAAAATCTATACAGTATTTGCCGGCCGCAAGAACGCGAGAGGGCCGGTCTCGGCATTTAGGGCGGAGAAAAAAAACGGCTCCGCCCCGGGTTTTTCAGCCAGTCGTTCCGATCAGTTTGCCGGGAGGGTTCTTCCTGTAATTCCTGCCGTCGTCATGACAGGAAGCGCAAACCGGCGTTTTCTGAAATTCCCTGTCGGCGTGGCACTCGACACATTCTATTTCCAGGTGAATCTCGTCGAGCTGCAGGCCCACTATGGCGTGGGCGAACGTCTCCTGATTCCAGCCTCCATGGCAGGCCACGCAGGCGCTGTTGAGTTTGGAGATTCGCTTGCCGGTCGGATGACAGGCTCGGCAATCGAGGTTCGCGTGAAATCTGTTTAGGGGCCATCCGGTATCTGCGTGGGTGAAGGCCGGCCGCTCCCTGATATCGTGGCATTTCGAGCATTTATGGGTGCCGTGGCAATTGGAGCAGATGGCGTGAATCTCTTCGTCAGTTTTCCTGAGGTTGGCCGGTTTTTGCAGGTCGTGGCAATAGGCGCAGTTTTCTTCCTGATGGCAGTCCACGCATCTCAGCCCGAAAAGCTCGATATGTTCCTTATGGTAGAAAGTAACGATGGGGCCTTTTTCATAGGGCGTATAGTAAACCCTTGTCGTGGGCTCGGTGATAACGGGATGCGAAATACCGATGATATCCGTTCTGTCGATTCCCTTCTCAGTTAATGATTCGCCGGCCCGGGGCAGGTGGCAGACGTAGCAAGCGGTGCCATGACTCCATTCACGATGACAGGCCAGGCATTGACGGTGGTAGGCCCCTTTCAGTCCCGGCTGGCGAAGATTGGCGGGATTGGTCTCTCCCCCGTGGCAATCGCTGCAGGGGGGAATCTCTCCCTCGGGGCTGTAATGATGACATTGCGGGCAGCCTTTATCCATGCCAGCCATCTGGGCGTGCAGTTTATGATTGAATCGAACCGCGCCGTATTGATCCACGATGGCGTCTAAAAGCATGGAATCGGGGGCCTCGCTTACGCTATGTATCTCGCGGGCCATGGCCGTGAACAGGCTGGGACACGGCTTCAGACATTTATCCG
>CAZDAH010000049.1:0-4202 GCA_964503405.1 uncultured Ignavibacteria bacterium
CAAGGGGGGGAATATAGGATAAAAGGGACGGGCGGGCAAGGATGGACTGGCTCATCTTAAAGAATACGAGCAGATAAAGTAGGTCAAATCCCCCCGGGATTTGATGAATACATGCAGTCAAGTTCCGGGGGAACTTGACCTACGGCTGGAAATGACCGGGGGCGTCAAGCTGTCGATTCATTCCTTCCTGACGCGACAAAAACTGTGGTTGACAAACTGGATAATCCGGTTTATTTTTATATGGTGAGGTAAGGTTGAATATCCTTAAGGGGGATATTTATGGGAAAAACGTATAGCACTGAGTTTTATCGAATGAAGGCATTAATTAACTGGACCGTTCTATTTTTTATAAACATAAATATGAGCATTTTACCAGAGTCCGTTCAAGCTCAAGAGGTGATTCTTGTAGGATCCTTTGAACTTCCGGGTAATGCTCGCGATCTAGTCGTCGATGACGATTACGCTTACCTGGCGGGAACTATGGGTCTTTACGTAGTAGATATCTCCAACCCCGAAAGCCCTTACTTGGCAGGGGATTACGAAACTCCGAATCCAGCGGAATATGTCGCGGTTACTAGCGGCTACGCCTATATCACTGTAGGAAGCGGCCTTGGCGGAGATGGTTTGTATGCGTTAGATATCTCCGATCCCCATAATCCCATTTTAGCTGGATATTTCGATATGACGGGTGGATATGTTTATAATCTATTTTTGGTTCGAGATTATGCTTACGTAGTTAATCACTTTCAGAGTATTGAGATAGTTAATGTATCAGACCCTTCAAATCCTGTACTTGAAGGATATTATAACACTCCCGGGCAAGTCGCGGACGGATACGTTTTGGGCGATTATGTATTTATAGCCGATTCATACAGGGGCCTTCACATCATTAATGTATCGGATCCTGCAAATCCGGTATTTGTTGGAGGCAATACCTCTCTTTATGATGCAATAGATATTTGTGTTGAGGGAACTTACGCTTATATTGCGGCAGTCGAATATGGCCTTCGAATAGCTGATATATCTAACCTGGCAAATCCCGTACAGGTCGGGCATTATCTGACCGAAGGTTTGGCGACCCATGTCGCTATTATTGGTAATAGAGCCGTTCTAACGGAGTTGTATACAGGCCTGGCGATAATTGATATTACAGACCCCACCGATCCGTATCTTGTTGAATCTTATGATGCGACAAATTATATAGGCGGAATTGCCATCCAAGGCGATTACATCTATATCACTTCCTATTCTTCTCTTCAGATCCTTCAATATGTGGGTCCATTGGGTTTACCGGATGAAGAAACAAAACCCATAGCATTCAGAATAGCCCAAAACCACCCCAACCCCTTCAATGCCGCTACTAGCATCAGCTACACTCTGCGGGAGCCGGGCGAGGTGACAATCTCCATCTACAATCTCCTCGGCCAGCGTGTGGATACCGTATTCCGAGGGGAATGTGAACCTGGCGAGCATACGGCAGTCTGGGACGCCGCTGATTTTCCGTCGGGGGTCTATTTCGCGCGGCTGGAGGCGGGAGGGGTCAGCGAGAGTATAAAGATGGTGTTGTTGAAATGAATTGTACTGAAAGTGTCAGTATGTCGCTTCGCTCAATCCTGACGTATCCGAAAAAGCTCCTGATCTATGGCTTACGTATAATTTGAAGTAGGTCAAATCGCCTGCGATTTGACGAAAATAGGAGGCAGCCAGGAAAGTCAAAACCACAGGGGTTTTGACCTACGTACTTTAAGAGTAAAGCTGGAGAAATAGTAATAATAGAGAGGGCGGCACTGATAAAATGAGGAGATATTTCTTCGCAATTTGCCTTTCGTTTTCCTTTTTGACTCGCTTATGCCAAGGCGGCTGGACTGAGCCTGTGTATATTGATTCGCATAGTTTTAGCCCACCGCCCTACAACGCTATTGAGGTAAGACACGATTCGATCTTCGTCATCTATGATTTTTTGAATTTTGTAAGAAGCATAGACGGCGGTGATTCATGGCAGGATAATTTTACGCTGCCTGACGAAACGGGGGGTTTTTCAGATATAGGTTTTAAGCTAACAAACGACACCCTGGCTGCTTTTTATTATTCCTGGCAGGGCATCGAACTTCTTTTTTCCACCGATTTCGGCGTATCGTGGCAGGAACCGAGAATACCTGGATGGGAACCTTCAATTGGCGTGCCGATGTCGGCTAATTATAATTCGAATCGCGTATCAATTTGCATGGTGGACGATATTGATTACGATAATGTACATATCTTTTTGAAAAGCTCAACAGATTTTGGAGTTACCTGGATGATTGCCGATTCCATAATGTCTTACCACCGCCCCCTCGAGCCATTCATATATTTCTTCTATGACGAGCCTTATATATTATCCACGGCTTTTGTGGGCCTATCGACCTCTACAATTAAGCTATTATTCAGCGTCGATGATGGGGAGGAATGGATCTTTTATGACTCCCTAACCGCCGATGAAGCCAACTGGGAGCAGCGCATGGACGCATCTCCGAATGGCCACATGGCCTTCACATATCAGGAGTGGTTTCCACAAAATGATTCGATGTCTCAAGTCTATGTATGTCTATCATCGGATTCGGGCTTAACCTGGTCGCCTCCGATAAATTTGTCATTCAATGAATATAATCAATATCCGTCTGTGGCTGTATCCGGCGATACAGTTGTGGCGGCTTGGCACGGGAATCTTTATCCTGATAGTTACGATATTGGTATTCTAGTTAAACGTAGCTACGACTTTGGAGAAACCTGGGAACCGTCCGAAATTGTCGCTGAGCATTATTCGGCATATCCAGAAATCAAATTAGAAAGCGGTAAGATTCATTTGATATATACAGCAGGTTATGACGGCCTCTACTACCGCCGCTGGGAGCCGGAAACCGGAGTCGAGAAAGAAATAAGACAACCATCACAATTCTCCCTCTCCCAAAACCACCCCAACCCCTTCAACGCCGCCACCACCATCAGCTACGCCCTGCCGGAGCCGGGCGAGGTCGTTATCTCCATCTTCAACCTCCTCGGCCAGCGGGTAGCTACGATATACGAGGGCTCGCGCGAGGCGGGAGAGCATAAGGTGGTTTGGGATGCCGCCGCATTTCCGTCGGGGATCTATTTCGCGCGGCTGGCTGTTCAGCCCGTATGGGAGGCGGGTGAGCGGACGGAGAATATCAAGATGGTTTTGTTGAAGTAGGACAAGTCGCCTGCGATTTGACGCTAATTTTGGCCTACAATCAGACCGTCAGGCCGGGCATTCCCTGTTCCCCACAATACCTATCCAATAGTAAAGGCGCCGGGAAACCAATGCCTGGCGCCTTTTGTCGCATATCGATCCTCTCCGTCTCGTTTTCTCTACGCTGTGATCTCCTTGCGCTTCCTCACCATGGCCACAGTAACTGCGGACAGCAACAGCAACGCCAGAAGCAAAATCCCCCATTGCGATAGAGTTGGGATGGCAGGCGCTTCTTCACAAGCGTCATCAACCCCGTTGCCGTCATTGTCGCCGAGGCACTGGGTACCCGCGCCCACGAAGACTCCGCCCTGCGCGTTGCAGTCGATCTCGGTTATGTCGGAGCAAGTCCCATCCGGGAAACAGCAGGCGCCGGTCTGTGGCAATCCGCCGGTTATGCAAAAGGATAAATCAAGCGATTGCGGCTGCGGATCGCGAAGCAGGCAAACGTGCTCGATCACGCCGTCAAAAACAAAATTGAATCCCCTGACGTCAACTGAAACCCACTCCGGGTTATATTCCAATATCTCGAAAAAGAGTTGTTCGATCGGCCCCACGTAATCCTGCATCTCGAATACCGTTGCCCTTCCTATAAGAAGATGCTCCTGGTCCGGCGGCAGTGGCGGGATCGGGGGAGGGCCGCCTGGAGGATTATTCGGCGTCGACCAGTTCACGGCGATCTCTATATACGAAGGCAAGCTCGGCTCCACCTTCTGTACCATCCCGTTTAAGTACACCCGCTTCATTCTGCTGAAATCGAGCGGATGATCGTAGAACCAGACGTTCCACCAGCCAAAATTCTCATAGAAATACCAGCCATCGCCGTATGCGTCATCCCCGAATCCGTTGAGAAACATGCCGCTCGGGTCGATGGCGATATTAAATGCGTTGAATATCGGCGGGGGAGGTATTTGCGGTTCGTATAATTCGCCCCATGGAGGAAGCGGATCATATGGAT
>CAZDAH010000049.1:4212-17638 GCA_964503405.1 uncultured Ignavibacteria bacterium
ACCCCATCGCCTCCGGGAGAATTACGTCGTACCGGAAATACTGTTGATGATTATTCGGCGACATCTCTCCGGACGCGGGATCGTACCAGCCCTGCGGCGACTGCGCGTCGACCAGGACCGTGGTGAAATCCGCTATGGTGAACGGTCCCCAGAGCGGATCGCCGGGGATGCTGTATCCGTTCGGTCCGACCGGCACGTTGTTGTGAACGGTCACAACGAAACCCATTATTTGTCCGACGGCGTCCAGCCTCCAGGATCCCCACCAATGCAGATCCTGCACCGGGCCGGTCTCCGAGCACTGCCAGTCATCCGCCAATGACAATGGTTCCGTGGCGTTCACATCCCACCCGTCAGGATCGGGCAGTTGCGGGAAATGCATTTTATGGTTCTGGCATTCATCGGTTATCGGTATCAGCTGGTCGCAGACGAAATCGGTGGTCTCCTCCCGCAACATCGGATATTGATAGCAAACCCACCTTTCGATACACTGCAGAGGGAGCTCGTCCGTCTGCCCGGGCGCCACCTGCATGTTGCCATGCATCTGGTCGTCGGCGTCGTAAAGCTGCACCCAGATTGTAAAAGTGGTATTATTCGTGACTCGAAAAACGTCCCCCGCCGACTTATTGTACGGCCCCGGCGGTGTCCGCACCAGTTGCCCATTCTCGTAAGTCAAGGTGACCTGAATGACGTCCGCCAGCACGCCGCCGCTGCTGATTAAGACCATCAGCAGCCCCGCGGATAACAACTTAAACATTCTTTTCATACTACCCTTCCTTTGCTGGAAAAACTTTTCCCTGGAACTCTAACAGACCGATATTCGCATATTTTCTTGTTCATAATCTGGCTTCCGCGCCGTATGGCATTCGACCGGCTACTCTGTGGCTGACGCTCGATCTGAGATTATCGCCACTCTCGGAGAAATGCTGGTCTCGATCGTCTCGCTCGGTTATGTCGCCCTTAGCGGGATTTATGCCGCCTGTATCGCGACATTCGTAGTTCTCAGGTTATTTCGCTTCGCTCCCTGGAGAATTATGAAGATTTCAAAAACGCTCGTACCAGATGTTATTCAGAGGATCGCGCAGGATGTTTTTACAATTGCAGATGCCGCGCCCGTACTGCCCGAAAAAATCTAATTTGGGATAACGTGCCTGTCAAGAAAAAAGATAAATCTGCCCATTAAATCTACGAATCTGTGCTATAACGATTTAAGCTCTTGATAATCAATTAGTTAATGGTTTGGTCGGATGCCCAGAGCCCGCATGCCGTTGAGAATCACCAGCAAGGATACCCCCATATCGGCGAAGACGGCCATCCATAACGTGGCCAGTCCCGTCAGCGCGAGAACGACGAAAACGGCCTTGATCCCTATGGCCATGCTGATATTCTCGATGATAATACGATACGACTTCCGCGACAGCTTGAAGACCCAAGGTATCTTCGTAAGTTCGTCGGACATCAACGCGATATCCGCCGTTTCCAGGGCAGCGTCGGAGCCGATCGCCCCCATGGCTATCCCTATATCGGCCGCCGCCATCGCCGGAGCATCGTTGATCCCGTCTCCCACCATGATAACCGTTCCGTTTTCGCCTTTGATCTTCTTGATAGCCTCCACCTTTTGCCCCGGCAGAAGGTCTGATCGGATATCGTCGATCCCCGCCGCGCGTCCAATCGCCTCGGCAGTGCGCTGATTATCGCCCGTCAACATGACTACCCGCTCCACACCGAGCTCTTTCAGCTCGGCCACTGTCGCCGATGAGTCCGGACGGATCTCATCGCTGATCGCAATGATCCCCAGCACGCTTGCCTCTGTCCCGACCAACACCGCCGTCTGAGCCTCGTTCTCGATACTATCGAGCCCATCCCGTATCCGACCTCCGGCAATCCCCATCTCCTCGAAAAGCGAGCCTTTTCCCACAAAATAGATCGTCCCTGAAAGCGACCCGCTGGCCCCCTTTCCCGGAATAGACTGATAATTATCCACGGTGGACAACGCGATTCCCGTCCGGGCGGCATAATCGAGAATGGCCGCGGCAATGGGATGCTCGCTGCGATTCTCAATGGAGGCGGCTATTCTCAAAAGCTCCCTTGCATCGATGTTATCCGCCGGCATGGTATTCCTCACCCCGGGTATTCCCCTGGTAATGGTGCCGGTCTTATCGAACGCCGCCGCCTTCGCCCTGTGCAGATTCTCCAGATAGACCCCGCCTTTAATCAAGACGCCATTGCGGGCCGCAGCCGTGAGGGCCGAGACTATAGTGACCGGCGTGGAAATCACCAGCGCGCAAGGGCAGGCTATCACCAATAGAGCCAGCGCTCTGTAAATCCAGTCGCTCCACTGCAGGCCGCTGAAAAGGGGAGGGAAAATGGCCACGATTATCGCTGTCGCCACTACCGCTGGAGTGTAGACACGTGAGAATCTATCCACGAAGCCCTGCGACGGCGCTCTGGCAAAACGGGCTTCCTCGACCAGCTGGATTATTCTATCAATGGTCGTATCGCCGGCGACATAAATCGTCTCCACATCCAACGCTCCCTCGCCGTTGATAGTCCCGGCGTAAACCATGCCTTCCGGCCCTACGCTCACAGGCAGCGATTCCCCCGTAATGGCCGCCTGGTTCACCGAGGAACTCCCCGATACAATTCTGCCGTCCACCGGGATCTTCTCTCCCGGTTGAACTAATACCTTTTCGCCCGGCGTGACCTCGTCCACAGGTATGGATATCTCTTTCCCATTCCGAACGACCCTGGCTGTCCTGGGCGTCAGGTCCATCAAGCTGGTAATCGCTCTGCGGGACCGGTCCAGGCTGAACGCCTCCAGAAGCTGAGCTATTGCAAACAGAACTATGACGGTCCCGGCCTCGAGCCATTGATCAATTACCATAGCCCCGATAACCGCCGACGACATCAAGAAATTCATATCCAGTCGCAACCGTTTGGCAGCCAAAAGTCCTTTGCGCCCGATTCGCCACCCGCCGACCAGCGTTCCGGCCAAAATGACGGCTTTCACGGCCAGTTCCGGCCCGCCAAAAAGCTCGATAATGGCCCCCGCCGCCACCAGCGCCGCCGACATCGTGACATTTCTCACCTGGTCGCTGGGAATGGGCGATTCCGCGATGCGCCTGCCGGTTTCGGCAACCATCGCCTTAAAACCTTCCCTTTCAATCGCTTCCAGCAGGGAAGCAGAGGTTGTCTCGTGCCCGACAATAACCCGGCGCCTGATTAAATCGAATTCTATGCTTCGTACGCCTTCGACCGAATTCAAGGCCCTGCGAATGATCTTCTCCTCATCCGCGCAATCCATATCAGGCACGAAGAGAGGAGTCTTTTTCCAGCTGGTTTCTTCCGATCTTGACACTCCATAACCGAGCGACCGTACCCTTTTTTCGATTTTGGCTATATCCATATTCTCGCCGTCCACGATCATCTCGCCGCCGAGATAATCCACTTTAGCCGATCTGACTCCAAGCTGAGCTTTGACTTCTTTCTCAATCGTCAAGGCACAATCGGGGCAGTCCATCCCGCTGATTTTCACGACACGTCTGCGATCTTCTTGAGGCATCGATCAACTCCTTAAACCATCACTTTAAGTCAACGGCCGGTCTGTCAATAAATAGACGACGGTTGATATGATTTCAACTCGATAGGGCAGTTATCTCCCGGCAGTATCTCTGGCAATCGCCAGCAAGGCTGAAATCCGGCTGTCCTTTATCGAGTAGAGCGCCATCTTGCCCGACTTGCGGTACTTGACCATCCCGGATTGCCTGAGGGCTTTCAAATGATGCGAAACCGACGGTTGAGATAAATCGATTAAACTCGCTATATCGCAGACACATAACTCTTCAAGTTCGAGAGCCTGTATGATCTTCAGCCGCGTCCTGTCGGCCAGGACTTTGAAGATCTCCGCCATTCGCTCGCCCACGTTCTCCAGACCGATCTTGCGACGTATCCGGGCCACCTTTTCTTCGTCTACACTCAAAAATTCGCATGCGTCCCGAGCCATGATTCCTCCCATCGATACCTGTATATGTATAAATATATTATGAGCCCGTTTGTTCCCCTGTCAAGCATTTTTTTCCGATAAATCGTTCCCACCGATCGTGTCGCGTTTTCGGCCTGTTTTCAACCAACGTCACTATATTATCCCGGTGGCTGAAAGGTCCGCATACCCGGGATAACCGATTTCTCGCCTTTTCCTGCCGCGTCACGCAGAGAATTCCTTTGACTTTTCCCGTATTTCGATCGAATAATCCAACGCTATGGAATTCTGGCTTTTAATTATCTTGGCCCTCCTCCTGGTGGGCACATCATACCTGGGCACAGGCCGCCAGGGACGTCGATTCTTCTTCTATCTTTTTTGGATTCCTGGAATCCTGGCCGTAGTCACCGCCATGATCCTCTTTATGTCGGTACCTCTTTTCGATCAGGATCTCATGGCCTTTCCTTATTACATGGTTTTCCTGACAGGCGGCCTGCTTTCCCTGGCGCTCGCTCAGATCATGGCCATTTTCGGCGGAAGGGCCTGGATGAGCGCTCAACTGGCCGAAGAGAGGCAGCAGCGTGCCATAAGCGAAATCACCCAGGTCGCCGTCTCCAGCACCAGCCTTATGGAGTTGCTCAATTTCACTCTCGATAGCATTGCCGGCATGCTGGGAATGGCCGGCGGCGCCATCCATGTCTTTAACAGGGCGCGTCAAAACCTCGTGCTGGGGTCGTACAAAGGCATCTCCGCCAGGCTGGCCCGACGTCTCGAGACAGTCGACCTCGGAGACACAGCCATAGGAAAATCCGCCAGGAATAAAAGGTTGCTTATCATCCGCAATCTTCGTCTCAGCCCCGATTATGAGATTTTCGGAGGCAAGATCGACGGTTTCAACTATATGGCCCTGATTCCCGTGATTTCCGAAGGAGAGCATTGGGGAGTTATTACGCTTTTCGGAAAAGGGGGATATACTCCGGGTCGGCTTCAGGTCGATCTCCTTGAGCAGTTCGGCGAACAACTCGGTTCAGCCATGGTTTTGGGCCGACGGATGCGGGCGACCCAGTCATCCCTGGATAACATGAAAACGCTGATCGGCTCCATTGCCGACGAGCTTCTCACCGGATCGAGGCTGCTGCAGAGCGGCGCCGGAATCGTCCGGGCAATCGCCTGGTCCCTGACCCGCATCTTTAACGGCGACAGGTTCGATCTCTGCCGCAGGACCGATTCGGGATGGGTTATAACCTTATCTTCCGAGCCGGGCGCCGAAAGACGATCCCTGACCGCCGGCCCCGACTCCGAGTTCGATCAGTCACGGCCATCGGGCATGTTTGGCTGGGACCAGGCCGCCCCGTTCGCCGAATTCATGGAACGTCGACCCTATATATTTTGCATGCTTCCCGACCGGGAAACCTGGATGTTCATTCGTCTCGAAAGCCGACGACGAATCACCGTCGATTTCGATTTCTTTTACGACGCCTGCCGGATCATATTTGGCCTTTCCAGAATCATCTCAACCGGAAAAGACAGTATCGTGGGCAAAGAATCGGCCGGTCTGGTGGCCATGCCGGCCGCCGTCTCGGAAATCGATACATTGGAGAAGAAAGCCGGATTAATCACCGATACGTTTGAGAAAATCTCCCACGATCTGGAAAAACTAATCGATGAGTATTCCTCGGAAAAAACCAGCGATGAGATCAGAGGATTGCTGGGATGGCTCGACGTTATCCGTACCTCCGCTTCAGAGGGGAGAAATATCACCGAGTCGATACTGGGAATCCACGAGATCGGTGAACTGGGAGAATCGCCCGACGAGCCCGAGACGATCGCCCGAATAGCCATCGACAATATCGCGCGTTCGACACAACACTTTCCGTCAATTACGGTTAAATCGATTAACAAAAGTATCACTTTAAGATATTCTCCGCAGTTCTTCTCCGACATGGTCAGCCGCTTTGTCGGTCTGGCCATCGAATCCGCGGGTGACAAAAGCTCGCTCGTATTTACTTCGGAGAGCAACGGCGACGTCGTGGCCTTGCGGCTCGACGGCGAAAAGCTTCCCGCGCCGCAGGGGCCACGGCCCAGATGGATATCGGAAATGGGCGCCAGGCTCGAATGCTCGAGCCTGGTGAATGAGCGCGGTGATTCCGTGGAAACCTGGCGCCTGATCTTCCCGCAAGCTTCTCCCGATGACGATACTTCCCGCAAGACAAGAATTTTGGCTGTCGATACCAGGGATATCATCAGGGATCTTCTGGCCGGGATGCTCACCCAGCTCGGTCACGAGCCCGCTATCGTCGAAAGCTCCAGCGAGGCTTTGCGGCTTTTCGAAAGGGGTTTGGAATCAGGCGATAAGTTCGATATAGTCATCGCCGATAACGCCATCGACGAGCTCTCCGGTATCAGGCTGGCTGCCCGCATGAAAGCCTCGGACCCCGACGTTTTCTTTATCCTGACACCGGGCTGGGGCATGGAGCCGGACAGAGCCCTGGCCAAAAAAAGCGGGGTGGATATGATAATGGAGAAACCCTTTCGGCTGGAGCAGCTCTCCGAGGCTATAGCGGGAGCGGGGAAAAAGGCCGCCTCCCGATGAGTTTCGGTTTCGAGACCTCCTGGCGGGTGCGCTTCAACGAGGTCGATCTGCAAGGGGTCGTCCATCACACTCAAATCGTCGCCTATCTCGAAATCGCCCGCGTGGAATGCTGGCGAGCCCTGGGGATCTCCTATCGCCAAATGAGGCAGGACGGTTATGAGTTCATTGTCAATAACGTCAATGTCGAATACAAAAGACCGCTTGTTTTCGACGAGATAATCAAAGTGAAGGTCGGCCTGAAAACCCTGGCCCGCGCCAGCTTCGTGCTCGCCTACGAAATCCTCAAGGAAACGGGGGAGAAAGCCATCGCCGCCGAGACCGGCCTGGTCTGCTCCCGCGTCGGTTCGGGCAAGCCGTCCGCCCTGCCCTCCGACTACGTCTCCCGTCTCAAATCGGTTTCGAGTCGAAGTTGCTGACGTTTGAATTTAAGATATTGACAATCCTCTAATCTTTTCTATTATTCTGGCGTCGAGTTTAAGATCTCGCGATAACTTTGGGGAGGCGCCCCGCAGCTTGCTGTGGGTTATCTTGTCCCCGAACAGGTCGGAAGCGAATCCGGCAAAACGGGATGAGAATCTCGACAAAACAAGAGCGACGGGGCGTAGCGCAGCCTGGTAGCGCACATGGTTCGGGACCATGGAGTCGGAGGTTCAAATCCTCTCGCCCCGATTTCTGTTAATCTTACGGAAAGGCAACTTCGGTTGCTCTATTGTTCACATAGCGCTTGCGACAGGGTGAAGTGAAGCGACATCCTGACATTCCGGCCATAATATCTTGACTTTTTCGTATCGACTCGCCTATTTATAATCGTCTCATGTCCTGGGGAGAAATAACACTTTTTGCCATCGCCCTGTTGGTGATGCTGATCGGCCAGATCGTGATAATCCTGCCCTTTCTGCCCGGCGTTCCCCTGATCTTCGGCGCCGCCCTTGTTTACGCCATCCTCACCGATTTCACCAGCCTCAACGCGCAGACAATCATCGTTTTCGGAATTCTGGCGATAATCTCCCTGATCCTCGACTGGATCGCCGCCGCCCTGGGCGTGCGCAAAATGGGCGGCTCTTATTACGGCATGTTCGGATCGTTCGCGGGGATGATTGTCGGTTTGATGTTGCCCGGCGTCGGTTTGATAGGATTTATCTTCGGAGCTTTTATCGGCGCCTTCGTTTTCGAGATGCTGATGGGCAAAGAATCCAAAGCCGCCTTCAGAGCCGGGCTGGGAAGCTTCATAGGGTTTCTGGCCGGCGGAGTATTGAAATTCGTATTAGGGGCGTCGATGATCGGGGTCTTTGTCTGGAAAGTTCTCTCTTAGCCCCGATCAGCGTTCCTGCCTGCACCCAATCTTCACACGGCAGGTTATGTCGATACCACGCTCGATTGACCCTTCAATTGATGCTAATTGCCGCCGTTTACCGCCTGATTATCATTCGAAATTGAATTGACAAATCGATCCTACCGGCATATTCTGAATATCAAGGGAGGCGAAAATGGATATCCCTGAAAGAAACGCGGGCGATGTCTTTTGTCCCGACGGCGAATCGTGCCGCCTTCTTAATTTCGCGAAATCCAACTCCATTGAGGATATTCAGGATCGCATTCTCCTTTGCGAAAACTGCGAAGGCTTCAGAGATTTGGTCGAAAGGGGATTCGGACGCCGCTCGGCCGACGCCGCTATGGGGATCACTATCGGCAAGCTGCTCCAGGCGGTTTTCGATAAAACCATCAATCTCGACAAAACCAGCAAAGAGTTGAAAACCCGGGCCGAGGAGCTGGCTTTAATCAAGATTATCAGCGATGCCGCCGTCAAAACAAACGATCTGCATAAAGCCTTGAGAATAATTCTCACCGGCGTGACATCCGGGCGCGCCCTCGGATTCAACAGGGCTGGAATCTTTCTTGTCGACGAGCGCAACGAATATCTCGAGGGAAAGCACGCGGTCGGACCCTGGAGCCAGCAGGAAGCGTCGAGAGTTTGGGAAAGCCTGAAAAACCTGAGTTTCGACGATCAAATCAGGCAGGTAATAGAATCGCCCGTCGTTCACGACGACGGTTTGCATAAATCGATTAACAGGACTAAAATCCCACTTTCGGACGGCGAGAACATTTTCGTCCGGGGCCTCATGGGATCGTCGCCGACAATCGTCAGAAAGAAAGATTTAAGCCCGGCCATATCCGCGAAAATCGAATCATTCGTCGAGTTCGACGAATTCGTGATAATCCCGCTTCGATCCGACGGTCCTCCCGTGGGAATCATGATAGCCGATAACTATTTCACCCGCAGGCCCATCCTCGAAACAGACATAAACATATTGCAGACCCTGGCCGTTACCTGCACCAACATACTCGAAAAGACCATTCTCCACTCGCAACTGGCCGACCGCCTGAAAGATCTCGAGCACCTGAATAAGGTCTTGAGGGAGAACCAGAATTACCTGCTTAGAACCGAAAGACTTACCGATCTGGGGCGAATGGCCTCCGTTATCGCCCACGAGTTCAAGACTCCGTTGGCGGCAATCGGGGGCTACGCCCGCAAGGCGATAAGGACTTTGAAAAAAGGCAAATGCGACGAGAAAGATCTGGAGATCATCAAATCGGAGGTCTCGCGCCTCGAGGTGATTACCTCCGAACTCCTGGATTTCTCCCGCCTCAAACTCGAGCCGAAGCCGGTGAGTATCAGCGGCCTGACCGTCGAATCGCTGGAGCTTCTGGAAGGGCAGATTGCCGCCGCCCGGATTACCCTGAGAAAATCGCTGCCCGATAATCTTCCGCCGGCCGCCATTGACGAGACTCGCTTCAGGCAGGTCTTCTTCAACCTGGTCAATAACGCTATCGAAGCCATGAAGGACGGAGGACGGCTGAATGTCTCCACCTCGGCCGACGATCGTTACGCGATTCTTGAGATAAAAGACAACGGCTGCGGTATCTCCGCGGAAAACAAAGAGCAGCTTTTCGAACTGTTTTTCACAACCAAAGCCCGGGGTTCCGGGTTGGGATTGTCCATTTCGAAGAGAATCGTAGAGGATCACGGCGGGTTTATCGATTTCGATTCCGCCGTCGGGGCCGGCTCGAGATTCACGATTTATTTCCCCAGAGCGGACAAAAACGAGTCCGTTCGACGGAACAATATCGAGTGAATTCCGAATAATATGATTGGATGCCGGAGGGTTAATGAAGACAGTACTGGTGATAGAGGACGAGGAAAACCTGCTCGATCTTTATGAAGACGAGTTCAAGATCGCCGGTTACGAAGTTTGCCGGGCGGCCACAGGCAGGGAAGGCATCGAATGCGTCCGAAAATACAATCCCGATCTTGTCATACTCGATCTGCTTTTATCCGATATGCAGGGCTTGAACGTTCTCGAGGAAATCAAATCGATTAACAAGGATATCCCGGTTATCATCAACTCGGCCTACAGCACTTACAAGGCCGATTTTTCCACTTGGATGGCCGACGATTACGTGGTCAAATCGTCGGAAATCTCAGTCCTGATCGACAGGGCCCGCAGCATAGTCAGCCCGTTTTGATACATCCTCGTCCCCCTGATTCGAGCCGGAATCAGCGCCCCGGCCGATGAATGTTACCCATTATGTTCCGCCCGGGTCCGTCCGCTTCTTCCGATTGCCGCCGTCGTTCCCATGGCCAGCATTAAAAGCGTCAATAAGAACACACCCCATTGTGATAGCGTCGGGACATTCTGCGCCGGTTCGCATTCGATGGCCGTAACCGAGAAAGCGTCGACCGCCGCCTCGACAACCGAGCCGGCTCCGGTGTCGGAAGCCTCAAATCGCACCCTGACCTGCGTCGTCGGGCTCACGAAATCGTTCACGCGAAAACTGTGTTCCGTCCAGCCGCCCTGGGTTTGCGGGCCGATCGTCTCCGTCAACACCCAGTTCGCGCCGTTATCATTGGAGACAAACACCCGAAACAGATCGTTATTCGGATCGTTGCCGAAATTGTTCGTATACCAAATGGCGTAATCGACAACAGCGTCCATACCTGCCAAGTCAAACGCTGGGGAGATCAATAGCGTGAAACCGTCGTCAACGTCCGAATTGCCGTAAACGTTATCCGTGAGATAACACTGCCCCGAACCGTCGTGATCTGTCGGAGGATCGCCGCGGTCTCCGTTTCCGGCGGGCGCTCCGCGGTTCCAGGATCCGTCCAACAGGCCGCCCGAATCGATTACCGTCCATCCGAGGTCGATTTCAAAGTTGTCGCCGAATACTTCGATCATGTTGGTCGCCGGTACCGCCCTGTATGTCGTATTCGGCGCGTCCTCCGGATCGGAAAACTGCCCGGAAGTATTCTCCTCGGCGGTGACGTAAAATTCGATTATCGAACCGCAGTCGATAGCCGGCAATACCGCCAGGTAATGATCGGCGGGGTTTTCAGTCATGTTCACCGATTCGTATTGTCCCCCGTCAATGGAATAATGCAGCCGCCCGCTGCCCGATATCGGAAGGCCTCCACGCACTCCGTTGACGACCACTTCGAAAGAGGTTTGCAGGCCGGGAGTCACGGTTGCGGGAACTCCCGACGGATACTCGAAACTCAACGCCGCCAGGCTGCCGGCCAATTCAGCCGCGTAAATTCCCAGGGGCAGCATCTGCGCGTTGAGCTCCGGTATTCTGCTCGGCTGCGGCCAGAAACCGTCGAAATCATTCCCCGTCTCGGGCGAAAGGCAGAATATCAGCGGTTTTTCAGTCTGTTCGCCGTACTCCCAGTCGTTGGCGTCACCGTTGGTGTTGTACAGAAGCTCCCACGCTGTTCCGTGCTGGTAGCCCACCAGGGTCGAGGCTGAATCGCCGATGACCAGGAAGAAATCCTGGTCCGGTGTATAAATATCCGCGTATCCCCAGGGATAGAGAAGATACCCTCCGTAAGTATGCGCGTTAATCGCGAATGAAAAATCTCTCGAAACGACAAACTGCCTGACCGCCTGCGTCTCCGGCTCGGAAAAGGGGGATATGCCGCGGTATGTCTCGGAGCCGGTATTAGGCGACGATCCATTGTTATCATAACCCCACATATAACCGTAATTGCGGTTGAGATCGACACCGAAAGTGCCGTCGCCGTTGTTGCGGCGGTTCTTGCGCCACATCCCGCCGCCGTTGGGGTTGGTTTGACGATTATACTCGTAGCCGTCAGGATTGAATACCGGCAGGAAGAAAAGCTCTCTATTATCGATAATGTTGGTCGCCTGCGGATCGCTGCCGTAGTTTTGGCAGAGCCATCCCGCGAAATTCAATATCCAGGTCATGCCAGCCGGCTCGCGGGCATGAGTGAGAGCGTTATAAAACACCTCCGGCTCGGATTCGTCGGCATCGACGTTGTCGGAGATCTTGAACACCCAGAGAAAATTCCCGTTCCAGGTTATTCCTATCGACCATTTGGCGGAAACGATCGACGGGTAGTTATTATGCAATGAATCGATTATTTCCACTACTTCGGCGAATGTGGGGTATCCGCCCATATCGAGATTCAACGGATTCCGGCTCTCATAAAACCTGGTCAGATCGTCATGGATAACTTCATAATTCAATCCCGCCGAATCCAGAATCTTAAGATCGTCAAGAGGAACCACCGCGTCGGCATAGGTATCCGTCACTACCGGAATATCGAATCCGAGAGCGGCCAGTTTATTGATATCGGTCTCGCCCGCGAATTCCACACGGATCAGCATGGGGCTGTCCGACGCCCCGGCCGGCTGACTCAATACAGCCGCTGCCGCCAGAGCCGTCGCTATTCTTTTTAACATCGAATATCCCTTCCTTTTCGCGGCCTTATCGTTTGTCCGCGCTTCTTATCATCACCAATCCTCTTCCGAGTATCACACCGATGCTCGCGCAAGTCAACAATATTAGTCCCATAATCAGCAGGCCCCACTGAGATAGTGTGGGCACGTTTTGCGGCGGCGAACAGGCGGCCGATTCGGTTTCACCATCGACCCAGAATCCGGGAGCGCCCACGTCGGTTCCCCAATAGTCGGCCCAGGTCCACCAGTTCGCGCCGTATCCTCCCCAGTGACGACATTCAATCGGCGGGCATCTCGACGCGTCCCCTATCATCGGCGGAGGATAAAGCCCGAACGGCTGGCCGGTGTATTGAATGCCGATAAAGAAAGGGGCATCCTGGCAAAGAGGCTCGGACAATGTCAATGGTCCCACGTTCGGATAGCTGTAGGCCGCCTCGTCGCATGAATAGCTCTCACGGTAGATTTCCGCCCCCGGACCGGAGCAGGGATTCCCGGCTTGAGCGGGGCGGTAAACGACAAGATCGATATCGAACGGCCAGAGGACACAAGGATTGCAGATATCGTTGAAGGTGACCCATAAGGTCGTCACCAGGAACGGGTACGCCGAATCCGAACATTCCAGACCCGGATCGTAATATGTGACAATCCGATTACCGGAGGGAAGCGATGCGATATTGTAATTCGGGTAGGCGCAGGCTTCCGACATCTGGCAGAATTGGAGGGGAATCGGCGGCGGTTGCAGTCGCTCGGCGGTTGAGGATGCGGGATTCGAGGCGGCGGCCAACGCGTTCATCGACCAAATGATGATTATCGTCTGAAGCGAATTCTTCATAGAATTCCCGGGGTTGTCCTAATCCGATATCAAATCGATTGACTTTCGTCCGCCCGTCGGCCAAACCTTGCCCCCGAGCGGATCAGGCGTCGGCCATATTTTGCGATCCGATCGACCGCGAAGAACCGTGAGTTAATATAATCATTCGATTGGATGATTTCAATCACTAAATGCGCTTGATAGAAGGCGGAAAATTACCCCCGACAGGGCTCGAACCTGTGACCTACTGCTTAGAAGGCAGTTGCTCTATCCAGCTGAGCTACGGGGGC
>CAZDAH010000049.1:17648-20729 GCA_964503405.1 uncultured Ignavibacteria bacterium
ACCAAAATATACCCCGGCTGTCGAAGGCGGTCAAGGCGAAAGGGGCGATCAGAGATCCCGGAAACTCATTTCAATTACCGCCCTGATTCCGCGCAACGCCACCCCGCGATGGGAGATCCCGTTCTTTTCCTCCGGGGTCAATTCCGCCAGGCTCTTGCCACCCACCATGAATATCGGATCGTATCCGAATCCGAATTTTCCTCTGGCTTCCAACCCGATATATCCCTGTAACGTTCCCTCTGCGGTCTGCCCGCGTCCAGAATTGTCGACAAAGGCGATCACCGTCCTGAACACAGCCTTTCGGTTCTCCAACGGCACGCCGTCAAGAAGCCCCAGCAGTTTGCGCATGTTATCGTCGAATGAACAGCCGGGGCCCGCGAAACGCGCCGAGCCAATGCCGGGCGCTCCGTCGAGATAATCCACTTCCAGCCCGGTGTCGTCGGCCAGACAGGGCAGAGAGTAGTTCCGCCATATGGCCGTTGCCTTGAGCATGGCGTTTTCAGCCAGGGTATCGCCGGTCTCCTCGATCTCCGGGAAATCGTCGAATTCGGGCGCCGAGAGAATCTTCAGATCAAGCCCGTCGAGAATCGCCGTTATTTCCGCAATCTTATGGCGGTTGTTGGTCGCTAATATCAGTTTTTTCATCGCCCGATCAGGCCGCCCGATTAATACGAGGTGATATCGACAAGCTCGACTTTGCCTATGCGCCGCCCCAGAAACCGTTCGCCTATCTTCTTGAATTTCTCCGGCGAATCGGAAACATAGAATCGTCTCCTGCCCGGCTTCGACCAGCCGTTCAGCAATTTCAGATCGGCAAGCGTTTTCCTGGCAGCCCGGGCCGTCTCCTCGGCCGAATCGATCAGCTTTACATCGGGACCCATCACCTCGGCGATGGTATTTTTCAAAAGCGGATAATGCGTGCAACCGAGTATCAGCGTATCGACTTTCCTGCTTATCATCTCCTGTAAATAATCAATCGCGATCAGCTTCGTGGCCGGTCTATCGACATACCCTTCCTCGGCCAGGGCCACGAACAGCGGGCAGGCTTTGGAATGTATTTTGAAGCCGTTATCCGTCTCCCGAAGCGCTTTCTGATAGGACATCGACGCTATCGTCCCCTGAGTTCCGATCACGCCGATTCTCCCGCTCCTGGTCCTCTTGATCGCGGCAGTAACACCCGGCCAGATTACACCGATCATGGGGATATTGTAAATTCCCCGGATATACTCCAGGGCCATGGCGCTGGCGGTATTGCAGGCAACCACTATGAATTTGACCCCTTTTTCGATCAGGAAATTGACATCCTGCCGCGAGAACCGCTTGACTATCTCCGGCGAACGCGGGCCGTATGGAGTCCTGCCCGTGTCGCCGAAATAGATGACGTCTTCGTTGGGCAGGCTCTTGAACACTTCAGCCGCGACGGTTAATCCTCCGATTCCCGAATCGAATACGCCTACGGCCTTATCGCGATGCCCCGCGCTCAGATTCATATTTCTCCTTGAATTCGATTATGGAATCGTAAATCGCCCGGGCGCATTTTATCTGGAAATCGTCGTCCCGAAGAAGCTTCTCGTCATCGCCATTGGAAATGAAAGCCGTCTCCACCAGCACTGCCGGCATATACGCCTTATCCAGCACGAAAAATCCCGCCTGGTCGACCCCGAAGCTCTTTGTCTGGGTTGTCTGCTTCATCCTCTTCTGAATTATATCGGCAAGATCGGCCGATTCCCGCTGGAATTCGGTCTGGATCATATCGCGCAGCGTGAAATCGAGATCGGTCAGGTACTGCTTCTGATCCTCCACGTTCTCGAATCTGATCGACGAATTCTCCAACGTCGCCGCCGCCCGGGCCTGATCAGTGCGCGCGTCGGCCAGGAAAAAAGTGGTCAGACCCCGGATTTTCCTGTTTTCCGACGCGTTGGCATGAATTGATATGAACATATCGCCGCCCACGGAATTGGCCAGGGCCGTGCGTTCCGATAACGGAATGAATATCTCCTCCTGCCGCGTCATCACCGGCATAAACCTATCATCGTCGGCCAAATGCTTGAATACAAGCTTGGAAATGGAAAGAACCACGTCCTTCTCGAACGTATTCACCGGGCCCGTTGCCCCCAGATCGTCGCCGCCGTGCCCCGGATCGATCACGATCACGTCGATCATGTTGTCGGAGAAATCCTCCTCCACAAAATGCTGGCTGGTTTCGACTGAATCCGCGAAGCTCTCGCCTTTGATGAGAATTTGAATCCTGTAGGGATCCTCTCTTAACTTCGATGTAAACGTGAAATCGCGCGGCCTTATCCGCACCGAAATCTGGGCCGACCGATCGAATTGATAGGTCTTGATCTCATAAATTGCGGGCACCGCGATCCGCCTCGTAAACGCCAGGCTGTCGACCTTGCCGTCGGAGACTGTAATGATCAGCCAGTTGTCGTCGGTCTTGACCACGTCGAAACGAAGCTTCTCCTTCAAATCGAGCTCGATTAAAAGGCCGTTGAGCTTCTGCGACGCCGCCATGCCGGTGACGTTAAAAACCGGGGGAGAGATCACGATTTTCCTGCCGTCCCAAGCCAGTTTCAGGGGAGCGACTTTGTTCAGAACATCGACCGTATAGCGGATGGGCAAGAGGAACGCGCCATCGTAGAACTGCACGGGCAGGTAGATATTATAGACGTTCTCGCCGCAACGAACATAAGGGGAGAAAAGGGAGTAATCTATATTATAGTCGCCGAAATCTATGGAGCCCGTTTTGGCGAAAAAATCGATCGACTCTTCGCCTTCCAGGAATTCGGCCAGAGATGTCGATTTCACGTAGGTCTGATTATCGATCTCGAATGCTGTCAGCTTGCTTCCTTCGCCGCCGGGAAGCTTCAGCCCCTCGATCTCTCCGGCAAAGGCGGCGCGGCACAAACGCAATATCGCCAGGACGTTGCGCATCGAGATCTTATACAGGCTAATGTTCGGGAAGTTCATTGACGACGCTTCAATTCCCGGCTGATTTCGCGGCGGGTCTCCCGCTCTTTGATCGCGGAGCGTTTATCGTGACGCTTCTTCCCGCGGCAGACCGCCACCTCGACCTTG
>CAZDAH010000049.1:20739-21664 GCA_964503405.1 uncultured Ignavibacteria bacterium
CGACCTTGGCGTATTTTCCCCGAAAATACAGCTTCAACGGGATCAAAGTCAGCCCCTCCATCTCGGCCCGAGCCGCCAATTTGCGGATCTCGCGGTCATGTAGCAAAAGCCGCCGGGGACGTTCCGGCTCATGTCCGGCGTACCCGGTTTTGTCATAAGGCGGGATATGCATCTGCATCAGAAAGATTTCCCTTCCCCTGGGCATGGCGAACGCCTCCCGCAAACTGGCCTTGCCCGCCCGCAGCGACTTAACCTCGCTGCCCACAAGCGAGAGCCCGGCCTCGACCGTTTCCAATATCTCGTAATCGTGACGCGCCCGCCGGTTGGAGGCCACTATTTTGATCCCTTCGCCTGACGATATTTCGCCCTTTTTGCTCACCTAACCGTTTATACGAAACCGTTTTCGATCTTTCAAGCAAAATAATCCGGCCTTCCCGATCATATTCAGCCCAACAGCAGCTAATATCGGCTTGCCAATCAGCGGACTCTTTCATATTATTGGGGTTGCCGGGCGGGATTTTGACCGCTGGGATTGAGTTTAAGCCGGAGTGGTGGAACTGGCAGACGCGCTGCGTTCAGGGCGCAGTGCCCGTATGGGCGTGGGGGTTCAAATCCCCCCTCCGGCAATTGACAATCTCCTGGAATGGCCGCCAAATCATCCCGTCATCCTGAGCCCCGAGCTGAAGGCAAGGGGCGTAAGGATCTGAGTCCCGTGAGTAGGTCAAATCGCCTGCGATTTGACGAATATCTTCGGGTCGCAGCAAAACCGCCTCGTAATTCCCGTTTGCAAATCATCGGAAACCGTTATATTATTGAATGGGTGGCATGCATTTGCCGAATCGCTTTTGGCAAAAGCATATTGCCCGATGATCTGCCGCCGCGGATATTGAGAAATGCATAAATTGATTTTACAGTCAACCTTAGC
>CAZDAH010000050.1:0-2888 GCA_964503405.1 uncultured Ignavibacteria bacterium
ACCTTCGACTTCAATCCCGATTATACGCAAGCCGGAGTCGATACTGTCGTATTCATAGCCAGCGACGAAACTCTCGCTGACTCCGAGTTTGTCGAAATCATCATAAATGATGTTAATCTCCCGCCGGTCTTAAATCCAATAGGTCCCCAGACGACATTCGAGGGATTTATGCTTCGCATCCCGGTGAGGGCTGCCGACCCCGACGGCACTATACCGTCGCTTTCCGCAGACTCATTGCCCCCCAACGCGACTTTCTATGATTCATCCAACGGCGCAGGCGTTTTCGAATTCCTGCCGAATTTCAATCAGGCCGGGGTATATAACGTTCTATTTTCAGCTTCCGACGGTATTCTGGCCGATTCCGAGCTTGTTCGGATTACGGTATTTGAAACCAACCGCGATCCCATATTTGATCCAGTGCCCAGCCAGCAGGTCACCGAAGGCGACAGTCTGTTCTTTACAGTGCATGCGGTAGATCCCGATGGACAGATGTTGACGCTTACATATTTACCCGGGCTGGCCAATACGGTATTCAGCGACAGCGGCAACGGCGCGGGATTTTTCGAGTATCGTCCCGATTTCACTCAGGCCGGAGTAGATACAGTTGCGTTCATAGCCAGCGACGGCGAGGCCGCGGACACGCTCAGGGTTCAGATAACGACTCTCGAAGCAGGCAATCAGCGCCCCATCCTCGAGCAGATCGGTCCGCAAAATGTGGACGAGGGGCAGTTATTGCTGTTCAATGTATTTGGCAGCGATCCGGACGGTCCTCCGCCAGCCTTGAGCGCGTCGGGGCTGCCGTTGGGAGCGATTTTTGTCGATTCTCTGAACGGTGTGGGTACATTCAGGTTCACACCGGGATATTCCCATGCCGGCACTTACAACGTGCTCTTCCGCGCTTCCGACGGCGTCTTAGCCGATTCGGAACGCGTGACTATAACAGTTAATAATGTCAACCGGCCGCCCGTTCTGTCTCCCATCGGGAATCATGTTCTCAACGAGGGAGATTCGCTGGGAATTCGTATCACGGCGACCGATCCGGATAATCAGCAGCTGCGCCTCAGGGTCGATACGCTTTATGCCAATATGACCTTCGCCGACAGCACCAACCGCGCGGCGTTCTTCATGTTCCGTCCGGATTATACGCAGTCGGGCGTGTACAATCTGACATTTTGGGTGACCGACGATATCGCCGCGGACACGGAGTTTGTCCAGATTGACGTTATCGAAATGGGCAATCAGCCGCCTGTGCTGGCGCCTATCGATTCGGCCTATTTCATGATCGAGGGCGGCTATCTCGAAATACCGATTGTGGCCAACGATCCGGAAGGCGATTCACTGATTCTTACCGCTGACACGCTGGTGACTAATATGAATTTCGTTGATAACGGCGACGGAACTGGTCTGTTCAATTTCTCGCCGAGTTTTGTCCAGGCGGGCATATATCCGCTCTGGTTTACCGCTTTCGACGGCCAAGTCTATGATTCGGCGTTCACCAGAATATACGTTTCCGAGCAAGGGAATCAGCCGCCCATTCTCGATCCGATCGGGCCGCGGACGGTTGACGAAGCCGATAGTCTCGAGATTCTAATATCGGCGACTGATCCGGAAGGATTCATCCCCTTGCTCTTTGTATCGGGCAATCCGGATTCATCGTATTTCACTGATAACGGCGACGGGACAGGCAGGTTTATCTACTATCCAGATTTCTATTCTGCCGGACTCGACACGGTCAGATTCAGGGCCATCGACAACGGCGGGCTGACCGATTACGAGGACGTGCCCATTACCATAGTCGATGTTAACTTGCCGCCTGAAATCGCTGTGGAAGGCGACACGCTGGTGCATGAGGGAGATACCCTCATCACAAACATCGTTGCATATGATTCGAGCGATTTTGATCCCGGCCCGATTTCCCTTTCCAACGGCTATCTGCCGCCCAATTCGGAATTCGTTATCACAGGCAACGGCATCGGCGAATTCCGTTATTATCCCGATTTCGAGCAGGAAGGGATCGATTCAGCCTATTTCTTCGCCACCGATTCCGACAATCCTCCGCTGTCCACTAACAGGTGGGTGCATTTTGTAGTGACCCAGGCGAATCGTCGCCCCAATTTCCCGCAACCGCCCGGCGGAGAGGTAAATCAGGGCGATACACTGATAATGAATATCAGCGCCACCGATCCCGACGGCGATTCGATCGTACTTTTTATCAATTGCAACTGCGAAGACCCGTTGCCTCCGAGGTCTGAATTTGTCGATCACGGCGACGGCACCGGGACTTTCACATTCTATCCCGATTTCACCCAGCAGGGACTCTATATCATCTATTTCGCCGCCACCGACGGCGAATATACGGTTACCAGGCCGACTCTGGTGCTGGTCAGGGATATGGGCAATCAGTTCCCGACTCTGAACCCCATCGGCCCGCTCTCGGTTGTGGAAGGAGAATCGTTGAGCGTCATTGTCACGGCCACCGATCCTGATTCCACTTTCTCGGCCCTGTTCCTCGAAGGCGCTCCTGACAATCTGGTCTTCACCGATTCGGCCAACGGCGCCGCCTCGGTAGAATTCGCGCCGATATACAACCAATCCGGCGTGTATAACTTGCTCTTCTTCGCCAGAGATCCGTCAGGGGCCGCCGACTCCGAATTCGTGGATCTTACGGTTGTCGAGGCCGGAAATCAATACCCGATTCTCGACCCTATATCGGATCAGACCGTCAACGAAGGAAACGTGTTGCAGTTTATTACCTATTCCAGCGATCCCGATTCGACGATTCCGATTATGCAGGCTCACAATCTGCCTGAGAACGCGGTTTATTCCGATTCGAGCGACGGCCGCGCTTGCGCGAGGTACCGAAGCGCGGCGTGGAGATCACGCGCATG
>CAZDAH010000050.1:2898-10568 GCA_964503405.1 uncultured Ignavibacteria bacterium
ACTCGAGCCTATCTGTCCCATCCAGATGTCTGAGGGGGAGAATCTCAACTTCCTGGTGGAGTCGTCCGATCCCGACAGCACCATTCCGATTCTCTCGTCTCAAAATATGCCCGATAATTCGACGTTCACGGACAACGGCGACGGCACCGGTGTGTTCGATTTCAACCCGAATTATTTCCAGTCGGGAACCGATACGGTCTTCTTCATCGCTACCGATCAGATGAATCCCAACATACAGAATCTAATGCGGGTGTTCATAATAGTGGCCGACGTAAACCGTCCGCCTGTGCTCGATCCTCTGCCTGATACAACGATCGGCGACGGTTTCAGGCTGACTTTGAATATATCATCGTTCGATCCCGATTCGACGACGCCGGTGATGTTCCATCGGGTCATCCCGGATTCGGCCACTTTCACCGATCATGGCGACGGTACGGCGACATTCTCCTGGCGGCCGAGATTCCAGGATATTGGAATATATCTATTGACCTTCGGATGTTTCGACCAATTCAATCAGTCCCTGGCAGATTCGCAACGAGTCACGATTACGGTCGTAACGTCGGGCAATCATCCGCCGATATTCGACCCCGTCCCCGAACAAGATGTTCCCGCCGAGGATACCCTCGATCTGCTGATATCGGCCCACGATGTCGAGAATGACCCGCTGACGATCACCGTTGGCGGCATGCCGTCCGGAATGACTTTCGCCGATTCCGGCAACGGGCGCGCGTCGCTGCACTGGGTGCCGACAGAAGATCAGGGGGGTTGGTGGAACGTGGGACTTTCCGTCATGGATAACGGCGGATTGAGCGATACCATGACTGTCCGAATACAGGTGACCACGTACATCCGCGGCGATGCCAACGGAAATGGAATAATCAATATCGCCGACGTGGTTTACCTGTTTGCCTACCTGACCGGTGACGGCCCGCCACCGGATCCAATGGAATCCGGCGACGTGAACGGCAACGGAATTGTTAATATAGCGGACGTGGTCTATCTGTTTGCCTACCTTACCGGCGACGGGCCTCCTCCTCCACCCGCGCCGCCCAACGACGGCGGGGGTCCAATAATCGAAATTAAGGCGGGCGCCGACTCGGGCCCGTTCGGGCGAGGTGATTAAAATGCGATTTATTTGTATCCTGGTCGCAATGGCCGTCTCGTTTTCGGGCGCGACGGTTTCGGCGGGGAATCCTTTCGGGTCTCCGTCGTTTCCCACCGACGTCTACGAACTATATGTCGATCCGCTGACCGAGGCGTTTCCCGGTCAGGATGATCTGCTGATTCCCCTGAGCGTTTCGCTTACCGAGCCGGCGGTCGGTATCAATGTCACCATGATCTACGATCCCAGTCTGATAAGTCCTATTTTGATCGCCCCTAATTTCTTCTACCAGAGTTTTCAGGTCGATTTATCCGAACAGGGCAGACTGACAATCAATCTCCTGACCGATCTGCCTCCTCCGCCCGAGGTTCCGCCGATCGAGGGGGATACGGTTTTCGCCTGGCTATTGTGCGAGGTTAGCATCGAGGATCCCGGGTACGACGTCATGACTTTTCTCGATTTTTACGAGGATCCTTACACTCCTTATCCCGACAACAGCATACTTCTGGAGAACGGCGGATGGGTTACGCCTCCCGCTCTGGCATTGCTTTCGGGCGACATTCTCGTCTTCAGCCCCCTCTACGGCGATATAAACATCAACGGATTTCCTTACGAGATCGGCGATGCGGTCACGTTTATGAATTATTTCATGGGACTGACCGAATTCAACGCGCGGCAATACGCCAACTCCGACTGCAATCGCGACGGCATCCAGGCTTCAATCGCCGATCTGGTCTTTCTGCTGTGCGTGATAAACGGCGATTCGGTTTTGGTGGAACCGCCGCCCGATTTTCCGGAAACTGACAACATCGCCGACGCAGGCGACATTCGAAATTTAAGTTCGAAAAAGGTTGACAGGGTTTCCCGTTGTGACGTATTTGTCAATGGCAATGACCTACTCGGCGGAGCGTATTTCGTGATCGAGTATGATTCGTACGATATCGAACCTCTTGCGGTCATGCTCGATAGTTCGGCCTCTCCCATGGAGCTGTCATGCGCGGCCTCGGAGGGGAAACTGGTCGTGGCGCTCTACAACTGGAATCCGTCGGTTTCTAATTTCTCCGGCGGGAGATTATTCAGTATCGTGTACGATGATTTGAGAGATTCAGGCGGCTCCGGCATATCAGTGACGAGAGCGGATTTTTCGGATAATGCCGGCACGATCGCCGATTTCGATTATTCCCTCGAGTGCTTCAAATCGGTTGTGACTCTTCCTCAAAACAGCGCGGTTCTTTCGGTCTCCGGCTACCCCAACCCCTTCAACGGATCTGTCTCCATCAGCTATAGTCTTCCGGCTGACGGCGACTACCATTTGAGCGTCTACGATATTCTCGGCCGTCAGGTTCGGATACTGGCCGACGGCTTTCTCCGGGCCGGCGAGAATACCGTGATATGGGATGGCGCCGACGATTACGCAAGGGAGGTCGCCAGCGGGATTTATTTCGCCAGGATGCGCGGCGGAGATTCCGAGGCGAGCGTAAAGCTGTTTTTGCTTAAATAATGCTCTTTGGAATTCGCACCAATTCATCAGGAGAGGAGTGTAAATGATGCGGTATCTCTACAGAGCCGCGTTGTCCGTCACATTTGCCATCTTCTTATTCTCGGGGATAGCGTCCGCTCAAATGTTGGACGCAGATCTGGATTATGTGACTGACGTGGTTATTCTAAAGTTCTCCAGCCAGTTTCAGCCTGAGATAACAATCGATAACGGCATAGCGCTTACCGGCATAACGGAAGTTGACGAATTGAATCGTCGGTTCATGGTTGTCGACATGCATCCGTTATTCCCCAAAGCGATGGAAAACGGCTCTCCTGAGATGGCCGGGTATTTCAGAACGACTTTTATCGAAGCCATAAACCTGGAATCGATTCTGGCCGCCTATAACTTGCTTTTTTCCGTGGAGATCGCCGAACCCGTGGCGATCCATCGAATGGATTTTTTCCCTAACGATCCCTACAGAACCTCGCAATGGGCCCTGGCCAGAATCGACGCTTATCAGGGTTGGGATATCACCCGGGGCGATCCGTCGTTCCCGGTGGCCATCCTCGATACCGGCGTGGACTGGAATCATCCCGATCTCGACGGCGACGTCTGGCTGAACACCGCCGATCCGATCGGCGGCGGGGACGATGACGGCAACGGGTATACCGACGATTACCGCGGCTGGGACTTCGTAACGGGCGTGTCCGGCTGCTGGTCGGGCGAGGATTGCTCCGGCGAGGATAACGACCCCATGGATTTCGCCGGGCACGGCACTCATGTTTCCGGTATCGCCGCGGCTGAAACGAACAACGGCGTCGGCATCTGCGGAATAGCGTTCGATTGCAGCATCATGTGCCTGAGGATAGGCTGGCTGGCCAACGACGGCTGGGCCTATGTGCGCATGGATTTCGCGGCCGAGGCCATGTATTACGCCGCCAACGAAGGGGCCAGGGGAGCCAACTGCTCCTGGGGCTCGTCGTATACCTCCTACCTGGCCAACTCGATAAGTTACGCCAGCAGCCATAACGTGGTGGTTGTCAGCGCGGCCGGCAACGACGGCAATTCCAGCGCGCCTTACCTGGGCACGAGGTCCGACGTCATAGCAGTGGCCGCCACCGATCAGACCGATCATAAGGCGAGTTGGTCGAATTACGGAACCTGGGTGGATATTGCCGCCCCCGGCGTCAGCATCTGGTCGACTTATTTCAATAACACCTACGCATATCTCGACGGCACTTCCATGTCGGCTCCGCACGTGGCCGGGCTGGCCGCCCTCATAGCCGCCGCCGACCCGTCGCTGACCCGCCTGCAGCGGTTCAATCTCATCCTCGATTCCGCCGAGCCGATCAACGACACCTATTACAACCAGGGACTTCTTGGCAGCGGACGGGTCAACGTGTTCAACGCGGTGATGGATCTCGGCGGTATCGATCCGCCCGATCCGGCGTCCCCGCCCAACAACTCCTTCACCAGCGACAACACCCCGACTTTCACCTGGACCGATGTCGACGGCGCCACCGCTTATCATATTCAGATCAGTCAAAACTCTACATTCAGCCCGGTCTATCTTGAGAATTCAAGCCTGACCGGCAACACTTACACCTCGCCGATAAACCTGCCCGATGGCATCTGGTACTGGCGGGTGCGGGCCAACGACGGTTCCGAATGGTCGGACTGGTCAACAGTCTGGAACGTGGGAGTCGACACGCAGGCGCCCGGAGCGCCGATCAATCTTGCGGTCGATCCCGACGGCTGGACGAATAACCCCGAATTCACCTTCACCTGGATCGAGCCGGCCGATCTTTCGGGGATCGCCACGAACTTGTTCAAAATCGACTCCCCGCCTGAGAATGATTATGATTTCGACGGCATTTTCAACGAATCACCGGGTATTTACGCCACCGCCGTCTCGGGCGAGCATGCGCTCTATCTCTGGTGTATCGATAACCTCGATAACGTGGATTATCAGAACAACGCGTCGGTGATGTTTTATTACGACGGAGCGCCGCCGTCCGGATGCGCGGCCTCGTCGCCCCCCTATTCATCATCCGAGACTTTCGACGTCAGCTGGTCAACCGGCAGCGACGGCGAGTCGGGGCTAAGCGGTTTGTACGATGTCAAATACAAAGAAGATGACGGTCCCTGGACCGACTGGATGACCGCTTTCGGCGGGCTCGCCTCGTCGTTTACCGGCCAGATGGATCATATTTATTATTTCGAGGCCAGGACCTCGGATCAAGTCGGCAACTTCGAGCAGTTTACCGGTATCGCGGAATCCTCGACACAGATCACCCAGGGAGGCTCTCTCTGCGGTTACTATGTCATCGGCGACTACAATAACAACGGAGTTTTCAACGTCAGCGATGTTATCGCCAGCTTTTCCTACCTCCAAACCGGGGCTCCACTGCCCTTTTTCACCTGCGAATGCCCCGAGGGGAGCGGCAATATTTGGGGGGTGACAATGGATGTTAATAATAATTGCCAATTTAATGTTTCCGACGTCATCAACGCGTTCTCCAATCTGCAAACCGGGTCGCCGTTGTTGATACCGTGTGAATTATGCCCGCCGGATCCTCCGCCGGTTCCGCCCGGATCGGATATTCCCTTAAGAATCAACACCTTAGGGCAAAAATCGGAATCGGACTAAGGCGGCTGCCGGCGTCTCAAGGGAGCCGTTGGCGGCAATTTCACAACGTTTCGAGTTCTTTCAAAACATAATATTCAAGGCTGAAGATCGTGGGGGGATCTCCCCGCACCCGCAGGCGCGGCTCCTCCCTTAGAGAATACTGTTCGTAATAATAGGCATAATATTCCATGTTTTTGCCGATGTTGGATATTGGGAGGTTTGAAAGCGAGAAGTTTTGGCTGAAAAATCAGCCGAAAGACTTGGGGAAAATACGGTAAAAAACTTGACAAACAGGAACGGATTTCTTATATTTCGTTTGCCCGAAGCCGGTCGTAAGTTGCCCGGCTTGCAAGCTGAAAATACAGGGAACTCTGACTGTTTCTTTGTCAATCTTCGTTCGAGGGGTCACCCTCTATGTGCGGTGGTTGTTCAAGATGATTTATGAATGGAACATTTAACGCTGAGGATGATAATTTTTCACTGAGAAAAAGGAGGTGTTTTTCAGGTAAACCTTCGTAAGCGGTTTAACACGAGTGTAAACTTTAATCGAATCAAAGAAATCAGGCGTTTGCGGTAACTTAGTTGTTTGAGAATCCTGGATTCTAAAAAAAAACAAGAGGAGAGAGAGAAAAACATGAAAAAACTCTTTCTGTTAACTTTTGCTCTAACGCTGCTCTGTACCTGGTCCGTGATGGGCGCCAACAACGCGGCTGACATTACCATCAAAGACAGGCTTCATATTTCCGATAAAGCGGCTGGCACCGTTCAGCCCGTTCAGGAAAAAGCCGCTGTCGAGAAGGAAATGGAACAGCCTCGTAATACGTCCATCTCGGCTATGGGATCCGAGATCGTCATCGAAAAGGCCCCTTACACCGGCCCTAAGAACGTTCCGGATCAAAATATTATTCTGCAGGGCGGCGATGACTGCGCCTCGGCCACCGCTATCGGCGCGCTGCCGTTCTCGGCCGACGGTACCACGGTGGGTTATACCGACAACTACGACGAAGTCTGTCCGTTTGACGGCTCGACCTCGCCCGACGTTGTCTATTCTTACAGCCCGGCCGCTGATATCAACGTCGATATCAGTCTCTGTACCGGCACCACCAACTACGACACCAAGGTTTACGTCTATGCCAACGACTGTATTCCCGGTACCGCCATCTTCTGTAACGACGACGCCTGCACCGCGCCTTTGTACGGAGCCCCGTTCAACTCGCTGCTGCCATGCGTCCCGTTGACAGCCGGCAACACCTATTACATAGTTGTTGACGGTTACGGCGGCGATTTTGGCCCCTACACTCTTCTGGTCGAGGAGTGCGAGCCCCCGTCGGCCAACCTGTGCGACGCCGTCCCCGGCGTGGTCTGGGATAACGGCGACACCGACGGCGCCGACGGTCTGAGCATGCTTTCCGGCGTCGGAACGTATCGTTCGATCCTGGACGATTTCGTATTCGCGACCGACGTGCTCGTATCCGACTTCCACCAGGTTCTGCTCTGGAACTCCGGCGGCGGCCCTCTGGCATCCGATTACGATCTGATCGTATGGAGCGATGCCGGCGGCGCTCCCGGCGCTCCGATTATGACCCTGGCCACGGCTCTGGTTTCGGAGACACCGACCGGGCGTACCTGGTTCGGCCGTCCCGAATTCTGGCTTGAAGTAGCGGTCGCGCCCACGGTAATTCCCGCGGGCACCTACTGGCTGGAAATGCACGTGGTAGGCCCTGAGAATGCCTTTGCCATGGCTCACCAGAACGACGGCATCGGCGCCGAGATTATCGGCCAGCCCGTCTGGGTATACTACGAAGACTTCCCGCCGGCTCCTCAACCCGGCATCAACGTTTTCGGCGTTGATTACGGGCTTAATTTCTGTCTGACCGAGGGCGGCGAGGTAATCGGCGCCTGCTGTAACGAGGATACCGGAGATTGCACGGACAACGTCAACGTGTTCGACTGCCCGACCGGCTACCGCTTCGAGGCCAACACCCTGTGCTCGGAGCTCGATCCTCCCTGCGGCGAGGTTCCTCCCTGCGCCGACTTCACGGTTAACGCTCCCGGTTCATGGAGCGGCAACACCTGCGGCGCGGGTAACGAATGCGGTCTGAACCCCAATTCGGAAGAGGTCATTTACGAGGTCATCATTCCTTACGCCGGCGTGTGGGCGTTCGAAACCTGCGGATCAGGCTACGACACCTATATTTACCTCGGTACGACATGCTGCGGACAGGAACTTGGCTTCAATGATGACTCCGGCTCCCTGGGTCCATGCCCATTCACCTTGCAGTCCTACCTCGAGGTGGGTATTGCTGCCGGCACTTACTATCTCGATTTAGAGGGCTTTTCTTCTAACTGCGGCCCCTACGTCTTGAATATTTACGAAGTGGTTCAGCCCACCGGCGCCTGCTGTGTCGGCGGCGAATGTGTCGCGACCAACACCCAGCTTGAGTGCAGCGATTTGGTCG
>CAZDAH010000050.1:10578-11980 GCA_964503405.1 uncultured Ignavibacteria bacterium
CGCTCCCCGGATGTATAGCTCAGCCGCCGAACGCTGTTAACGGCTACTTCGCCGACTACGACTGGCCGCAGTGGATTGCCGATAACTTCTACCTCGGCGCGGCCACCGACGTTTACGGGTTCGAGTTCTGGGGCGGTTACTTCTCCAGCGATACCCCGATGGACGTCGATGACTTCACGGTTTATATCCGTGCAGACGCGGGCGGACTCCCCGGCGCGGCTCTCTACGAATTCCACAACATTCCCGCCACCTTCAGGGAACAGACCGGCCAGATATTGTTCGGCGTTCACGAATGGCGTTACGAGATCTGCCTCGGCGCGTTGAATTTCGGCCCGGGAATCTTCTGGGTCGAGATCGCCAACAATACCCTGGGCAACCCCGACGTCTGGTTCTGGGAAACCGGCGATCTGGATCCGATTAACGGTATCCCGGACGGCGCCTGGACCCCGAGTTCAGATTCGGGTCCGTGGAACGTAAACCCGGGCGAGCTGGCTTATACGCTGCTTTGCAGCCCCTGCGAGACTCCTGTCGGCGCCTGCTGCGACGACTACAACAGCGACTGCGTGGACAACGTCAACTACGAGGATTGTCCCACTGAGTTCCGTTTCGTGCCGAATACCCTGTGCGCGGAACTGGATCCTCCGTGTGAGCCTGTCCTGGGCGCCTGCTGTGTTGATACCGAATGCGTGGGCGACCTGACTGACATCGATTGCGCTGCCGCGGGCGGCACCTGGTACGAGGGCCAAACCTGCGCTAACTTCGACTGCGCGGCCAACGCTCTGTGTATCGACCGCACCAACGTCGTCTACAACAACGGCGATACCGACGGCTCCAACGGTCTGAGCATGCTATCCGGCGCTGGAACGTATCGTTCGATTCTCGATGACATCACAGTCACCGAGGCCACGACGATCAACGATTTCCATTCGACTCTGGTCTGGTCTTCCGGCGGCGGACCGTTTGCTACCGGCTACGATCTGATCTTGTGGGATGACGCCGGCGGCGCTCCCGGAGCCCCGATTTACACCTTCGACGCCACTCTCAACTCAGAAGCCGCTACCGGCCGTGTGTGGTTCTCGCGTCCCGAGTTCATGATGTCCGTCTCGTTCAGCGACGTGACTCTCGATCCCGGAACATACTGGCTGGAGATGCATGTGGTCGGTCCGGAGAACGCGTTTGCCATGGCCATGTCCAACGACGGCATCGGCGACGAGATCATCGGGTCGCAGTGCTGGGTCAATTATGAGGACTTAGGCGGCCTGCAGCCCGGTTCCATCGTATTCGGAATAGAGTACGGGCTTAACTTCTGCCTGACCTTCACTGGCGGCGGCGGCGAATTCCCCTGCGGGCACTACGTCCTGGGCGACTACAACGGCAGCGAAGTCTTCAATATTGCTGACGT
>CAZDAH010000050.1:11990-19942 GCA_964503405.1 uncultured Ignavibacteria bacterium
GACGTAATCGCGGCCTTCTCGAAGCTGCAGACGGGCTCACCAGACGCTGCTAACCTGTGCGAGTGTCCTCCCGGCGGCGGCATCATCTTCGCCATCGCTATGGATGTTAACGGCAACTGCGCCTTCAACCTCGCCGACGTTATCGTGGCGTTCTCGAAGCTGCAGACCGGATCACCGGAACTGGATGGATGCGATCTGTGTCCTCCTGCCCCATCACCCTCGCCCGGCGGCGGTGATCGTCCGTTGATCGTTCCCAATCTGGAATCGAAAGTCAAGCTGCAAAATCAATCCGGAGCTCAATAATCCCGGACTGAACGGCTTAATTCCGATTAGGAACTAAAGCGAGGATCGGGTCTTCCCTCGGGAAGGCCCGATCCTTTTAATTATAAAGCGGCAGTCGGACTATACCGAGACGAACATAGGGGACGAATCGGTCCTTTATTCGAAGCGCGAATGATGATTGACAAACTAATCAATTCCCGTATCTTGAATCAAACGATTCTTCCTGTAAAGCCGGGGGCAAGCACAATACGATTGGACACAAATGAACGAGTTTGAGCGTATAAAATAAGAATGAGATATTTGGTAATAGCAGCGATCATGATGACGGCGAGCGCGATTTTGACGCAGCGAAATTCGCCGCCGGAACAGCCGGATCCGTCGGCGGTGACCGTGGCCAGGCTTCGTTACGACGGCGGCGGCAACTGGTACTGGGGGCGTTCGGCGTTGAGAAATCTGCATGAGTTTTTGGCGGAAAATACGTCGATCGCAGTCCGCGACGCCGAGGTCAATGTCAAGGCCACCGACGCCGATCTATTCAAGTACCCGTTCTTATTTATGACCGGGCACGGCAATATCGTTTTCAGCGACGAGGAAGCGGCGGCCTTGCGGGCATATCTCCAGAAAGGCGGATTCTTATTCGCCAACGACAGCTACGGCCTGGCCAATTCCATCAGGCGGGAGATGAAGAAGGTATTTCCGGATCGCGAGTTCGTGGAGCTGCCGTTCTCCCATCCGGTTTATCATTCCAGATACGATTTTCCCAACGGGCTGCCGAAAATACACAAGCACGACGAAAAACCGCCGCAGGGATTCGGGATAATAATCGACGATCGTCTCTGCGTATTCTTCGCCTATGAATCGGATATCGGCGACGGTTGGGAGGATTCCGAAGTTTACGAGGATCCCCCTGAAAAAAGGCTGGCCGCCCTGAAAATGGGAGCAAACCTGCTAACTTACGCGTTAACTCATTAGGATGGTTTTACCATGACCGGAGAAACGAATTACAAAAACATCGCGGCGATATTATCGGGGCTGAACGCCCGGATCGCCCGGCTGAAGGCGTCGCGCGGCCTTTTGCGTCTGCTGGCGATGCTGATCATTATTTACGGATCGCTCACTCTGTTGACGGCGTTCTCATGGCCGCCGTCGAGCGCGCGGATCGCCATCGACATGATCGTATTAACGCTGTCCGGATTCGCCGTCTATCGAGGGATAGTCGGGCCGCTGATCTCGAAAGGCGGGCTGCTTCCCATGGCCAGGCTTCTGGAAAGGCATTACGGAGCGTTTCAATCGAGGCTTATCGCGGCCCTGGAACTCTATGACAGGGCCCGCGAGAATCGCGAGAATTATTCTCTCGAGCTTATCGAGAAAACCATCGACGAGGCCGGCGGATTCATAAAAGAGATCGACACAGAGGTAATCATAGACAAAAAGCCGCTGCTGGCCGCCGCCTGGAAAACAGGAGCGCTTGCCGCGATCGCGCTGGTATTGATGATAACCAACGGTTCGCTGTTTGCCACAACCTGGAATCTCTACGCTCGTCCCCTGGCCGATATCTCCAGGCCGCCCGAATTCAGGCTGGTGATGGAGCCGGCGGGCGGGGAGTTTTTCAGGAACGAGGATTTGACAATAAACGTCTATGCCGAGGGGAAGTCTCCGAGAGCGGTGGATCTCCATTTCAAGTTCGACGACGGCGAATGGGCCTGGGAATCGATGAAGCAGAATCGCGACCACGAGAGTCGATTCTTCGATTATACCCTTCGCAAGATCCAGCGCTCCTTCGAGGTTTACGCGGTATCGGGCAAAGTGAGCACGGACAGGGCGAGGCTGGAAGTAGTCGATCCGCCGAGGCTGGCCGATATAAATATCAAAATAGATTTCCCCGACTATACAGGGCTGCCGGACGCCCAGGGGCAGCCGAACGACGGGAATATCGCGGCCCTGGCCGGCTCGAAAGTCAGCTTCACGGCCACGGCGAATAAACCCCTGGCCGACGCTTATCAGCTATTCGCGGATTCGAGCCGGATTCCGCTGGCTGTCGATGACAAGTCCATCACCGGGCGATTCACGCCGGCAAAAGACGATCGTTATTCGATCATGATGACCGACCGCTCCGGATTCGCCAACCGCGAGCCTATATGGTACGATATACAGATTCTCGAGGATTACCCCCCGTCAATACAGATCCTTTTCCCCGCGGTGGACGTTAATCTGAACGAGCGGATGGTTCTGCCGCTGGAGGCGTCCATAGGCGATGATTTCGGGTTCGGGAAATTCAATATCGTCTGGTGGGTAGCCTCCGATGGACGGGAATCGGAACCATCGAAAACCGAAGTGCATATCGCCGATAAATCGGCCGCCGAGCAGATTGTAAAATACGTTTGGGATATCAGCCCGCTCGATCCCATGCCGGGCGATTTGATCTACTACTATTGCGAAGTGAGCGACAACGATACCGTCAACGGGCCGAAATGGGCCAAGAGCCGCACCTTCCTGGCCCGTCTGCCCAGCCTCGACGAGATCCTGGCGGAGGTCGATCAATCGCAGGATTTCCAGATCGAGGAGCTGGAGAAAGCGATGAACGACCAGAAAGAGCTTCAAAAGAAACTGGACGATATCTCCCGGGAGATGCTCAAAGCGACCGAAGTCGATTGGGAGAAGCAGCAATCGGCCCGCGAGGCGCTTGAAAAACAGCAGGATCTTGCCGAGCGTATGCAGAAACTGGCCGACGAGATGGAGGATAATTTCGAAAGGCTCCAGGAAAACCGCCTGATGGGCGAAGAAATCGCCGACAAGATGCGTCAGATACAGGAACTGATGGAGGAGGTTGCCACGCCGGAACTGCTGGAGGCGATGGAAAAGCTGCGGGAAGCGTTGAAAAATATGGATCCCGAGGAACTGAGGGAGGCTTTGCAGGATTTTCAGCTGACCTCGCAGGAGCTTTTGGAGAACCTCGATCGTTCGTTGTCGCTTTTGAAGCAGTTGGCGGTCGAACAGAAGATGGATTTGCTGACCAAGCTGGCAGAGAAGGTTCTTGCCGATCAACAGGCGCTCAACGAGAAAACGGCGTCGGCCTCGGACTCGTCGTCGCTTGCCGGCAACGCCGGGATGTGCCGGAAAAACTCCGAGCAGTTCGAATCTCTGCAGCAGCAGTTCGAACAGCTTCAACAGATGGATTCCGAGGCGAATATGGTCCCGGATAAAGAGGAGCAGGCGGCCGAAAAGGAGATAAAAAATCCCGAGATTCCCGAGGATTTCAACCAGATGAACAGCCAGATGTGCCAGGGTCAGAGCGGGCCGTGCCAGAAAACGGGGCAGAAGCTCGAAGATAATCTGAAAAAAGTATTATCGTCCCTGCAGGCGGCCCAGACTGCCATGCAGGAGCAAATGAAAAGCCAGATCACTGACAACCTGCAGAGGATTATCGACGATATGTTGTATCTATCATCGCTCCAGGAAGGATTGATCGGGCGGACGATCGAGAACGAAGGAACGGCCGAGTTCCTGCGCGATTTCGCCGACGAGCAGTCGGATATCGAATCGGCTACAAGCAGGATTGTCGAGATGATCTCGGATGTCTCGAAACAGACGACCTTCGTGAATATAAACCTGTTGCGTCTGGCGGGCGAGCTTTTGAATAACCTCTCTGAAGCGGTGCGGCATCTCGACGGCCGGTCGGCGGGCGAGGCCCTCAGGACGGAGACGATCGCCATGAGCAACATGAACACGATCGCCCTGATTCTCCTCAAGGCCAAGGAAAACGCCATGCAGTCCTGTTCGGGTACCGGAATGTCCGAGATGATGCAGAAACTGGGGGCAATCTCCCAGAAGCAGGGAGGCATAAACGAGCAAACCCAAAGTCTGATGCCGGTACCGGGCACGCAACTTTCGCCGTCGCAGCAAAACGGCATGCGCAAGCTGGCCGCCCAGCAATCCGCGTTGAGAGACCAGCTTAATGAGATGAGCGAGGGGTTGGGAGAGCGCGGAGAATTGCTCGGCCGGCTCGACGCCTTGTCGGAGGAGATGAAGGAAGTCGCTGATGATCTATCCAGGGCGAAGGTTGATCGAAAAACGCTGGAAAGACAGGAGCGTATTTTCTCGCGTTTGCTGGACGCCCAAAAATCGGTTCATCGCAGGGAGTATTCCAGGCAAAGAAAATCAGAGACAGGGGAGGACGTCGCCAGGAGAAGCCCCGCGGTCGGGGAAGATTTTGAAGCGGGCGGACGTTTCTCCGGGATTGCGGAGAAAGCGCTAAAAGAAAATTACCCCAGGAAATACGAGAGACTTATCAAGGCGTACTTCAAATCCCTTCTGAATGAAGGGGCGGCGATTGAACGTTAATATGCCAAGAAACATTTTCGCGGCAGTTATCCTGGCCGCCGTTGTCATTCCCGCGGCCGCCCAGATTCCGGTCATAAAGCAGCAGACTCGCCTGGAAAGGGATATGGAATTCATCGGCAATCTGCTCAGGCTGGGCGACTTCGAAAGGGCGATCTCCTACCTCGATCACATGAAAAGCACCTACGGCGAGAAGCCGCAGCTGAATTATATGTACAAGAAAGCTTACGCTCTGGCGAAAATGTATCCGGAATTGGAAAGAATGATTTTCGAACAAATGAGAAAGACCCCGGGCGACGGTCTTCTTCTGGCGGAATTGGGAAACGTGAAATTTCTGCAGAACGACGTTTCGGCGGCCGACTCGCTCTGGAATCTGGCCTTGAACATCGACGGCGCGAATATATCTGTATATATGTACGTGGCCAATTACAAGCTGCAGTTCGGCGACTACGAGGGCGCGGTCAACACCTATCGTCGAGGCAAACTGGCCCTGGGATCACAGTCCGCGTTCTCCTTCGAGTTGGCCGGCGTGTACGAGGCGCAAAGGAAATACCCCGAGGCAGTTTACGAGCTTTTCATGAGCCTGGAGCAATCGCCCGGCAGAATCAACACTGTCAAAACCAGGATTCGAGGATTCATCAACGACAGCGAGGATCCCTCGGATATTGTGGAGGCGGTGGAAAAAGGGGTGGCAATGCATCCGGAGCAGATCGAATTCGTGGAAATCCTCGGAGATCTAAATCTGGCGCTGGGGCGGCTTGACGACGCTCTCGCAGTATACAAACGGATAGGCGGAAAGCTCAATGACGATGGCAGGTCGTTATGCAAGTTCGCCGAGCGTTGCCTGGAAAATAAATATTATTCGACCGCCGTGGAGGCGATCGATGAGTATTTCAGAGTATCGCTGCGGCTCGACAACCGTGAAACAGCCTTATTTATAAAAGGCACAGCCCTAAAGGAAGGAGGCTTTACCGACGAGGCCGTGGCCGCGCTGACGCCGCTGACGGCCGCGGGAAACCGCGTGATCTCGAATCAATCGGCATTCCTGCTGGGCCTTATATACGCTGAAGACCTCGGCGACTGCAGAAGCGCTATCGACAAATGGGACGGGCTTCAAGGCGAAGGCGCGATGGCTGAGATAAGGGATATGGCCGCTGTCGAAACGGCAACGTGCTACCTGAAGCTCGACAACTTTGCCGCCGCTGAAAGCGTGCTCACTGTATTGACCGATCGAAGAGGCGAGTCGAAAATCAACCAGAAGGGGATGTTTCTGTTTGGCGACCTGAGATTCGTCGGAGGCGATTATGCCGGAGCCAAGGCAATCTACGAAACCATTGTCAAAGCTTACCCGGGGGATCATTACGCCAATAACGCACTGGAGAGGCTGATAATACTCCAGGGCGATGGCATGAATATCAACTCGGACCCGGCGCTGGATCGTTTCGCCGACGGTTTGCGGGAGGTCTTGATAGGAAATTCGAATCAGGCCGCCGAGATATTTTCCGACAGCATTATGACAGCATCGACGCTGGCCGAACACGCCCTGTATTTCGCGGCGATGCTGTACCGCGATTCCGGCGAAAGGGGAACGGCGATCGACGGTTTGCAGCGTTACGCGGAGTTATTTCCCAGAGGGATGTATCTCGACAGAGTATATTTCGGGCTCGGGGATTTGTATATGCAGGATAAAGATACCCACACTCTGGCGATATCGGCGTTTAATACGATACTGGAGAATTTTTCCGATGGTCCCGTTGTGGAAAAGGCCCGGCAGAAGCTAAGGCAAATCGGTTCGATGGATAAAATAGGTTGAGATCAACACACCTTTTCTTTGTCAACGCCGCGAGCGACGGAGGTGGAGGATCGGGCGATCTGTTCCTCGAGCTCGGCGACCCTCGCCAGAAGCCCCTCGATTCTTTTGATCCTCATTTTCATGCTGGTTCTGACAAGAAGCCCCAGAGATACGAGCATAAAGACCACCGAATTCACTCTCCGAAAAATATCGCCGTAATTGAAAATCGTGTCCAGGAACGCCAGGATTCCCAGCAGGAAGAGGATCGCGCACCATGCTAACATGTTGCCTCCTTATAAGCTATTCCCATATCTCCAGTATCGGTAAATGCGGGTCTCGCCTTAATCTCCTTTTACGATTTGACAAAAACGCCATTGAACACTATTTTAACGCGCTGTGACTAGACCTGGAGGTGCGTGATCTCTGATTCCAAGCAAAGCTGGGATATTGAGCGAAGAATATCCGTGGTGTTCGGCGCCCTGAGCCTTCTTGTGCCCTTGGTTATCTATTTTAAGACGATGGCCGCGACCCTGTCATTTTGGGACTGCGGGGAATTCATCGCCGCCGCCAATATCCTGGGCAATCCCCATCCGCCGGGAACCCCGTTCTTTGTAATTATAGGGCGATTTTTTATTATCCCGGGGATGTTCGAGAATATTGCCCAAAGAACCAATGTTATATCCGTGCTTTCGTCTTCTCTGACCGCCCTTGTGGCTTATCTGCTGGTGGTGAGGGTATGCCGCCGTCTGCCCTTCACTGCGGTTTCCAATCCGCTTTTGGGACGAATAGGGATAAAGATCGGCGCCTTTTCATCGTCGCTGATATTGGCTTTCTCCAGCACGTTCTGGTTCAACGCTGTGGAGACCGAAGTTTACGGCCTGGCCATGCTGGTAATGATGCTGTGCATTTACCTGGCTGTCAAGTGGGCCGACGAGAAGGAGGCCGGGGGTTCGGACCGGTTGTTGATTTTGATAACATATCTGCTGTTCCTGAGTATCGGGATCCATCTTACAGGATTTCTGGTGGTACCGGCATTCGTGCTGTTTTTCGCCTTTGTGGACAGAGAGAAAATGAGAGATCCGTCGTACTGGATCACCTGGGCCGTGCTTTTTTCGGTGGCCGTGCCGTTCTATTTTATAATCGGTCTGATGATACCATGGGTGCAGGATAATTCGTACGTAATCTGGATATTTCTCATGCTGGCGGGATTTCTGCTTTCAGGTTACCTGGTCTTTAAGAATAGATCGTCGGCGTCCTCCGGACGACGGAATTACGGACTGGCGTTCGCTCTATTCGCCGTGGCCATATTGGGATATTCGAATCATGTATATATTCCGATACGCGCCGTGCAGGATCCCGCCATCAACGAGAACGATCCCTCGACCCTCTCCAGGTTCGTGGCTTTCCTGGAACGCAAGCAGTACGGCCAGGAGTCCATGATCACCCGCATGTTTTATCGGCGCGGGCGGCTGACCAACCAGTTCGGGAGGCATGAGAATATGGGTTTCGGCGGGTATTTCTGGGATCAATACGCCTCCAA
>CAZDAH010000050.1:19952-20763 GCA_964503405.1 uncultured Ignavibacteria bacterium
TGCTTTTCGGACTCGGCATCTGGGGAATCGTCTGGGGCGCTTATTTCCTGATCAAGCGACGGCAGTTTCATCCGGCTCTTCTGATATTCGTGATATTTATCCTCGGATCGGTGATGCTCGTCTTTTACATGAATTTCGCCGACGGCACTCGTCCCGATCCCACGAATCCCAGTACCGCCATTCCGCTCGAAGTCAGGGAGCGTGATTATTTTTTCACTCCGGGATTCATCATGTTCGCCGTAATTATCGGCACGGGGATGTCCTCGCTTCTATATCTTCTGGGAAGCGGATTGAAATTCGGAGAATCCGGGCGGAGCAAGCTGGGACGCTATATTGCATTCGGAGCGGCCGGCTTGTTATTCCTGGCGATACCCATGAATACGATTTCGGCCAATTTCAAAGGGCACGACCGGTCGAAAGATTACGTGCCGGCCGATTACGCTTTTAATATTCTGCAATCCTGCGAAGCCAACTCCATCTTATTTACCAACGGCGACAACGATACGTTTCCCCTGTGGTATCTGCAGGAAGTGGAACGGATACGCAGGGATGTCAGGGTCGTGAACCTCAGTCTGCTGAATACAGATTGGTATATACTGCAGCTCAAACATCAGATGAACCTTAATATAGAACTTGAGGACGATCAAATCTCGTGGGTGCCGGTGGATCGACGGGGCTCGATTATATACTACCGCCCGGAAAAGAAGTTTTTCGACAAGCGCAGACGGACGATGCGCTACCTCACCCCTGAGGCCGATCCTCTTACCGGGCGGTACATGAGGGTTCAGGATCAGATGATCGAGCAGATATT
>CAZDAH010000051.1:0-4559 GCA_964503405.1 uncultured Ignavibacteria bacterium
TTCGACGATTTCTCGCTGCGACCCTACTCCGATTTCCTTCATCCGGAAGATTACGTCCACGCCCCGAAAAAGCAGTATGTCGCCTATCTCGACTTGATCGAGGTCCTCAGTCCCAGTGACGAGAACTCCGGAGCCCGCAGGAAGGCGGAAATATCATTCGGCCTGAAGCGGCCCTGGTACAGACTCGGAACGAGCACCCGCTGTGCGGGCACTATCGATTTCAGGCTGGCCCAATCGATTGCCGGTTGCGACAACTCGCTGCTTTTCGCGATCGGCTATGATATCAGCAAGGATTTTCAGGAAGGGACATTCGACGCGGTAATCTCGTTGGTGAAAATCGGGTTTGCCGTCACCGTCCCTATATGGCCGAGATAAATTCTCAATTTACGCCATACGGCATTTGCATCGAATGGTTTATCAACACCGCAGATAGCGCCAAAATCGACCACTCCATTCGTAATCCATTGTACAACAAATAGTTATAGCTGAAAATATATTATTATTTTGTTGAATCAAAGCTGTGTATAGCGTATAATATAATTTTAAGAGTGAATGGAAGGAGTTAGGATAAATGCCCCTGGAATCTGAAAATATCTCGATGGTCTTCATCGAGGATGAAATGAAGTCCTCTTATATCGATTATTCGATGTCGGTCATTACCAACCGCGCGCTGCCTGACGTACGCGACGGTCTGAAACCGTCGAACAGGAGAATTCTCGTGGCCATGAGAGACCTGAACTTGGCGCCGGGAAGACCGTACCGCAAATGCGCCAAAATCGCCGGAGACACTTCCGGAAATTACCATCCGCACGGCGAGCAGGTGGTTTATCCGACCCTCGTGCGCATGGCCCAGGATTTCAATATGCGCTATGTTCTTGTCGACGGTCAGGGCAATTTCGGCTCCATCGACGGCGATTCAGCGGCGGCTATGAGATATACCGAGGCCAGGCTGACGCCCATGGCCATGGAAATGCTTATCGACCTGGACAAGCAGACGGTCGACATGATGGCCAACTACGACGAAACCCGCGAGGAGCCGACCGTGCTTACCTCGAAATTCCCCAATCTCATCTGCAACGGATCGTCGGGTATTGCCGTGGGAATGGCTACCAATATCCCGCCTCATAACCTGGGGGAGGTTGTCGACGGCATAGCCGCGCTTATTGACGATCCCGAACTGCCCGATTCGGAGCTTCTGGAGCTTATCAAGGGTCCGGATTTCCCCACTGGAGGCTTCGTTTTTGGCGTGGCCGGCATGCGCGCCGGATATCTCAACGGGAGGGGACGATTTGTCATCAGGGCCAAAGCCAACATGGAGATTCAGAAAAGCGGCCGTCAGAGCATAATAGTAACAGAAATCCCCTACCAGATCAACAAATCCAACCTTCTCGAGAAGATCGCCGATCTGGTCAGGGATAAGAGAATCGAGGGCATCTCGGATCTTCGCGACGAATCGGACCGCGACGGAATGCGTATTGTCATAGAACTGAAGAAAGACGCCAACTCCGAGGTGGTCTTAAATCAGCTTTTCAAGATGACTCAGATGCAGACCACCTATGGAATGAACATGCTGGCCCTGGTCAACGGCCAGCCGCGCATACTGAGCCTGAAGGAATTTCTCAGGCAGTTCATAGCCCACAGACATGAGATTATCGTCAGGCGGACTCGATACGATCTGGACGAGGCTGAAAAACGGGCGCATATACTCGAAGGTTACAAAATCGCCCTGGATAATATCGACGCCATAATCGAGCTGATAAAGAAATCGAAAGACCCGGCGTCCGCCAAAGAAGGGCTGATTCAGAGATTCAAGCTCTCCGAAATTCAGGCTCAAGCCATACTGGAGATGCGTCTGCAAAGATTGCCCGGACTTGAAAGGGATAAAATTATTGCCGAGTACGAGGAAACCATCAAGCTTATCGAGGAGCTGAAAAGCATTCTGGCCTCCGAGGAGAAACGGATGCAGATCATCAAGGACGAGATGGTCGAGCTCAAAGACAAATTCGGCGACCCGCGGCGCACTCAGATCATCGAGGAGGAGATCGACGAGGATTTCTCCATCGAGGACCTGATCGCCGAAGAGGATATGATCGTCACCATCTCGCATTCCGGCTATATCAAGCGGCTGTCCATATCGGCTTACCGCAAGCAGAACCGAGGCACCCGCGGCATGCGGGGAATGGAGACGAAAGAAGAGGATTTCCTGGAGCACATGTTCGTCGCCTCCACCCATCATTACATCCTCTTTTTCACGGGCAGGGGACGATGTCACTGGCTCAAAGTTCATGAGATTCCGCAGGGGGGACGGCTGGCCAAGGGGAAAGCGATCGTCAATATGATCGGCGTGGAAAAGGACGATTCCATTTCAGCCTTCGTGCCGGTAAAGAATTTTGAATCCGACGAATTTATAGTCCTGGTGACGAGAAAAGGGCAGATCAAGAAAACCGAGCTCTCGGCCTTTTCCAATCCTCGCCGCGACGGTATCATCGCCATGAGCCTGCCCGACGACGACAGGCTGATAGAGGCCGGGCTTTCCGACGGTAGCTGCGATATCATTCTGGCCACCCGCAAGGGGCAAGCGGTGAGATTCCCAGAGACGGCTGTGAGAGCCATGGGCAGGACAGCCTATGGCGTACGGGGGGTTAATCTCGCCTCGAAGGATTACTTGATTTCTGCCGTTGTCGTGAAACGTGAATCGACTCTGCTCACCGTCACCGAGAACGGCTACGGCAAGCGTTCCGATATCGCCGATTACAGGGTCACCAACCGCGGCGGAAAGGGTGTGATCAATATTCGGGCCACCGAGCGCAACGGCGAGGTGGTGATTGTCAAGGAAGTCGTCGACGAAGACGAAATCCTGTTCATCACCCAGCGGGGCATAGTCAACCGAATCGGAGTGAGTTCGATCCGTTCGATGAGCAGAGCGACCCAGGGAGTCCGTCTGATCGGCTTGGATAAGGGGGATAAGGTCATCGACGTGGCCAAGGTGCCCAAATCGGAAGTTATTTAGCGAGAAAATACATTCGACAATCCCGAATGTAGTGGCCGACCCGTGGTCGGCCATCTTATTTGGTGGGCGTGCGGGGATGAACCCCGCACCTACGGCATGGTATTGTCACCTGTCTATTCATCTTCAGGAGGCGAATAAATTAATTTTCGCCAATATACTTCTTTGGGAAAATCTCTTGGAAACTCTTCATGGGGGAATCTTGTATTAAACTCGAAGTCTTGGCGATAGTGTCTTCCGTAATCAGGTTCCACTGGAATGTATTGAGTTCCTTCAGTAAAATAAAATCCTAATCCAAACTCAAGGCTCTGATTAATCCATTCCAAATCATGGTCATATATTTCTTCTATTGGGGTTGCGTGAAATGCCTTGTGTCGCAACTTAAGAATCTCATCAATAGAAGCGAAGTCTCCTAATCCAAAAAGGCCATTTTCCTTACAAAACTCCTTAATATCATCATCCAAAACTCCTGTAACAGTACTGGCGTTGTCACATTTTTTACAGAACAGTTCGGACGAGCAATATTCACATTTTCTAACCTTCGGTGGCTTTCTTGGAGGGATAAGCGACTCAAGCGCCAGTCTGAGGTTTCTAAAACGGTCAATCGCTGAAGAAGAAAAGCATGCGAACCTAAAATGACCAACGGCGCTCTTATTATAATTGGCAAATTCAGTGTTGAATAGGGATTCTACTGACCGTTGAGTAAATTGCTCCTCGTGCAGCTGAATGCCTCTTTTCCATAGCTTCCATACTCTGCAAGACCTATTCTTTTCGCCAATCTTCCCTTGGAGGATATAATGGATTGGGGAAATCACGAGTTTTATTCTATATACCATGATTAGCTTTTCTATATATGGCAAAGCGAATTCATCGCTTATCTTCTTTGCGTCATCGAAATCTCGCGCAGGAACGATAAACTTTATGTTCGGAGATTGCGTATAGCCATTCTCCCCATTAAAATTGAAAATAATCTCTTTCTTGCCCTCTTTATAAACGATATCATCGCGTTTTTTACTTATCGGACTATTAAGCCCATATTCGAGCAAAAATCTCATATTTTCTTCTCCATATGACTCCTAATAAAATAAATGAACGCGGTCAAGCGCAACTTAATCCCTACTCCCAGCGCAGCGCCTCGATCGGATCGAGGCGGGAGGCCTTGCGGGCGGGGTAGATGCCGAAGAACAAGCCCACCGAGAAGGCGAAAATAAATGACAGGGCAACCGCGCCGAGCGGAACAAACGTGCTCCAGCCGAAAAACTCGGTCAGGCCGTAGGATCCGCCGATCCCGATGAGTATGCCCACAATACCGGCGAGCAGGGAAAGGGTGATCGATTCCATGACGAATTGTATCATGATGTCGCGTCGACGGGCTCCGACCGCCAAGCGCACCCCGATCTCGCGAGTCCGCTCTGTAACCGATACGAGCATGATATTCATGATGCCGATGCCGCCGACAAGCAATGATACTAGGGCGACGCCGGCTAAAAGATAGGTCATCGTCTCGGTGGTCTCCTCCCTGGCGCTGGCATAGTCGGACTGCGATTGTATG
>CAZDAH010000051.1:4569-9528 GCA_964503405.1 uncultured Ignavibacteria bacterium
TGCGCAGGACGTGTTAAATCTCCAGGTAGGCGGTGTTGGTCAGTGATTCGTCTTTCAGACGGGCTACGAAACGGTCGAGGTTGTCCTTGCCGAATACTCTCTTCTGGGCGGTGGTATATGGAATGAGGATCATATCGTCGAAATCCTGCCACCCGCCGGAAATGCCTTTCGGCTCGGTCACCCCGATGACCTCGAATTTGATACGTCCGATACGGATCGATTTGCCGATGGGGCTGGATTTATCGAACAGATTCTCGGCCACGGTCGGCCCTATCACCGCCACACGCTTCATGGCGTAAACGTCCTGCTCCGTAAACCCGTACCCCTCGGCCAGCGTGTAATTGCGGATCTCCATATATTCGGGGCCGGTTCCCGTGACCGACGTATTCCAGTTCTTGTTGCCGTAAATGATCTGCTGGTTGCCCCTGATCTCCGGGGTAACGACGTCGCAGGCGGTGATCTCCACCTTCAGACGCCGCAGATCGCGCTCGTCGAGACGTTGATACGATCCGGCGGCCATGTGCACTCCCCGCATATGCGGCTGACCCGACCGGATGTATAATAAATTTGTGCCCAAAGCTTCCAGCCTGTCCGATACAGCCTTCTTGGCTCCCTGACCAAGCGAGATCATGACTATGACCGCGCCCACTCCAATGATGATTCCGAGCATGGTCAAAAGAGAACGCACCCGGTTGGCGTGCAGCGACGTCAGGCTGACGTTGAAGAACTCGCCCCACTTCATCGACGTGAACGCTCCATGCCGGGAATCTGATTCCAGCTTCTCATTCGCTCCAGAAACGCCTCGCGGTCCTGCAGGGCCTTTGACGTTACCGACGTCAGCACCGTATCTCCGAGTGAGAGTCCGGAGATTACCTCGGCTTGTTCGAAGTTGGAAAGCCCAATCTCGATTTGACGAGGTTCCTGCTGGCCTTTGTTGGTCACGATCACCATTTTCGTGGGGTTTGTGTTGCCGTTATTGTCGGGTCTGTGTCCGGCGCCTGCTTGCGAGTCATTTCCCTGCCCCTCGCGCGAGCCGCCTTCCCGGCTCCTTCCGGGCCCGGTCGTCCCGGGTCGAGAACCGCCGTTGCCCCCGGCCATTCTCGAGAGACTGCGGGCGTCTGTTAATGCCTCACGCGGCACAAGGAGGACACTTTCCCTGAATCCGGCCGTAATCTCGACCGTGGCGTTCATGCCGGCCATGAGCAAACCCTCGCCGTTATCCACCTCTATGGTCACGTCGAACGTGGTGACATTCTGCTCGGCCCGAGCCTGGGGATGAATTCGCAGGACCTCGCCGGTGAACTCGCGGTCGGGATAGCTTTCGGCCGCGATCGCAGCTCTCTGCCCGGGGCTGATCTGCCCGATATCCACTTCGTCAACCGCTGTCTTGACGTAGGCCCGTTTCAGGTCGGCCACTGTGGCGATGGTTGTCCCCCCCGATACCGCGGAGATACCGGATGCGATTATCTGGCCGGTCTCCACCAATTTCTGCAGAATAATGCCGTCAATGGGGGATTTGATCACCGTTTCTGCCAGCCGCTCACGAGCCTCCTCGAGATTTGCCCTGGCCTTGACCAGGTCTGAATTGGCCCTTTCCTTGTCAAGGAGGGCATTCTCATATTCGAGTTCCGAGATCAATGACTGTCTGTAAAGCTCGGCCTGACGTTCCACTGACTTTTCCACAAGGGAGAGATTCGATTTGGCCACCTGCAGGTCGGCCTCGGCCTGGTCGAAACCATTCTTCATGGTGGTGGCGTCGAGACGGGCGATCAACTGACCGGCTTTGACGAAGTCGCCCTCTTCTATGGGAAGCTCGATAATCTCTCCCGATGCTTTGGATTTCAGTTCAACCGTCTGGATCGGCTCCACCACGCCGGTGGAATTCACTGTAATGATCAGATTCCCCTTCTCGACCACGGCAGTGGAGATCTTCGTGGCCCCGCCGGCGGTATTGGCTTCCGACTCGAACGGTTTCCAGACAAAGTAGGTTATTGCCAGAACAGCGATTACGACTATTATTGAAAACGTCTTTTTCATCTAATCCACTCCGCTCGTGATTTTAGCCATTCGACACTCCAACACATAATATACCAATATATTGGACACCAAGATTCAGGGAAAGTTGATTCTACTCCTCGTCGCTTCCCTTCTTCTCTATGAGCATCTCCGGCACGCGCGAGCAGGCGCCGACCAGGCAGAAGGGGTCTTCGATCTTTAATGGCTCTCCAATAGCGTACCCCTGCCCATATTTCGTTCCGATCTGATTGCCGTACATTCTGGCCATCGATTCCAACACCCACAAATAATCGCGATCCTTTTCCGGATTTAAAAATTGCGTTTTATGCGCCGATAGCGCCTTGATCCATTGATCGAATTCGTCGGTGATATCGACCACGAAGGTCGGCGGCGTTTCCGTCGGAAGCATGTAATGAAACAGCGCCTTGACCCTGTGCGGCGGAAGATCGATAGGGAGCTTTTTAAATGTCGCGTAGTTGACTGCGTTCATGACCAGCCGTCCGCAGGCCAGGTGATCGGGATGCGACTGCCTTTTGCCATGGCCCCCCTGCCACCAGGGAGCCAGCACTATCGACGGCTGGTGCCTGCGGATATATTCGGCGGCGATAAGCCTCGATTCGTAATTATCCTCGACCTTGCAATCGCCCATGTCGAGGTGGGCGACAATCTCAGTCCCCATAATCCCGGCCGCCTCGACAACCTCTTTCTTTCGAATTTCGACCGTGCCTCCTGTGCCCATTTCCCCCTGAGTCAGAATCACCAGGCCGGACTCGTAGCCTCTTTTATTTAATTTGATCAGCAGCCCCCCGCATCCCACCTCCACGTCGTCGGGATGGGCGCCGAAGGCCAGCAGATCGAGTTTCCTGATTTTTGTCATCGAACAGTTCCTTATCCGTTATCGCGAATCATTCGCGCCGGGATAATATCATGAAGGATGTCTACTAATCAACAGCCGATCTATTGCGAATTAATGTACTTTATTACGGCAGTCGGCCCGTAGCTTTTCTCTATCTCGAGCATCCTTCGAAGCCCTCGTGAGTACGACGTATTCCCGTTGGTCAGGGTCTCGGCGAATGTACCGTATCCGAAAAATCTCAACGCCTCGTAAGCTGTCCATTGAGCGAACCCCTCGCGATCATCAGGTTTTAGATTGCCGCTGGTATTCTCGGCCTGCCAGGCATGGGTAATCTCATGGGCGATGACCCAGATCAGGTCCTTCTCGCGCAATCCGTAGAGAACGTAAATATTGTATTCGTCCCCCCGGCGATAAAACAGGCCGTTTAAGTCTCCATGGGTATGCTCCGATTTTACCTCGAGGAAATCCTTGCCCTTTAGAGCGTAGGTAATCTCATGTCTGACAAACATGCCGAGATTATTCGCCATAAAACCCAGCACGGAGTTCTTTATGGGAGTAACCAGCGCAGGATCGAACAGGGCCGCGGCGGCGCAATCCGGGCATAAATGCCGATTATCGTCGAGTAAGCTGCCCCGCGATCCCGACGGCGCTCCGCAGTCGGCGCAGGCGGGGTACGCCGAGACACAATCGGAGCAGTATTTGAAAGCCTCGTTCCCCTCGAAATACTTGAATTCGCTGAGAAGGGCGTTTCCGCAGCTGCGACAGCGAGCCGTTTTTGCCGCGCATAGTTGACATAGGCTCGACTGACCGACAACCATGAGGTTTTTCGACGGGCTATTGCAATTGTCGCACCTGGAGCTTGTCCTCTCGCAGTCGAAACATACGTCGATTCCAAGGTCAGGATAACGATTGTATCCGCCGGTTATCTTCTTTCCGCAGATGCCGCACAGCGGAAGCTTAAGGTAGCATTCACGGCAAAAACTGATGCCGTCGACCGGCATTCCCGAATTAGATACCAGTCCGCATCCGGAACAGGCCGCGTACCTGGAATTGCAGTCGGTGCAAATCACCTGCTGACGCGACGATACGTAATATTTCCCGCTTATCGATGATCCGCAAACGGAACACTCGACAGCGCCATGTGCGAAGGACGGCAGCGCCAGGGCTGTCAATAGAAATAAGTACGCATATGCTTTGCGGCCGCTCATTTGGCTTTATTCCCGCCTGGTTTTAGCCGGACGAAGATTCCTCAAATATTCGATCGACCTTAAAAGTCTCTCCTGGGGAAATATCTCCAGGATGATATCCACGCCTATAGTGTTGAATAACTCCAGGTAACCTTCGATATTGACTTTGCCGGCGCCAAGTTCCCTGTGGTCGGAACCGTCGACAACGTCGTGAAGGTGCGCCAGTTTCACGTGCCTGACATTCTCCTGGAAGAACTTGATAATTCTCTCCCGCGCGGCGGGCGCGGCCAGTTCGGTATGCCCGGCGTCCCAAACAAGACCAAGCCCCTTCTCACGGGCGAGCTTTCCGACCACCTTCAAAAAGGGAAAGGGGAGAGCGTACGTGTTCTCCATGCACAGCGAAATTCTATTAGTTGCGTAATCGAGCAGCCTGATAAGCGAATCCTCGAACAGCCTGACATGCAAAGTGGGAATCCTGCGCTCCATAAAAATGATCTCGTTCTTGGAGACAGAGTAGAACGCCAGCCGTCCGGGGTGAATGACAAAATGCGTTCCGCCCAGATCCACAGCCAGATCGATCATTTCATAATAGCGTTCAAGCCCCGCCAGCCTGATTTTGGTGTGACGATTCATCAGCGGAATATCCGAAGGGCCGTGAAAGCATAACGCGATATCGCTGCGGGCGTATGTATCCTTTACCCTTCCCCGTTCGGCGGCGTCGATCCCCTCAGGGAAAAATCCGCCGGTGTCCATGCCGATCTGCACGATCCCGAATCCGCGGTCGATCGCGAACCGCAGAAGATCGTCGAACCCTCCCCGCACCGCGACGCTGACGAAGCCGAGACGTCCTTTTGTGAGCTTGCGTCTTTCGCCCATCAGGTTTTCATCTCCTTCTTATTG
>CAZDAH010000051.1:9538-17436 GCA_964503405.1 uncultured Ignavibacteria bacterium
GCGGCCGGGAACAGGACATTGTTCAAGATGAGACGATAACCGGGGGAATGCTTGTGTAAACGCAGATCAGTCGGGGGGTCGCCGATTCGATGCTGGTAATCCTCTGGATCATGACCTCCGAGGAAGGTGAAAGTCCCTTTGCCGTGATTGCCGTGCAAATACTTGGCCTCGTTATTCCCGGGAGTCTCGGCCATGATGATCACGCTTTGTTTGATCAAGTCCTTCCTGTAGCCCGTGCATTGCCCCCAGAAGCCGTTGACCATGTCGGTATGATTCTGTACCAGCATGGTCGGCACGGGGTCCCACTTGGCGGAGAAGTCGAACAGGGAAAAATAATCTGATTCTGGAGTGAGTCTCACTCCGCCCCTGATCGGCGTGGTGTCGATATCGGAATGCTCGTAGATAGCCGGATTGATGACTATATCGAAATTCTCGAACGCGAACGTGCGCGAATAATCGAGCTTGGATTTGTAGTCGGGATCGATGTAATCATTGTCGAACTCCGCCGGCACTATATCGGTCCGCCAGGCGGCCCGGGCGATATCGTAGGTATCGGTAGCGCTGCACATGGCAAACAGGAATCCGCCTTCGGCGACATATTGCTCGATCGCCTCGGCCACGTCGAGCTTCAGCCTTGATACCTTCTTATAGCCGAGCTCGTGGGCGGTAGTCTCGTTTAACGCCTTATCCTGCTTATACCAGATCGTCTCCCTATAGGCCGCGTAGAACTTGCCGTATTGGCCGGTGAAATCCTCGTGGTGAAGATGAATCCAGTCATATTCGCTCAATTTGCCCAGAAGCACGTCCGGATCCCAGACAATATCGAATGGGATTTCGGCATATTCCAAGGCCAGGTTTACGGCGTCGTCCCAGGGTTCGTGTTTTCGCGACGGCGGAGCGTAGATGGCTATCCGAGGCGCCTTCTCCAACAATACCGACTCCATATTGTTCTCCTCGATAGTGGCCATAATCGCGGCCTCGTCAACACCGCTGACTTTCTGGAATGAAACGCCCTTGAGACGGCAAACCTCCGCGATCTGGGGTAGGTCGTCGGTCAGAAACGATCCACCCCTGTAATTCAATAACCACTGGACACTTATGCCGTTTTCAAGGCACCCGTAAGCGACACCGTAAGCCTTCAGATGGTCGGTCTGAGAGAGATCCATGGGAATAAGGATTCCGGCCGCGAAGGAAAGAGAATAAATGGAGAAAATCGTTAATATTATCGGAATCAGAGTCTTTCTCACAATAAAGCCCCTCTTATCGTATCGTCATAATTATAAACGGTTTAAGTGCACGTTCTGTTCCACCGCGATACGCTCCGATGATAATTTCCTTGAAAAATAGGAATCGCTGGGAACTCGATCGGAATGATCGGTGTTTGTGATCGTAAGAGTTGTTAATAACGCCGAATACGGCGAAAAAAGTGTCAGGTTCCTTGAAATTTGCGAGTCCACGTATCCAAGTTTCGAGCGGAACGCAACGCCGCTCGATTGTTCGGAACCCAGACACCAGCGCGACAACGGCGCGACTTCTTCGATTGGCAACGGGTAACCCAACGGCGCTGTCAGCAAAAGGCGGGATTTTTCCCGCCTTTTTATTTTGACGTCTCGATTCCCGCATGATTATTGACATCATCGACGCAACGTGACCTCTCCCGCGGAGACTGTTGTAACTCCATCTTTGGTTTTCAGCCGCAGCGCCCCGTTCTGATCAAAACCGATTGCTGTGCCGGTAAACTTCTTCCTGCCGAATCTCACAATAATCCGCCTATTCAGAACCGACGATCTTTCCACCAGGGCCCGGCCCATGAATCGAATCCCGTATCTCACGAAATTGTGGTAGTCTTTCTCGAATTCAAACAAAAATTCACGCAGAAAGCCGGCGCGATTCTGTCGAACGCCGGTCTTCAGGGCCAGCGATGTGGACCTGGAACGGAGGTTTAAGGGAAAGTCCTTTTTCTGATGATTCACGTTTATTCCGATTCCCATGACTGCGTAGTCGATCCGGTCAAGTTCCGCGGAGATCTCGGTCAGGATGCCGGCTGCTTTTTGAGAGTCTATAAGACAATCATTGGGCCACTTAATCTGCGGATGAAGGTTGTCCAGCCGTTCGATCACCCGGCAGAGCGAGAGAGCCGCCACTAGCGATAAACCCGGCAAGAGATCGAGCGAAATAATAGGGCGGAGAACCAGGGAAAAATAAAGCCCCAGGCCCGGGGGGGAATGCCATTTCCTTCCCAACCGGCCTCTTCCTCTGGTTTGCCTGTCGGCGACAACAAGGGTCCCTTCGGGTGCGCCCGACTCGGCCAGCCGTTGAGCCGTTTCGTTTGTCGATCCGATTCTCTTATAGGAAAATACGTTTCGTCCCAGAATCCTGCTTTTCAGCCCGCATAAGACCACGGGAGTATTGACAATGTCCGGCAGATTGTCGATTGAAAATCCGCCGCGTCCGTCGATATCTATCCCCGACTCTCTCAAGTTCTCAATACATCTTTTGATTATCCCGCGTTCGAGGCCGGTTATCGATTGGAGATCCTTTAAGAAAATCTTCTTGCCCGACGAATCGAGAATGGCATTCAACACCAGCGATTCCTCCATGTCGCTGCGAACGGGAGGCTGATTCACGCAGGCCGAACCTTGAAGGAGAGATCAAGGGCGGGAGCCGAATGAGTAATTCGCCCGATTGAAATACGATCCACGCCGCTGGCGGCAATCCCGGCGACGTTTTCTAGACTGACATTCCCTGACGCTTCCAAAATAACATCATTGCCTATCGATCGGGCCAGCCTGACCGCTTTTTTCATATTGGATATGGTGAAGTTATCCAGCAGGATAAAGTCGGGATCCAAAGCCAAAGCCCGCCTCAGCTCATCGAGATTCCTCACCTCGAATTAAATATTCGCCACGTTCGTCCTCTTATGCTTGATGACCGCTTTCAACGTTTTCTCCAGCCCCCCGGCCGCGGCGATATGGTTCTCCTTGATCAGGTACATGTCGAAAAGGCCGAAACGATGACTCTCCCCGCCGCCGTGCCTTACCGCCGCCTTCTCCCAGGCCCTCATCCCCGGCATCGTCTTGCGGGTATCGAGAATTTTTGCTTTATGCCCGCTGATCTTGTCGGCGAATTGTCGTGTTAAGGTGGCCACGCCGGAAAGGTGGCAGAGAATATTCATAGACGTTCGCTCGCCGATAAGCATCTTGTCCAGCGGCCCGCTGATCTCGATCACCCGCTCGCCAGGCTTGACTTTTTGCCCGTCCGTCCTGCGAATCCTGAATCCGAACGCAGGGGAGAGGAGCTTGAATACTTCTCGCAATGGCCCGAGACCGGAGATGACTCCATGCTCTTTGGCGACCACCTCTCCTTTGCCGCGTTTCCCTCTTAGAGCCACAGCTTTGGTGGTGATATCCCCGCTGCGAACATCCTCCTTCAAAGCCAGGCGGATGAATTTCCGATCGTCCGATTCGCTCACGCGGTAAATTTAACGCGGACAGGGTATATGTCAAATATTATTGTTCAGGGGAACAATAGGTCAAAACCCCCGTGGATTTGACAACATTATATGCGGCGTCGGGCCGCCCGACCCGATGCAAATACGGGGCATCCTATTTCAACAGGACCATCTTGATATTCTTCTCGCCATCGGCCGTTTTCAGCCGGGCGAAATAGACGCCCGAGGGATGGGCGGAGGCGTCCCAAGTGACGGAATGACGCCCGGCCCGCTGGATGCCGTCGAAGATGGTCTCCACGCGCTGTCCGAGAAGGTTGTAGATATCGATGGTGATAAGCCCTGATTTATTGATAGTGTAATTAAAGACGGTGGCGGCGTTGAAGGGATTGGGGTAATTCGATAATGCGATAAAATCATCTGGCGGAGAGATTTCATCGTCGATGGCTGTCGGAGTTCTGGTGATGGACCAGACGGATTTGGGGTAGGTGGCAAGATAAATACGGTTGGTGTCGGATTCCGGAATTATGGTTATCGCCTCATAGTATTGTGTATCCAATCCTTCGTTGAAATCTTCCCAGCTCTGGCCGCCGTCATGCGAAACAAAAATTCCTTCGTACTGCGAATTGACATATAGATTGAGCGGATTAAGGGGGTTGACGGCAATTCCCGAAGCAGTGAAGAAATCGGGAGAACGAGGCAAATTATTGGTGATATCAACCCAGCTATTGCCGCAATTTATTGATTTGAAAACGCCAGCGCCATTTTTGCAGACATATATGATCTGCCAATTAACGGGATCGCAGGTAATGGTGATGATTGTTCCGGCTCCTGGCGGAGCGGAGACCGGCGCCCAAATATTGCCGGCATCGAATGAACGATATATCAGATTTGGCTCGCGGCCATTGGCTGTGAGAACCAATTCCGGATCGACCCGGCTTGCTTCGATAATCCAGTAATAATAATCTGAAGGAAGTTCACCACCGCAGAGCTGCCAGTTTTCGCCAAGATCGTCAGAGTAATATACTCCAATTCCGGCCAGGAATAATCTCCTTGTTCCATCCCCGAGATCGGAAATAGCCATTTTGCGGTACAGCCCGCCGGGCGCCAGGCCTGAGGTGAGAGTGTCCCATGTCTGGCCGCCATCAGCCGATCTGAATATTCCATCCGGGCCGATCCTCTCGTGATCGAAATAACTTATATAGATATAATCCGGATTGTAAGGGTCTATTTCAACTCCGTGAGATTCGGTAAAATAATAGGGATTCTCCAATTCAACTTTTTGCCAACTTACGCACCCGTCTGATGAACGATATACCCCGCCCCGAGTAGCGACATAAACAGTGTCCGCATCTCTCCGGTTAACGGCTAAATCCATGCACTCTGCCTGGTTGATATTCTCGCTGATCTTTTCCCAGCTGGCACCATCATTCGTGGAACGAAATACTCCGTGAAAGGTGGTTCCTATATACAAAAAGCAGGAGATGGAGTCAATCTTCATCTCGAATACGCTCCTGGCGCTTAGTCCGTTATTTATTTCGCTCCAGGAGTTACCTCCATCCGTGCTTTTTAATACTCCGTTTGCACGGGTGCAGGCATATAGAGTTTGGCTGTTAAAGGGGGGAATAGCAATAGACCATATATGATATTCTATAAGTCCGTCCGGAGTAATATCAAACCAGTCGTTACCGGCATCCGTAGTTTTCTCAAGGCAAATTCCGCGGTCTGTGAACGGATATCTACTTCCTGCAAGATAAAGAATATCGCTGTTTGTCGGGTCGATCTGAAGATCCCATGATACTAAACCTGAATCCAGGTCGTTGTGAACTGAATACCAGTTGACGCCCAGATCCTCGCTTCGCATTACTGAAAACCCGTAATGCCAGGATTGAGAAGCAAGATACATAGTGTCGGGCCTCAGGGGATCTGTTTTAATATCCATGACGGCTATCCATGGCAAATCGAGATGAATCCAGCTGTCTCCCCCGTCAGTCGATCTATAGCCGGTGGCAAGACCGGCACCAGCTAAAATTATATTTTGATGAACAGGATGAACTTCTATATCGCTGTAGTCGCTGTACCAATAACCCGGCGGCCTCATCAAGCCCCAACTTAACCCTCCGTCAAAGCTTCTGTACATTCCGTTGAAAGTCGCAATGTACATCGTATCGGGACCTGACGGGTTAAATTCGATATTGTATACTGTTTTGTCCAGGGTATCGTCGTCCACATGCGACCAGCTCTCCCCGCCATCAGTGCTAAGGTATAGACCGTTTTCGACAGTTCCAGCGAATATTCGCTGACTGTCTCTGGGATCGATTGCGAGGGTGGTAACCTTGGCCTCGTGAGGACCGTTGGTAGACCAGCGGTTTTCGTCGGCATGCATATTCTGCACACTAAATATGGTAATTCCTAAAAAGACGATTGCCGCAGATTTTTCGCATTTTAACATGATTGCTTTACCCCAGGTTTCCCCGCAATAATCCTGTGCGGGGAAACCCCTCTTATCGCCTTATCTAATCAGGCTCATCCTCGAAATATTCTGCAGTAAAACTACAATCGGTGAAGCCTGGCAAACCTATGGTTGGTTGCATATCCATCAATAGGCGATGATTGTAAAGGTTTGTACAGCTGGTCCACTCAACTCTTGTTCCTGACGATCCGGGACAATTATAGTCGTCATAAATTCGGTCAAACGGAGTATTGTCCACCACACAATTTGCTGCCGGAGAACCGTCAGGTCCTTTCGTATAAGCGAATGTCGTCTTCATCTCAGGAGCGCAGGCGTTATAATAATCCGTCCAAGTACTCCATTGGCTTGTGCTCATTTTGTATTTGCAATTTATCTGCGCCGAGGCCGTATCCGGCGAAAATCCGATGATTCCCGCCGCCAGTCCGACTATGAGTAGACATGTTAATGCCCTCATCATTTCCTCCTTGACAAACTTTTCGCAAGTTAACATAATTTACCCCGGTAAATTATTTCGTCGTTGGGGCGTCCCTACTCCGCACTGATAGAACGTTCCAGGGCTATTGATTCGGAGTACCGGCGGCGTCCCTTTTTATCACCCCCTTTGCTTGTCCTGGTTGATTTGATTCTCAGCAAGAAATCTATTTTCCACTCTGGCCAAATCACAACTCCTTTTATATCATTTTCAAATCGCTTCGCACGGGATTACTCCCGACCAAAAGATACGAAATTGAAAAATCGTGTCAAGAGAAAAATTGCATCAAGTCTTATCTATCTATCTATCTATCTTACAAGGGATTATGGCGATAAAAAAATTGGTATATTGGTAAGTATAAAGGCCTGCTTTCAGGAGCTGTTGGGTCCTTGGATACGGTAGGCGATGTCAAATCCCAGGGGGATTTGATCTACTTCAGGAGGAGCATCCGGATGCTCCTGGTCAGCCGCGCCGATTCCAGCCGGGCGAAATAGACCCCGGAAGGAACATCATCCGCGTTCCATGCAACCGAATGCTCGCCGGCTTCGATTGGTCCGTCCAATATCGTCTCCACAAGCTGGCCGAGGAGGTTGTATACATTCAGTCTGATATCCGAGGCTTCCGATATGGCAAAGCTGATCCTGGTTGACGCGTTGAAGGGGTTGGGGTAATTTTGAGATAGTCTGAGATAACGAGGCTGAATCGATTCGATTTCGATGCCGGTCGTGGTCTCGACCCTGAAAATTCTCGCAGTCGAATAGGGCCCCCAGCCGTTGTCGTTGCCCCCTTTGACCCGCCAATAATAGGTCGAATCGGCCAGGGGTTCGTCGAAGGCAAACGACGTATCGCTTACGGTCGAATCGAAATAAACCATTGCGGCGAAAAGGGAATCATAACTCAGTTCAAACAAATAGATATCTCCGTATACCGGCTCGGCCCATATGAATTCCACGATATTCTCGTTCAACGTTGTATCATGCGCCGGGTGATACTGCTCCGGCGCCGGGGGACGCGGATGCAGCGGCATCAGGGCGACATTGGTCTCTCTGGGCCCCGAATTGGTGACTGATACATTGTATATCGTGCGCGACTGGTAATCGCTCTTAAGGAACACCAGCGTATAAGTTCCCGGGGCCAGCAGCCGCCGGTAACGGCCGTAATCGGGACGCGAAAGCCGGGGATTGATGTCGGCGTTGATATGCTGGGTTACCTGCACCTCGGCTTCGAGCGGCTCGCGGGTCACCGAATCGATGATGACGCCGGTTATTCCCGGCCCCAAAGCGCGCTCGAGAAGGTAATACTGCCCCGGCAAATGCGCGGTGACTATGGTATCGACCAGGGCCGGATCCTGAATTGTGGTATCGGAAACTTCCACGGAGAACGCCGCGGTCCCCAAATTGCCGTAAAAATAAGTCTTGAAATCGCCTTTATTAACCAGGGCGCGACGGGCGGTATAATGAACGGTATTGGAATCGTCGGGAATGGCCTCTATAAGGTTGGTAAAT
>CAZDAH010000051.1:17446-20754 GCA_964503405.1 uncultured Ignavibacteria bacterium
TGGTAAATGATTGGCAGATTGAGAACATAAGCGCCTCGTCGGGGCCAAAACCGTTGCCCCCGTCGCTGGAGTACCAATACCAGGGGTAATAGGCCACGTTGGGACGACCGTAATCGGGCGAATGATAATCGAGCGCTACAAGCGGACGGTATTTCCAGGCGAAATCGGCCATGGCGATATTCTCAGTTTGCGTGAACGGCGCATATCCCTTGAACATAAGAGACTCGGGCGTGGTGGCCCCCAGGCCGGTATCGATATACCATCCGAAATCATAGTTTCGATTATTATCCACCCCGTCGTGAAAGTCGAATACGCCGTTATTGTCATTATCGCATTTGTTTTTGCGCCAGTTGGTATTCCCCTCCTCGACCACGATATGCCCTTCGGGATTAATGAAGGGAATACAGAATATCTCCAGGCTGTTTATGAACCTGTGAGCCTCGAAATCATCATTGTCGTAGCGATTCATCAGATCCTGCACGAAATTAACGACTACCTCGACGCTCAGTACTTCGTCGGCGTGGACACCCCCGCAGTAGAATACAGCCGGCTCGTCCTCGTCGATTTCAACGAAATCCGATATCTTGAATCTCAACATGGGCATGCTGTCGCGGGTCGAATAGCCTATGGTGTCGAGTTTGCATATTTCGGGATGGTTCGCCTTCAGATCGGTCAGGATATCGAGCGCCTCCGCGTAAGTCGTGTATCTCTCGGGAAGCTGTGCCCGGGAGACGACGAACAAAAGAAGAATCAACATCAACGGTAGTAACAATCGGTCAAATTTCATCAGGCACCCCTTTGCCGAATCGATTATGCCGTACCCCGGAGATCATGATCCGAAATAGGTTTCGAACAGCGGAGGCGGATCGTATCGAGTCGGTCATTGTATTTTCGCGCGAACGGTTGAACGGTTTCCAAAGGCTACTTAATAAGAGTCATCCTCGTTGTCTCGCGCCTGTTGTCGGCGGTAAGGAGCAGAAAATATAACCCCGACGGCGTATCCCCGGCGTTCCAGACGACGCTATGCATGCCGGCCGATAAACGGCCGTTGACGATCGTCTCGACTTTTTGCCCCAGTAGGTTGAAAACTTCCAATGATATATTTCCCGCTTCAGCAAGAGAGAATTCTATCATGGTTGACGCGTTGAAAGGATTCGGGTAATTCTGAGAAAGCGAAAATTCACCGGGAAGATTCTCGACGTCATCAACATCGGTCTGGTAAAGCGATCCGGTGGTGAATTTGATGGCGGTCGTATTGCCGATATTGGCGGCGCCGTCGGCATAATCGCCGTTGAACATATAACCGAGGCCGTCCCGGCGATCCGGCGAGCAGATACCCACCGAGGCGGAATAGAGGCTCTGGACCGAGTAGTATTGAAAGATAATTTCGTTGTCGCCCGTTTCGGTCGGCCAGACCAGTTCGTCCAGAATGATTATCTCAAAGGTCATGTTGCGGTAGACCTCATCGTTCCAGGCGTTATTCCAGCCGATGATAAAGCGGGATTGCTCGGTATCGTGATGGTAGTAGACGCGCAGGTTCGACTGCACGAAATCGTCCCACAACGGCGCCAGCATGGCAGGAGCGTTCTGAGGGGCGGGAATGGGCGTGTTATAGAAATTGTACCACCATTCCCGTCCCAGGGCCACATACCCGTTGTCGCAGATTGTGATCTGATCGAACTGCTGTCCGTAATAAGTAACGGTGATTGGCAGACTGATCGTCTCGACATCGTCGTCCTGCAGAGTTACATAATCCCAATTCTGGGTTTCGATCGGAATCCATTCGTAGTCGGGATGATAGGCGTAACCGATATCGGTATTGTCGAAACAGTAGTATCCATAGTTGTCCGGCCCGACCGGATCGTCGGACGATACGACTCCCACCTGTTCGCTGAATACCGCCGTTTCATCCTGGGGTCCGTCGCCGATAAGCTCCAGGGTGAAATTGATTATGTGGCCGACGTAGATATCAGACGACGTGGTGAGCATGAAGGTATCGTCGCTGTTTTCGAACGACTCATTGGGGGCGCAATCGCCGAAAACCGCGGTTGAATCGACGACCACGACCTGATCGTCAGATGTTCTCAGGATGGCGCCGGCGCCGGTCATCCCCTGATGTCCGACATTCTGCAGCGATACGGTCATCTGCACGACCTCGCCGGGATCGATGCGGCCGTTGTCGGCGTCGTCAATCGTCACGCTTCTGACCATAAACTCGGCCGCCTGCACCGGCAGGACGACTATAGATTGCCAGGAACCGTCGTTCTGATCCGTTATGGAGAGTATCAAATCGACCTCGGTGTTATTGACCGCGTTGGGGGTCACGCGCAGAAGATAAGGGAGATCCGCTGATTCCGATTCGCCGGGAGCGATATCGGCGAACTGGGCGCTGCCGCGCAGGATCTCCACCTGCGGGCTGGAGGTGGATATCTCGGCGCTCACTCCGAAAGCCGTTTCCGACTGACCGTAATTGAACAGAGTCATACCAAGCTCGATCAACTCCGACGGATTCAGAATACCATCGCCGTTGCCCGACGATTCCCCGCTGTCATCGTCGTCGATAATATGTGCGCTGTAGCCTATGGACACGGCCTCGTCGTACAGCTCGACCGTTCCCTCATAGGGGATATAACCCGGCGCCGTAACGGTCACCGCTATCTCGCCCGCGGTCGCCTGTCCCAGTTCGAGATTGATCGCGCCGCTCTCCGCAACAAAACCGCCGGTGAACAGATCGCCTTCTTTCCAGAGGCTGACATAGGTCCCCGGCGGGCAGGTTCCGGAGCCGTCGGCGACATCGACAGTGAGAATATTTTGCCCGTAGACGACCGAGTCCTCGTGCGCGATAGTCATCTCCACGGGAACCCCCTTCCAGCAGTACATTTCCGCGTCGCCGAGAATATTGTAGCTGTTGAAATAGAGTTCGACTTCGCCGTTGGACTGACGATTCGCCGGGAAGGCGTCGTACAAGGTCATCTTGCCCATGAGCTGCCCCTGTCCGAGAGTAGCCACCTGCTCGTCGAACCAGCCCCAGTAAATGCCAACGTTAATCGCGTTCGTCCAACGGGTGTGAGCGTCATGATTGCTGTTGCCGATAAATCCGGAACCGCCTTTATTGGAGTAACGAATCCAGGCCTCCCCGAAACAAACGTCGGTGTAGTCGTTGTAATCCCCGGTGCCGCAGACAATGGAGGTCATCACCGGATACATGGGGCCGTTGGTAAGTTGAGACATATGGCCGGTATCGTAATCGGGCGAGGACCATCCCGCCGGCCAGCCCCAGCCCCGGTAGTTGACATAAGAGACGCCTC
>CAZDAH010000052.1:0-206 GCA_964503405.1 uncultured Ignavibacteria bacterium
GCCGCTACTGTCGATTGAAACGGTATCGACGAGATAGCCAGGGCTGCCGAGGAGGCAATAATTCCCAATATGTCGCCGTCGTTCTCCTGGTCTGATGACAATACCTGTATCATGATCTGGACTTCGTCGGGAAAATCGTCGGGGAAAAGCGGCCTCAACGGTCTGTCGCAGAGACGCGCCGAGAGAATCTCTTTCTCCGTGGGCCG
>CAZDAH010000052.1:216-5005 GCA_964503405.1 uncultured Ignavibacteria bacterium
CACTGACATTGCCAGGAAGTCTCTTATGATTTCCATAGTCGCGCTGGTGGTGGCCGACAGTACCATGGAATCGCCAAGCCTCACCAGGACGGATCCTCCCGCCTGTTTGGCCATTCGTCCCGTTTCCAGGGTTAGTGTCCGGCCGTCATCCAATGTTAGTTCGAAAATTTCCAATTATTCCTCCGCATTCGCGATGTTATTTCCTCAGGTCGAGGTTCTCGATGAGCGCTCTGTAGGCTTCGAGATCGGTTTTCCTCAGGTATTCGAGCAGCCGGCGTCTCTTGCCGACCATCTTCAATAGCCCGTAACGCGAGTGGAGATCCTTGGTATGGGCCTGCAAATGCCCGGTCAATTGCTCGATTCGCGTCGTTAACAACGCCACCTGGACTTCAACCGATCCTGTGTCGGTGTTGTGAAGCCGGTAGCCTTCCACGAGTTTCTGTTTGGTTTCCTTCGAGAGAGACAATTAAATTCCTCCTTATTTGAATCTCTTTCTAATTTCCATTTCATCCTCTTTGATTTTTTCGGTCAATTCCCCCGCCGTATCGAATTTCTCGGGAGGCCGTATAAACGCAATTAACTCCAATACGACCGTGTCGGATTCCACAATTCCCGAAAATTCGAAGAGGTTGACCTCCACCGACAGAGAGGTGTCGTCGAAGGTGAGCCGCTCCCCTATGTATGCCATTCCCGAGTAGCTCGCATCGTCGAAGCGCACGGCAGCGGCGTATACTCCCTTTCGTGGCAATAATTTCGCCGCGGGGACAGCCAGGTTGATGGTGGGAAATCCCATGCTTTTTCCGATACCGTGACCTTTGACTATTTTCCCCGTGATAAGGTAGTTATACCCCAATATTTCCACGGCCGCCCCGAAACTGCCTTCCTTCAACTCCCGGCGAATGACGGTCGATTTCACAGTCTTGTCGCCGAGTTTGAATTCAGGCACCAGGCTAAAATGGAATTCCCCGTTTTCCGACATTCGTCTCAAAAGCTCGGTGTTGCCGGAGCGATCCTTTCCGAAGTGATGGTCGTAGCCGATTACCAGCGCCTTCATGCCGAGCTTTTCAACCAGGATGCGGCGGACAAACTCTTCCGGCGGGTACGAGGCCAGTTGGCGGTTGAACTCCAGGACGATCACAGTGTCTATGCCGCTCGATTCCAGCAGATGGAGCTTCTCGTCGAGCGTGGTCAGGATCTCCACCGGCCCGCGTTTCCCGAGAACAAGCTGAGGATGCGGCTCGAAGGTAACCAGGGTCGGCCGTAAGCGCAGCCTCCGGCTGTCTTCGAGGAGCGCCTCGATTATCTTCCTGTGGCCGCGGTGAACCCCGTCGAAACTGCCGATAGTGGTGGCAATATCGGCGAATCGCTCCGATTCGAGTTTATCCAGACCTGAGACAACCTTCATCAATCACTCTCACATAATTACCTATGATTTCCGATGGCCCGAGTTTATCCATCGCCCTCCAGAGCATATTAAGCCGGGCCAGGGCCAGCACTTTCTCATCGGGCCCCATAAGCATCGAGATTCCCTCGATGCCGCCGCGCTTATTATCAGCGGCCACGTATTTTTTCATAAACGGCCTGCCATTCAGGACCGCTCCGTAATACTGCGGTTTTATATGGATTACCGGCGACGACGGCAGCGCGTGCCGCAGCGGCTTGATCAGCTTCTCGATATCCCGGCATTCCCTGATCTCGTCGATTGTGGAGGCCGCGGATACGCTGAATTGGCCGATATTCATTCTTCTCAATGATTTCAAATGACCGCCGCATCCAAGCGTCTCTCCCAGCTGATGAGCGATACTTCGCACGTAAGTTCCGACCGAACAGGAAATATCCAGGGCAACCTCGGGCCAGTCGAATTCCACGATATCGATTGATTCCACTCTCACGACCTTGCGCGCAGGAGTGAATTCCTCGCCTTTGCGGGCCAGCTTATACGACGGCACTCCTCCGCGCTTGGCCGCGGAATACGGCGGCACGATCTGCTCGATATCGCCGACGTAATCGTCGAGAGACCGCACGAAACCGTCCTTGTCCATGGAACCGGGATCTGATTGAAACGTTACCTTTCCCTCGATATCATAAGTATCGGTAGCGGCGCCGAAAACGAACCTGCCGACATACCTTTTCGGCATGTCGACCATGAAGCTCGAGAATTTCGTGCCTTTCCCGATCAGCATGATAAGAAGACCGGTGGCGGCGGGATCGAGGATCCCGGCATGCCCTACAGTCCTCATTTTCAACTGCTCGCGTATAAAATCCACGACGTCGTGAGATGTGATTCCGACCGGCTTATCCACCAGCATGATACCGTCTTTACTCATTCTCGACGAATTCCCTCGCTTTCGAAATGACCCGCTCGACCACGTCGTCGACCCTGCCTGTTTGCGAGAATCCGGCGGCGTTGACATGCCCGCCGCCGTCGAATTGCCTGGCGAACGCCGCGGCGTCGCAGCCGTTCTGGGAACGCACAGAAATCTTCACCTTATCCTTCGAGACTTCCTTAAACAGCAAACCAAGGTGGATTCCCGAGATCGACAGAATGATATCGACGAAACCCTCGGAGTTCTCGATATCCGCGCCCGACTCGCTGAGAGCGTCGGAATCGATGACCACGTAGCCGATCTTGCCGTCCTCTTCCAGCCTGAGTCCGGCCAGGGTATAGCCCAGAAGTTTAATAGTCTCGGGCGCGAGGCTTGAATAAATCCTGTCGGAAATATACTTGGGATCGGCTCCGAGTTCAACCAGTTTCGAACCGATTTGCATGCTCCTGGCCGTCGTCGAACTGAACCTGAATCCTCCCGTATCCGATATAATGGCGGCGTAAAGAGCGATGGCTATATTTCTGTCGATGGTGATATTGCCCTTTTCGAATATTATATATAGAGTCTCGCCGACCGCCGAGCTGTCGACGTCGATCAGGTTGATTGAGGCGTACTCATCGTTGTCGGGATGATGATCTATATTTATGGTTACGGCCGAATCCGGAATCAGGTTTTTGACGAATCCTGTTCTTTCCAACGACGGGCACTCGAGTATAAATACGCATTCCGGCTCGAAATTCAGAGCCTCCGGCTGGAATCTGACTATCCCCTCACGGTCCAAAAACCGGTATTTGGCCGGCATTAACCCCTGATTTATGATGGTCGTCTTCTTGCCCAGATTCTCGAGAGCGTGATAAAGAGCGATCTGCGATCCCAGCGAGTCGCCGTCGGGATCCAGATGCGAGGTTATCAGAAACCTCATTTTCTCATTTATGACAGAAAGGATACTATTTGTCAGAGCTTGCGTCATCGTCCTTCTTGATTTCTTTCAAGAGCTCCCCTACTCTGAGCACGCTGGCGGTGGAATCGTCGAAAATAAAGAACAATTCGGGACAGTGCCTTATCCGCATCCTGCGTCCGAGTAACTTGCGCATGATTCCGCCGTGCCTTTTCAGGAAGTTACAGCTTTGTTCGACAGCCTCGTCGTTGCCCAGCGCCGAAAAATAAATTTTCGCCTGCTTCAGGTCCTTTGTTATCTCCGCCCTCGTAAACGTTATCATGTACGGGGGAGTATCTTTGAGATCCTCGGCGATGATGGCCGAAAGATCCCTGACCATTTGACTTTGCAGCCTGTCCACCCTGGAAAAATCCATGATCATCTCCATTCGAGCCGACAATCGGTCATGATAGCCTCGCGCAATCCGCCCAGCGCGTCCTGAACGCGCGATAATACGCCGTTGGCGTAAGACGTATCCCTGGAAACCACGGCCACTCCGATTGTGGCGGTCCTCCATACGTCATGGTTGTCGATCTCCGCGACCGAAACGTTGAAATTGTTCCGCAGCCTGTCTTTCACGCTTTTCAAAACTTTCCGCTTGTCCTTTAGCGAATTGGCCTGGGGAATGGATATCGTAATTTCCAGCACGCCCACGATCATCTGCGGTCACGATCTGGAATCCGGCTCCAGACGGCGAGCCTCTTCCTTTTCCTCGTATGATTTTATTATGTCGCCGTCGGCTATCTCCCCGACAGCCTCGATTCCAATACCGCACTCGTATCCGGAGGATACCTCGCGAACGTCGTCCTTGAATCTCTTAAGCGAGGTTATCCGGCCCTCGCCCACCATGACGCCGTTCCGGTAAACTTCCGCCTTGGAATTTCTCTTTACGGTACCGGCCGTTATATAGCTGCCGGCGATAAATCCCATCTTCGGTATTTTAAACAACTGACGAACCTCGGCCTCCCCGGTGTAAATCTTGATAATCTCAGGAGTCAGCAATCCTTCGAGGGCGGCCTTAATATCGGCGACCGCCTCGTAGATTATCTTGTACAGGCGGATATCGACTTTTTCGCGAGACGAAAGTTCCGCCGCTCGCGGCTCGGGACGGACGTGGAAACCGACGATAATCGCCTGGCTGGCGGCGGCCAGGAGAACGTCGGACTCCGAGATGGCCCCCACGCTTCGGTGTATCACGTTGACCTTCACTTCGGGATGTTCTATGGCGGCCAGAGTATCGGATAAGGCCTCCACCGAACCGTCGACGTCTCCCTTGATGATCAAGTTAAGATCCTTGATCTGGCCTTCCTTGATTCGATCGTAAACCTCGGTAAGAGTGAATCTTTTAATATGACGGAAGTCTTTTTCGCGCTTGAGCCGAAGCCTCTTCTGGGCGATATTCCTGGCTTCTCCCTCTTCCTCCGCGACCAAAAACGTATCGCCGGCCTGGGGTACGCCGCCCGCGCCGAGGATGCGGACAGGCGTCGACGGAGGAGCGCTCTCGACCGTCTTCCCGCGCTCGTTG
>CAZDAH010000052.1:5015-6505 GCA_964503405.1 uncultured Ignavibacteria bacterium
CGAGAAGCTTGTCTATCCCCTGCCCGGTTTTGGCCGAAAGTTCGACCACTACGGGTTTGCCTCCCCATTCTTCCGGGATGAGATTGTGTTTTGAAAGCTGCTCTTTAATCTTATCGACATTCGCCGTGGGCAGGTCTATCTTATTTATGGCGACAATAATAGGAACGCCGGCAGCTCGGGCGTGATCGATAGCCTCGACCGTCTGGGGCATAACCGCGTCGTCAGCGGCCACGACCAGAACGACGATATCGGTGATATGAGCGCCCCTGGCCCTCATCGAGGAGAAGGCCTGATGCCCCGGCGTATCGAGAAATGTTATGCGTCCTCCCGGCAAATCGACCTCGTAGGCCCCGATATGCTGGGTGATTCCGCCGGATTCGCCGGCTATAATGTTTGATCGGCGGATATGATCCAAAAGAGAAGTCTTCCCGTGATCGACATGGCCCATAATGGTCACCACAGGAGGGCGGGTCACCATGGTCGACGTTTCGTCCTCGGATACCTCCTCCTCGCCGACCAGTTTCGACTCCTCGACCGAATATCCGAATTCCAGGGCGAGCGTGCCGATTGTGTCCATATCGAGGCGCTGGTTGATGGTGGCCATCATTCCCAGCTCCATGCATTTGGCCACCAGCGCGGCGGGCTTGATGCTCATCTGTTCGGCCAATTCGGAGACGGTTATAAACTCCGTGACTTTTAAAAGCTTGGTATCTTCAAGCTCATCAATCGTCCCGCCCGGTTTGCCGTCGGGCCTCCTGTACCTTTTCCGTTTTCCCGTTTCGAGAGTGGACATGGTTTTCTTGAAGCTCGCCTTTACGGCGTTGATATCGACTACCCGCTCTTTCTTTCTCCTGCGGCGATCTTTTTTCTTTCTCGCTGTCGCTTTTCTTTCGGAGGAGAATTCCTCTTTCCTGGGTCCCTTTCTCAACTCGGCCATTATCTTTTTCTGAGCCTCTATCTTTTTCCGGGCGGCCTCGTTCTCGGCTTTTTGACGCGCTTCCGCTTTTTCTTTTTTCTTGGCGATCTCTTTTTTCACCTCTTCCTTTTCCGAGGTGAATTTCTGCCGAACCGCATCGAGCACCTGATCGTCCGCGGTGGACGAATGAGACTTTACGGGGAAACCGAGGCTCTTTATTATATCCACCATGGCCTTGGATGATACGTTGTACTCCTTGGCCAGCTCATGTATTCTCTTTTTTGCCATAAACCACCTATCCGTATTTTACAGTGTACCCCTCGCCTGCTTCGAGCGGTCCGCGGGCATTTCAATCAGATCGGAGCTGATACTCGCGGCGAGACCGCCATCCGCCACCGCCAAAACCGAGAGCTTATCGCGGCCGAAAATCATGCCAAGTTCACTGGATGAGAGGTCGATCGAATGATATTCGACGCCCTGAAGCTTCTTGCCCAGATCGGCTCCGAGATCGCGCGAGACGACAACCAGCATCTTGGGATCCGAACGCAATCCCTCCAGCACGGCAGTCTTTCCC
>CAZDAH010000052.1:6515-10266 GCA_964503405.1 uncultured Ignavibacteria bacterium
CAGCAGTTTTCCGGCTTTCCTGGCTATATGAAGCATGCCGATCGCCCGTTGCATCAATAATCCTCTATTCTCGGTTCGACTTGATCGTCGGGGGAAAATTCCATCTCAGGCGAGACCTCTGCGCGGCCTTCGGCTTCGGCCAGAATTCTTTTTTCAGATTCCTCGACCGCCTCCTGACAGGCCGCCAGTATCTTTTCCGCGGTTTTCGGGCCTATCCCCTCGACATCCTGAATCTTGTCGAGACCGGCGGCGATGACGTCCTGCGCGGATTCGAATCCGGCCTGGATGAGTTTCTGAATAAATTTCGGTCCGATTTTGGCGACTTCCTCGATTTCGACTCTCTCGCGTTCCTCGGATTTCTTTAAAGCCTCGTATTCGGTTTCGGACATGATGTTGATTTTCCACCCGGTAAGCTTTGCGGCCAGACGCGCGTTCTGACCTGCTTTTCCGATAGCCAGCGAAAGTTTGTCGTCGGCCACAGCCACCAGCATCTTCTGGTCCTCAGGGAAGGTATCGATATTGACTATCTTGGCCGGGGCCAGGGCTTTGGTCACGAATATCATGGGCTCCGAAGAATAGGGCACGATATCTATCCGCTCGTTGTTCAATTCGCGGACTATATTCTGCACCCGCACCCCTTTCACTCCGACACAGGCGCCGACGGCGTCGATGCGAGGATCGTTGGAGAATACGGCCACTTTCGATCTCTCACCGGCCTCCCTGGCGATGGCCTTAAGCTCGATTATCTTCTCGGCGATCTCGGGCACCTCGACCGAGAACATCTTCTTGAGAAAATCGATCGACGATCTCGACAGCGATATTTGCGGTCCGCGGGTGGCGTTCTGCACGTCGATGATTATGGCTTTGATTCTGTCGCCCTGCCGGAATTTTTCCTTCTTGATCTGCTCCCTGCCGGGCACGATCGCCTCTGCGCGTCCCAGGTTCACCAGGATATTCCCCTTCTCTACCTGCTGGACGACCCCTGTCACCAGTTCGCCGACACGATCTTTATACTCGTTGAAAATTTTCTCGCGTTCGGCCTCGCGCACCTTCTGGATGAGCATCTGCTTGACCGTCAGGATAGCATTGCGGCCGAACGACTCGAAAGGCAGGGGAACGTCGAGTTCCTGGCCCAGTTCGACGTCCTCGTAATGCTCCGACGCGTCGGCCACAGTCATTTCCGAGGCCGGGTTTTCCACCTTCTCGACCACCTTTTTAGTAATATAGATGGTAATTTCGCCCTGGGTTTTGTCTATTTCCACCCTGATATTGGTTCTGTCGTCTTCTTCGAGATTGAATCTTTTTCTCACGGCCGAGACCAACGCGTCCTCGACCGTCTCCAGCACATAATCGATACCCAGGTTTTTCTCGGCGGCGATCTGTCTGAACGCCTCAATTATATCGTAATTCATAATACGCCCTCTGGGCCAACCTCCCTTAGAACAGGATCTTTCCCCGGGGGTTAGCCTCCACGGGAATTGTCACCGTCTTTTTCTCCGTCCTTATTTTTATAAATGAACCATCTATCGCATCGAGTATCCCGCTGGCCGCTGCGGCCCCGGTTTCATCTCTGTACGTTATCTTTACCCGCTCCCCGATCCGGCGTTCGAAATCGCGGATGGTCAAAAGCGGCCGGTCCAGGCCCAGCGACGATACCTCCAGGTTGAAACGCTCCTCGATAATATCCGCGGTATCCAGAAAATCGGATACCTCCCGGCTGACACGCGCGCAATCGTCCAATGTGACGCCGTCGCCGGAGAATATGAACAACCTGAGAATATGGCGTCCGCCAACCACAGGCGCGGATAACTCGGCTAATTCAAACCCCATTTTGTCCACCAACGGTTCCAGCTTTGTTTTCAAATCGTCGACATCGATCTGCACGACACCCTCATCCAGCTAAATACTCAAAAGAGTGGGCGCCCACCCACTCTCGAATCTAAAAGTATACTCTTTTAACTTATTGAATGCAAGCGTTTTTTAAAGATTTTCCCAAATCTCCACGGCGCGGGCCGGCGTATTCTCCACGGCCGTTTTCTCCGCCTTCAATCCCTTACGCTGGACGATGTCGAATACTCCTTCCTTGAGCCCCCGGCTGCCGATAGTGATCCTCACCGGCACCCCGATCAAATCGGCATCGTTGAATTTCACGCCCGGACGTTCGTCGCGGTCGTCCATGAGGACGTCATATCCTTGGCTCATCAGGCCGTCGTAGATAGCTAAAGCCTGTTCCCGAAGTCCGGTATCGTTGACATCCAGCAAAGCAATATGGAAGTCGAAGGGGGCTATCGACTTGGGCCAGACAATCCCCTTTTTGTCATGGAACGCCTCAATCGCCGCCTGGGCCGTGCGCGTGATACCGATACCGTAGGAACCCATCACAAACGGCCTTTCCTTGCCCTCAGCGTCGATGAAATGAGCGCCCAGGGCGTCGGAGTACTTAGTTCCCAATTGGAAAATATTTCCGACCTCTATCCCTGAAAAGGCCTCGAGACGTCCCTGGTTGCAGCGCGGGCAGATCTCGCCGGCGGAGGCGTTGCGGATTTCCACATAATCGTCGATCCTGAACTTGTCGAGGTTTACGTTTATGATGTGGGTATCGTCCTTGTTGGCCCCGACCACGAAATTGCGCATCAGCCTTATTTCGGGATCGGCGATTATTCTGATGCCGTCCAGGCCTACCGGCCCGGCGAATCCGACGTCGGCCCCGGTAGTTTGCATCACCACCGAAGCGGAGGCCATCTCTATTTCCAGGCAATTCAGATGGTTCTTCAACTTGACTTCATTGATCTGCCGGTCTCCCCTTATCAACGCGGCGACCGTCTCGCCGTCGGCAATGTACAAGAGCGTCTTGACCAGCTTTTCGGGACCCACGTTAAGAAACTCGGTGACTTCCTCGATAGTCCGCATGTTGGGCGTGAAGACCATCTCCATATTTTTCGCCGCTTCGGCTTTGGCATCCTCGTCGACCATCACCAGCGACGTCGCCTTCTCCACGTTGGCGGCGTAATCGCAACGCTCGCAAGAGAGGATGACTTCTTCTCCGCCGGCGGTATCCACCGGCACCATGAACTCGTGCGCCCCGGTGCCGCCCATGGCCCCCACGTCCGATTCCACCATCTTGATATCGAACCCGCAGCGTCGAAAAATCTTGAAATAAGCCTCGGCCATCCTTTGATAGGCGATTTGCAGCCCCTTCCAATCGGCGTCGAACGTGTAGGCGTCCTTCATGATGAATTCACGTCCCCGCATAAGGCCGAAACGTGGCCGAAGCTCGTCGCGGAATTTCACCTGTATCTGGTAGAGGTTGAGCGGCAGTTGACGATAGCTCCTCAGCTCCCCGCGGGCGATCCAGGTGACCACCTCTTCATGCGTGCCGCCGAGGACCATATCGCGCAGGTGACGATCTTTCATGCGCATCTGCTCCTTGCCGACCGTGTCCCAGCGTCCCGTTTTCTGCCAGAGCTCGGCCGGATGAAGCACCGGCATGGTGATCTCGGCCGCCCCGGTGGCGTTCATCTCCTCGCGCACGATCTTCTCGATGCGATGAATCACCTTCTGCATCAACGGCAGGTAGCTGTAGATTCCGGCGGTTAACTGGCGAACATATCCCGCCCGCAGCAGCAGTTTATGCGAATCGATGACGGCATCGGCGGGGTCCTCGCGCAACGTCGGTATGAATGTCTGGCTCCAGAGCATTATCTTGCTTCTATCCTTCGTAGTGCGGCCAGGTCGCCTGACCTGACCGCGT
>CAZDAH010000052.1:10276-14377 GCA_964503405.1 uncultured Ignavibacteria bacterium
TCTACGTTTTATACGTCGGTAAAATATGGGAGATTGGTGGTGGTGGCAAGGGGATTCTTGGGGGTTACGATGTAGGGCAGAAATCTTTAGCATTTCTGCCTGCTTGGGCTTATTTCTTTTGACAAAATGGACTATATGGATGCATAATATCCTTTATTGTTTACAGGGCAGTGTACTCTGAAGTTCCAAACTGACTAACCCCAACGGAGGTAAGCACCGTGGGTAAATTCACTACTTTCATTTATGGAGTAATCGCATATATAGTCTTCTTCGGAAGTTTCCTGTATGCGATCGGATTCGTCGGCAACATGGTAGTGCCAAAATCAATTGATTCGGGCGTCGCAGGACCGTTCGGACGTGCGTTGCTGATTAACGCGGCCCTTCTCGGAGTGTTCGCCATTCAGCACAGCGTGATGGCGCGCCAGGGATTTAAGAGAATGTGGACAAAGATTGTCCCGCAAGCGGCGGAGCGTAGCACCTTTGTTTTGCTGGCCAGCCTGGCGCTGTTTCTGATCTATTGGCAATGGCAGCCGATGCAGGGAGTCGTTTGGCATGTCCTGAATCCAACCGCCGCGCTTTTTCTGCAGGGCCTGTTCTGGCTGGGGTGGATAGTAGTACTGTTTTCCACCTTTATGATCAATCATTTCGACCTTTTCGGGTTACGTCAGGTTTTCAATAACCTGCTGGGCAAGCCGACCCCGCCCGTGGAATTCAAATCGCCGGCGTTTTACAAATTAGTTCGTCATCCGAGCTATGTTGGTTTTATGATCGCCTTCTGGGCAACGCCGACCATGACAGTCGGCCACCTCATATTCGCGGCGGCGACTACAGCCTATATGATGGTCGGAGCGTGGTTCGAGGAGCGCGACCTTGTAAGAATACACGGAGCAGCTTATTCGAATTACAGGAATCAAGTGCGCAAGTTCATTCCGCTGCCGGGAAAAAAATAGGCCCGGCACAATTACAGGCGGGCAAGATAGATAGGCACAACCGCAGGAGGGCAGTGCACTACGACATCTGCCCTAGCGGCCGAGCCATGGTCGGCCTTCCGGGAGGACAAAGCGCGGCTTTGTCCCTACGGCAATGATGTCAATACCGCGGGGGTTTTGCCTACGTCCTGCGAGGCCACCTTGCCTTTCATGCCGGATTTGATCCGGCATCGAGACACGGTCCATGGCACGGTCCCATGCCCCGGTTACGGCCCAATGGCTTGAGTGTGGATTCCAGCTTTCGCTGGAATGACAAGGTTGTCCTGGCGGCCGAGCAATGGTCGGCCATATCAGCGGGAAAACTATGGGTTGGTCCCTACGGCTATGTATGTCAAAACCACGAGGGTCTTGACCTACGGCCATGATGTCAAGACCGCGAGGGTTTCGACCTACCCGATGATGAGCCCCAGGGCGAAAAAGCCGAAGGCGCCGAAAGCCGCCGCCGCGCGGATTGTGGGGATCCACCAGCCGGACTGCCGCCGCCAAAAGCCGGAGAATGAGCGCAGGCCGATCGTCTCGTAAACCCGCAGATTCAAGTTGAACAACGGTCTGATAAATACCGCTGTCGCCGCGAACATCAAACCGAGAAACATTAATGTCGTATTGACCTGAAACATGCCGACCTCCTTTGAATAAGTGTCATCCTCTCACATCGACCATACACTCGATCATTGGGAAAATTCAAATCGGCGGCAAGCCACGGCCCGACTTTTTCATTTGACAACCCGGATCTATTTTTCAATAATGGACTTCGATGAGCTCAGTCGGAACGCGCTTTGGGACATTGCAAAGGAGGCAGCTTTGAGCGTCAAGAATATTTTTCTGGAAACCAGGCCGCAGTTTTTGCTCCTCTCCCCCATACTCGCCTTTCTGGGGATGGGAATCGCCTTATACGGCGGCCAGTTTAATACGCTATATTTCGCACTGTCGATTATCGGCCTTACTCTCCTGCACGCCAGCGTCAATACTTTAAACGATTACAACGATTTCAAATCGGGAATCGACTTGAAGGTCAAACGGACGCCGTTTTCGGGCGGCTCGGGAATGTTGCCCGCGGGAATACTCAAGCCGTCGAGCGCGCTGGCCATCGGGCTGGTGACGTTCTTCCTGGCCGTGCCGATAGGAATATATTTTCTGGTTAAGCAGGGCTGGAATCTGGCTCCGCTGTTTATCATCGGCGCGGTGTTCGTGCTGTTCTATACCAGCCACCTGACCAAGATCGGATTGGGAATCGCCGAGATCTCCGCCGGCCTGGGACTGGGCACGTTACCGGTGCTGGGGACTTTCATGATCATCAACGGCGGATTCACCTGGAATGCTCTCTACGCCTCGATACCGTCCGGTTTTCTGGTCGCCAATTTGCTTTTGCTCAATGAATTCCCCGACGCCGAGGCCGACAAGACGGCCAGGCGCAAGACTCTGCCGATACTGCTCGGTCATCGCGGCGCGGCGATTGTCTATTCCACGCTCGTGGCCGCGACATACGTTTGGATTATAATCGGGGTTATATTGAAGATCATGCCTGCCTGGACACTGCTTTCTTTGCTGACATTGCCGATTGGAATCAAAGCGATAAAAGGTTCGCTGACCTACAAGACGCTGGAGGAGTTGGTTCCCTCTCAGGGCGCCAATGTCATGATCGTGCTGGGCATACAGTTTTTCATGGGCCTGGGCTACGTGCTGGCGAATATGATATAACAATTACCGGATAGTCTCGGATTGACTGCGTATAGTTGTCGGGTTTATCGGCCTGATGGCTCTGTTTGGACCCGACCTACTTTTATTATGTTGCGCATTTCTCGGTTTGACTGAATATGTATGCCGAATCTGGCGGATAAATGGCCTTGTAATCGTATTTATTGCGGCTTCCCCTGGGGATCTCCACAAAGACTTGAACAATGAAATCGTCAGTTGATTTTTTTCATTTCTCCCTGCACTTATTGGGATAGCTCCTATTCAGAAATATCCGGCGATGATCGTATTATCTGATAGAATTTAACATAAATTAACGCTTGGAATGCTTCATACCCAGCATCTCCCGGATCGCTTTGCCCAGGATCTGCATGGTATAGGGCTTCCTGATGACTTTTCCCACTCCCAGCCGCTCGGCCTCTTTGACCCTGTCGGTCTCGGAAAAGCCGGTGGAGATTATCGCTTTCTGGCCCGGACGGACCTTGATTATCCCGCGGTAGGTATCGAGACCGTCAATGCCCGGATCCATGATCATATCGAGAATGACCAGGTCCGCGGTGTTTTCTTTGAGATACTCTATCGCCTCTTCCCCCCCGGCGGCGGTGGCGACATTGTATCCGAGACTCGAGAGCACGGTTTCGGCCAGTTCCCTCTGTTCGATCACGTCGTCGACGATGAGGATTTTCTCGTTTCCCCGTATATCCATGGTTTCGGGTTTAGCGCGACTCAGGGTTTCCGTGATCAGCGCGGGCAGATATATGTAGAACGAACTTCCCCGATCCTTTTCGCTGATAACGTCCACGTAGCCGTTGTGATCCTTTACCACCCCGTAGACGATTGCCAGTCCGAGGCCGCTGCCGCTTTTGCCGAGTTTCTTTTTCGAATAGAACGGCTCGAATATACGTTTGAGATCGTTTTTCTCGATACCGGCGCCGGAATCCGATACTGTAATAATATTGTATCTGCCCGGTTCTATCCTGGCGAACCCGCCGGCCAGCCTGTCGACATTTTCGCATTCGATTTTGATTGTCAAATCCCCCCCGCCGGGCATGGCGTCGACGGCGTTGACAACGAGGTTGGCTATCACTTTGTACAGGTGGGTCGATGATCCATATATCCTCGGAATCGAGCTGTCGGCGTTTTTATACAGCCGGATGTTTCCGAATCTCGTCATTAACTCGGAGAAATCAGGAGATGAGAAATAGGAATCGATTATGTCGTTGAGGTCGAGTTCCTCCATCTCGTATCTTCCCCGCCGGGCCAGGGTCAGCAGATCCTGGACAACATCGGCCGCCCGCTGCGCCGATTTTTCTATGCGGTCGAGTCTGGAGATCACGGGGCTGTCCTCGGGCAGGCTCAATTTTATCAGCTGAGGATAAGCCACAAGCGGTCCGAGAATATTGTTCAGATCGTGGGCGAC
>CAZDAH010000052.1:14387-20395 GCA_964503405.1 uncultured Ignavibacteria bacterium
ACCACCCCCGCTTCGCCGATATAAGGAGTGGCCGAAAGGAGCACGTTAATGAGCCCGCCGTCTTTGCCGATCATGGTGATTTCATATTTGCTTATTTCCCCGTTCTTTCGCTTGGCGGTCTCCCGGTCGATTCTGGGATGATCGCCGGCGACAATAAACGTCTTGATATTCCTGCCGATAAGCTCGCCTTCCGAATAGCCGAGCATGTCGCCGGCCGCGCGGTTGGCGATCAGAATGGTCTCCTCCATGTCCACGGCAATAATCCCGTCCTGAATGGTATTAAACAGCGATTCGTATTTGCGCTCGGACTCCTGGGCCAGTTTCTCGGCGGTTTTCAAGCTGGTGATATCGCGAAAGCTCCAAACCCGTCCGGCCAGCTTGCCGTCCTTGATCAGGGGGCACGAATACCGTTCGAACACCCGGAAGTCCTTGAAGCAGAGCATATCGAGACTATGGGCGAACGACTTATATAAACTTCGCACTTTGGACAGGAAGTCATTCGGGTTTTCAAGCTGATCGAGGACAAAGTTGAGCAGCTTGCCGTCATCGCGGGTATCCAGAAGTTCCTTCGGTATCCTCCACATCTCCGCGAATCTCGCATTGGTCAGCGCCGTCTTGCCGTTTTCGTCGACAACGAGGATGCCGTCGGCGGTCGATTCCAGGGTCGCCCTCAGCAGTTCCTCTCGTTCCTGAAGTGATTCTTCCGTCTTTTTCTTTTGGGAGATATCGCGCAGAATTCCCTCTATGGCCAAGGCCCGGCCCTCGGCGTCTCTGACCAACCTGCAGCTTACGGACGCCGCAATCAGCTCCCCCGTCTTCTTCCTAAGTTTCACTTCGTAGTCAAAAACAATCTCCTTCTCAAAGAGGATCTTCATCAATTCTTCCCTTTGAGACGGATCCGGATAGAAGTCAGTCGAGCGTTTTCCGATAAGCTCCTCAACCGCATACCCGGAGAGGTGCAGGCATGAGGGCGAGACATTCTCGATTATTCCCTCGAGACTGGTCTGGAAATAAAAATCGAGGTGAGAACCGAAAATGCCTCTTCGGGCCTGACTTTCGTCAGAGATTGAGGAGTCCGCGTTTGCCTTGATCTTTTGTGTGGCGTTAAATTCCATATTTAACCTGAGACTAATTAGCCGCTTCGTCAATTGCCTTTCGACCGTAAGCGGAACTGCTCGAATACACTCGACCGCTCAGCCGAATCCTCTATTTTTATGAATATCGGTATGAAACTACAGGCGAATGACCCCTGACGCCTTATTGGTCAATCACGGGGCATCGAAATTGCATTATTGAACAGAAGAACTCTATAATTGTTCAAAAACGAAAAGGCCGGGCGGGCCGGTCCCTTAAATATGCGGAAGGGGGGACTTGAACCCCCACGCCTTGCGGCACCACCCCCTCAAGATGGCGTGTCTGCCGATTCCACCACTTCCGCTAAAGACGTGTCGGGCTCAATTGCCGTCGGTATCGCCGGGAGGCTGAGCCGGCGGCGGATTCTCGTCGATAGGCATTTCGCCAGGAACGGTAGTGGGCGCTGGCGGGAGAAGATCTTCTCCCTCCTGCAAATTCTCGATTACATCGGTTTTGACCGCCCCGCCCGTTCCGACACCAAGCAGAATCAATAGCGAGGAACTGGTGACCATGAATCCCACGGCCAGGATCGTAGTGGCCTTGGAGAGAAATGTCGCGGCGCCGCGTCCTCCGAAGACTGCCCCGGTCAGGCCGCCGCCGCCGAAAGCGCCGGCGAGCCCTTCGCCTTTGGATGATTGCAGCAAGACGGCGACAATCAAGGCCATCGAGAAGAGCACGTGAATCACAAGAACGATCGGGTAAAGAAAATTCATATTCTAAAAACTACCTCCATCTTAAATTTCGTCAATTGCGAAAAATACTTGAAAAAACCGACCTGTCAAGCGGTTATTTGACCGCGGTCGTTATGGCGGTGAAGGAGTCTGCCTTCAGGCTGGCGCCGCCCACCAGAAATCCGTCGATATCCTCCTGCCCCCGCAAGTCGACGGCATTATCCGGTTTGACAGATCCCCCGTAGAGAATTCTCATGGCGGCCGCGGAATCATGGCCCCAATTCTCGAAGATAATCTTTCTTAGAAACCGATGAACGTCCTGGGCCTGGGTCGGGGAGGCTGTCCGACCGGTGCCGATGGCCCACACAGGTTCGTAGGCTATCGATATCCTCGAAATATCCCGGATATCGCCAATCGCCTCGAGCAGCTGTTTTTTGACTATATCCTTGGTCACTCCCCGGTCTCTCTGCCGCAAAGATTCGCCCAGGCAGACGATCGGCTTGAGACCGGATTCGAGAGCCGAATTTACTTTTCTGGCGACAGCATCGTCGGTCTCGCCAAATATATGCCTTCTTTCGGAATGGCCGATTATGACCCAGCGGCAGCCGGCATCGACCAGCATACCGGGAGATATCTCCCCTGTGAACGCCCCCTCTTTTTCCCAATGGAGATTCTGGGCGCCGATTTCGATCTTACTGCCTTCCAATTCGGACGCCACGACGGCAATGGAAGTGAACGGCGGGCAAACCACGATATCGGCCCAGTCGCAGTTTCCCAGATTGGATTTCAAGCTGGATGCCAGTTCTTTCGACTTGACCGGAATTGTGTACATTTTCCAGTTGCCGGCAACCAGGGGCCGTCTCATTTACCCGCTCCCCTGGCGGTCAACGCGGCCACTCCGGGGAGAATTTTGCCCTCGAGAAACTCTAGCGAGGCTCCCCCGCCCGTGGAAACATGCGACATCTTATCGAAGCAGCCGGCTTTGGATACCGCCGAGGCCGAATCTCCGCCGCCCACGATGGAGATACAGCCGTTGTCGCTGGCTGTAGCCAGCATCCTGGCTAACTCGAAAGTTCCGGCGGCGAACGCCTCCTTTTCGAATATCCCCATGGGACCGTTCCAGATAACTGTACCGGCGGATTTAATAATCTTATCGAATTGCTCGATTGTCCGGGGGCCGATATCGACGCCGATCGACATGCCGTCCATCCCGGCCGCCATCACGGTCCTTGTGGCCGGCGGATCGGCGTTAATATCGGTTGTCACGATAATATCCACCGGCAGGATAATATCGATATTCCTCGATTCCGCCAAAGTCATGATATTAGCGGCATCAGTAAGCTTGTCCGCCTCGACTATCGACTGTCCGATTTCGTATCCCTTCGCCTTGAAAAACGTGAAGGCCATTCCTCCGCCTATGAGAATTCCGTCCACCCTCTTCAGCAGATTGGAGATCACGTCGATCTTGCCCGAGATCTTGGCGCCCCCCAGTATGGCGATGAAAGGCCTGTTAGGCTCGTCGATTATCATTCCGAAATAATCGAGTTCTTTTTTCATTAGATAGCCGGCCGCCGCGATTTCGAGGAACTTTGTCACACCTTCGGTGGAAGCATGCGCTCTGTGGGCCGTGCCGAACGCGTCATTTACATACACGTCTCCGAGGGTGGACAATTGCCTGGCGAAATCAGGATCGTTCTTCTCCTCTTGTTCGTGGAAACGCAAATTCTCCAGCATGAGCATCTGGCCGTCTTTGAGTCTCTTTACGGCCCTGGCTGCGGGTTTTCCCGCGCAATCGTCGACGAAGTCAACCGGTTTTCCCATGAGACCCGAGAGTCTTTCCGCCACGGGCCGCAGGCTCAGGGCCGGATCGGCCTTGCCTTTGGGACGTCCCAAATGCGACATGAGTATGGCTCTGCCTCCCGATGATATGATCTTGCGAATTGTGGGTATGGCCGCGGTGATTCGGGTATCGTCGGCAACGGCTCCGTCCTTCATGGGGACGTTAAAATCGACCCTGGTCAATACTCGTTTGCCGGACAGTTCGATATCGTCGATCGTAAGCTTATCCACACATCCTCCTGCTCGCCTTATGGCTGGTAATTAACCACGACCGGGGCCGAACGCGGCGATTCGAGCCCTCCTTGCGTCTTGGCCGTTACGGCGTAATAGTAGGTGCCGCCTGTGCTCGGGGCATCGGTGCATTCCGGCGAGTAAACCGTTTGAATCAGGTCCAGCTGATTCTCGCTCGTGCCCCGGTAAACGTCATACTCCGACGCTCCCTCCACTCCGTTCCAGAATAGCGATACATATCCGCCCGATGTATCCGCCCGGAGATTGGTCGGCACGGCAAGCAATCCGGAAAAATATACATGGGCGTCATCGGATAAATTTGAATAACGGTCCGGTTCGGCGAAGGCGCGAATTTTATAGTAGTAATGCCCGGCTGTGGATGGCCAGTCCTCGGCGATTTGCAGGCTGACCGTGTCAATAACGATATAATCTCCCTCGGCCTGAGTCGACCGGTAAACGACGAAAGTGTAGGACTCCGATTCGCTTTGCCAGTAAATACTCACGTGGTGGACCAGATCATCGGCGTTTACATTGGACGGCGGCAGCGGGACGTTGGTGTAGTAAACGTAGCCGTAAAAACTGAACGGCGATTCATGACCAAAATCGTCGTGCGCCTTGACTTTGTAAAACCAGTTTCCGGCGGATTGAGGGACATCGATAAAATCGGAATGCTCAGACGTGCCGATTTCCACATATCCGCCCACCGCATTCGGCGATCTGTAAACAGCGTACCAGCCGGCATCGGACACGCCGGTCCAATAGACGTTGACGTAAGTCCCAAAATTAGTCGCGCTGACATTTTCCGGCGCGGTCAGGTTATCGCTGAAATAGACGCCGGCCGGGTCCGAAAGCGGTCCTTCGACGCCGTCGATTGTTTCAGAGGATACTTTGTAAAGATACGTACCGGCCTCGGGGGGCTGATCGATATAAGATATGTCATTTCCGGATACCCGGGCTATTTGACGATACGTCTGCTCGTCGTCGGAGCGATAGAGAATATACGCGCCCGTCCACTGCACCTGGCTCCAGCTGACCCTCACCGTCAATCCCTGATCGTAGGCCTGCACCTGGCTCGGCGCGTCGAGACGGCCGTCGAAAAACGCCCCCACCGCCGATGATCTATCCGATTCGAGGCCGTTGGGGCCAACCACCGAGATGCGGTAATAATAATGATCGTGTATCAGCGGGACATCCTCGTACCCAATTTGGAAAGTGCTGTCCAGCCGGGTGAACTCGAGGTCAGGGTCGAGGGAGCGGTAAATATTGAAATAGCCGTCGTAGTTGGCGTCCACCCAGGTAAGATAGAAGTTCGAGCCTCGGTCGATCAGCGTCAGGCCCGTCGGCGGCTCATACCGTCCGTCATAATTCACGGTAACCGGAGACGACGGAGCAGATTCTGTATCATACGCGGACACGGCGGTGGCGCGATACTGATAATTATCGAATGTCTCCGGAAAGTCGGAGTACGAATTAAGCCCGGTGGAATCGAGCAGAACCCAGTCGACCGGGCTGACCGCGGAGCGGAATACCTTGAAGTACGACGCCCTCTCTTTGCGGTCCCAATCGAGGCTCACCCGGGTAACACGATCCATGGCCCGAAGGCCGGTGGGGGCCCCGATGCTCCCGGTGAAGACGAGAGCGGCCGGGAGTGACGCCTCCGTTTCAATTCCTTCGGAAACGCCTGTTATCTTGTACGAGTAGGACCCGACATCGGGCGGAGAATCCAGATAGGTGAGGGTGGAATTATAATTTCCTTCCAGCTCGAATACCTGCTCGAAATCACTCTGGCCCGTTTCGGTGCGATAAACTCTGTGAGCGTCGGCCCCATACCCCGGCTCCCAACTCACATTGACGGCCGCGTCGCCATCCGCCGCCAGAAGATTGGCCGGTACCGGATCTTTTAAATCAACATTTACGGCCACCTCCGAACCGGGCGATACGATAATCGGGTAACGGGCCGTGTGCAGCCATTCCGAGTTCAATACGATGCTGAAATCGATCTTGTAAGTGCCTGAGAGAACCTCGATGCTGTAATCGCCGTCCCCCGCGCTGGAGGCCAACACGGAATAAGCTCCAAGCTTCGGCGAGCCGCCGTCGCTTACCGCGTATCCGGATACCGTTATCGTCACACCC
>CAZDAH010000053.1:0-922 GCA_964503405.1 uncultured Ignavibacteria bacterium
TTTCGCCTTTCGCTCCGCGCGCGAGGTGCTCGGCGACCGCTTTCGGCGCCTTCATGGATAACACGGCGGCATCGACTTTGCCCGGAATGGCGCCAACCGAATCGTAAAACCGCACGCCTCGAACCTCGCCGCCATCAGGGTGGACGGGATAAACCGGAATCCCGCTCTTTACAAATTCGCCGTAAATTGTCCAGGCGAAATTTTTTCTTTTCCTGGACATGCCGAGAATGGCGATGCCCTCGGATTGATAAAAGTCCCCGGGCCGTTTACCTGGCATATTCCACCGTCCTTACTTCTCTGATGACCGTTACTTTGATCTGCCCGGGGTATTCCATCTCGGATTCGATTTTTCTGGCGATTTCGCCGGCCAGGTTGGCGCTGCTGACATCATCGACCTGTTCGGATTCCACGATGACCCTGATTTCGCGGCCGGCCTGGATGGCGTAGGCCTTACCCACGCCCTTGAAACCGTCGGCGATCTCCTCGAGCTTCTCCAGCCGCTTTATATACCCTTCGAGGGTTTCGCGGCGGGCGCCGGGACGGGCGCCGGAGATAGCATCGGCGGCCTGCACCAGGACGGCGTACGGAGTCTCCATAGGCACGTCCTCGTGGTGGCTGGCGATGGCGTTGAGGACAGCGGGATTTTCATTGAACTTGGAGGCGAAATCTACGCCGAGAGCGGTGTGAGTACCCTCGGTTTCCCGGTCGATGGCTTTGCCGATATCGTGCAGAAGGCCGGATCTTTTGGCGATGTTGCCGTCGAGATCGAGTTCGGCGGCCATGATTCCGCAAAGTATGGCGACTTCCTTGGAATGCTGGAGCACGTTTTGCCCATAGCTTGTTCTGAAATGGAGTTTCCCGAGCAGGTAGACAATCTCGGGATGGATTCCGTGCACTCCGACGTCGAAGCAGGACTGTTCGC
>CAZDAH010000053.1:932-5200 GCA_964503405.1 uncultured Ignavibacteria bacterium
GTTCGCCTGTCTCCCTGATGATGACCTCCATCTCCTTTTCGGCTTTGCCGACAACTTCTTCGATACGCGACGGATGAATGCGGCCGTCGATGATAAGCTTCTCCAGAGCCATGCGGGCAACCTCTCGTCTGACGGGATCGTAGCCGGAGAGTATGACAGCTTCCGGGGTATCGTCGACGATGACGTCGATACCGGTGGCTGTTTCGAAGGAGCGGATGTTGCGGCCCTCGCGGCCGATGATTCTGCCCTTCATCTCGTCCGAGGGCAAATTCACGACCGAGACGCAGGATTCGGCGGCGTAATCGGAGGCGCACCGCTGGATGGCCTGGATTATGATATTCTTGGCTTCCTTTTCAGCGGTTCTTTCGGCCTCGTCCTTGATCTCCTTGATCATCATGGCGGCTTCGCGCCTGGCCTCGGCCTCGAGATTGGAGAAAAGGAGTTTCTTGGCTTCGTCCGAGGTCATGCCGGCGATTTTTTCCAGGCGGGTATTTTGCTCGACGATAAGTCCCTCGAGTTCCTTGTCTTTGGCCTCGACCGCCTTTTCCTTTACCCCGAGGATTCTCTCCCTGTGGCCGACATCTTTTTCCTTCTTGTTGAGTATATCGACCTTGCGGTTGAGATTCACTTCCTTATTAGCGAGGTTTCGTTCGAGTTGGGCGATTTCCTCTTTGCGGGCCTGGGTTTCCTTTTCGAATTTTTGCTTTGCCTTGAACCATTCGTCCTTGGCCTCGAGCATCATCTCCTTTTTCTTGATTTCGGCGGATCGCTCGGCTTCGGCGATGATTTTGGCGGCCAGGTTTTCTGCATTGCCGATTCGACCTTCGCCGGACTTTCGCGAGATCAATAGACCGATGACGAAGGCGAGCACGGCAACAGCGGCCCCGACCACGTAGTAAATTGGTTCCATAAATCCTCCAGTGCGGGGCGGGCGTTTATATCGGATTAAAGTATCTCGGCAAGCTTCAAAGTGAGCCGGATCAGGCGATCATCCGAATCGGGTTTGAGGGGTTTTCTCGACTCCGATTTGAAAAGTTCATCGGTGATATTCAAAGCCGCGAGCACAGCGACCCGATTTTCGGAGGCGGAAGGGAAACTTTCGGCCACCTCCCGCATCCTGGCATCGAGATAATTCGCGGCTTTTATTATATAATCCGGATCGACCTCCGAGACGATGCTGTATTCCCGGTCGAAGATCGTAACTTTCACTCTGGCTTTTTCCAAATCAACGCCCGCTATATATTCAATTCCAACTATTTTCCAGGGCCGCCAGCCGGGCGGCGAGTTTTCTCAGCCGTTTTTTAATTTCCCGGCCGCTCGAATCGCCGTCCGATCCCGGAAACCCGGAAAAATCGTTCTTCAGTTTCTCAGTCTGCTCCTCTATTTTCGATTTAAGACTCTTGAGTTCCTGTTTCAGAGAATGGTTTTCTATCTCCAATTTCTCCTTTTCTTTTCTAAGATCGACAATCAGGCCGACAGCCCTGTCGATTTTATTTTCCAGATCATTCAATACGTCAGAATTCATATTATATCAACTTCTTAATAGCGCGCCGTGTTTACGGCCGAGGGCCGCGGCGATCTTTCCATGAGCGTCGTCGACCTCTTTATCGGTGAGAGTCCTGTCGGGCTGCCTGTATTTAATCCCGAAAGCGAGGCTCTTTTTGCCGGGCTCGATATTTTTCCCCTTGTATAAATCGAAAATCCAGACATCGTCCACAAGTTCCCCGCCAATCTCCATGATGGTCTGCCTCAACTCTTCGGAGCTGACCTTCTCGGGAATCACGACGGCAATATCCCGGTCGGCGGAGGGGTATCGGGCGAGATCGGCCGCTTCAAGCGTCGTGGGGACCTCATCGACGATTTTTTCGAAATCCAACTCAGCCATAAAAACGTCCGCTTTGATATCGGCGATGGATCGGGCCTCAGCGGAAAGCTCTCCCATATTTCCCATGCCAACACCATCGATGTATACTTCGAAAGAGCGGGATGGTTCGAAGGCAAAATGGGGAGCCGGTTTTAATTCGCCCGGCCCCAGTTTTAGGAAATCGGCCAGATTCTCAATCGCGCCCTTCAGGGAGAACAGATCCCTGGCGCGGGATTTACCGTCCCAGAAGACGGGAGTCTCGGAGCCGGTCTGGCCGATGACAAGGGCGGTCTTTTGCGACGGCAGCTCGCCCCTAACCCTCGGAATGTAATAATTCCCAATCTCGTACAAGAACAAATCCCTTTCCTTGAAATTGAGATTGCGTCGAATGACAGGCAGCATGGAAACCAGGAGATTGGGACGAACCGCAGCCATTTCCTCGGAGAGGGGATTTATGATCTTAAGCGATAAACCCGATAATCCGAATTTTTCGATCATCCGGGAATCGACCAATGTAATCGGGAAAATCTCCATAGCCCCCAAGCCGGTCAGATAATTCCGAGTATTTCTGGTGAGGGCGAGAAGCCTTGTTTCCGGGGTAACCAGGGAGCCTCCGGGATTGAATTTCGAGGGGATATTCTCCAGCCCGTGGATTCGAGCGACCTCCTCGATGAGATCTACTTCCCGGGTCAGGTCGGGCCTGAACGTCGGCTGAACGGCCACGATGCCGTTTTGGCCGGTGATATCGATATCGAGTCCTTCGAGAATCCCCACCATGTAGTCGGCGGCGATATCCGTGCCGAGGAGTTTGTTCACTCTTGACGGCCTTAGCCCGATTGTCGCGGGAACGAATTTACGCGGATAGGAATCGACCATGCCTTTCAACACCCGCCCTCCGGCCATTTCTGAAATCAACTTGCAAGCGCGGTCGTTGGCATAGGGGGCCATACCGGGATCGACGCCGCGCTCGAATCTGCGGGATGATTCGGTTGCCAGGTCGAGGGATTTGGCGCCTCTCCTGATGGCCACGGGGTCGAACCAGGCCGATTCGAGGAGGATATTTTTCGTGCCGGTGGACACCTCGGATTTCTCACCGCCCATAATCCCGGCAATGGCCATTCCGACGGCGCCGTCGGTAATAAGAAGATGACTATCGTCCAGGCGGCGTTTGGCGCCGTCGAGGGTAACGAACAATTCGCCTTTTTTCGCCCTTCTGACCAGCGCTTCGGGTTTCGAGAACAAATCGAAGTCGAACGCGTGCAGCGGATGACCCGTTTCCAGCATGACGAAATTCGTTATATCGACAACGTTGTTGATAGGCCGCATGCCGAGATAGTGGATTATCATTTTAAGCCACAACGGCGACGGCCCGACGGTCACTCCCCTGACAACGCGGGCGGTATAACGAGGACACCCGAGGGGATCGTCGATTTTGATCCTGACGACATCGGCGGTGGATTCGTCGGTTTCCGACAACGCGATATCGGGAATCGCCAGGCGTCCCCCCCCGAGCGCCTGAATTTCCCTGGCGATGCCGATGTGCGAGAGGCAATCGGGTCGGTTGGGGGTTATTTCGAGCTCGAAGATAGTGTCTTTGAAATCGACGATCTCATTTAATGGGGTTCCGGGTTTGATATTGCCCGGCAGCACAATTATCTCGTCGGCGCTGTCGGAGACGTCGAGCTCGGCTTCGGAGAGGATCATACCGAATGATTCATGGCCGTGTATGACGGCCCGTTCAAGGGTCATGCCCGGAATTCGCGAACCTACCGGGGCGAAAAGAACGGTCTGCCCTGAGGCGACATTGGGCGCCCCGCAAATGACTTTATATTCGGTCCTGCCGTCGGATACGACGCATCGGCTGAGCTTCTTCGCTCCGGAAGCAGGCTCTGCCGAGACGACTCTGGCGGCGATCACGCGTTCTATATCGGCTCCCTTAACCGAAATGGCCTCCACCTCGCTTCCCGACATAGTAAGTTTTTCGGCCAGTTTCTCGGGCGGCCAGTCGAATTGGAGCAATTTTTTTAACAGATTGTAAGATATGTTCATTTAGAACTGCCTCAAAAACCTGATATCGTTGTCATATAAGAGTCTGATATCCCCTATTCGGTATCTGAGCATGGTGATTCTGTCCACTCCCATGCCGAAGGCATACCCCGTGAATTCTTCAGGATCGTAGCCGACGGCCTTAAAAACCTCGGGATCGACCATTCCGGCGCCGGAGATTTCCAGCCAGCCGTTGTATTTGCAGACGCGGCAGCCATGGCCGCCGCAGAGGACACAGGAGAAGTCGTATTCCACGGAGGGTTCGGTGAAGGGGAAAAAATGCGGCCTGAAACGAACCTTGGCTTCCCGGCCGAAGAGTTCTTTGGCCAAGGCGATGATTACCCCTTTCATATCGCCC
>CAZDAH010000053.1:5210-7828 GCA_964503405.1 uncultured Ignavibacteria bacterium
GCATGGTGCGGATTTGGACGGTGGAGGTGTGGGTTCGGAGCAGAATGCCCTTATCAATATAGAAGGTATCGGAGAGATCGCGGGCGGGGTGATCCTCGGGCGTATTGAGAGCGTCGAAGTTGTAGAATTCTGTATCTATGTCGGGGCCGGAGGCGACCTCGAAGCCCATGCCTCTGAAAATATGGACGATCAATTCGGCGGTCTGCACCAAGGGATGATGCCGTCCGACGAAAGCCCGTCGGCCGGGCAGGGTATAATCGAAGGACGATTGGGGCTCGGCGGCCGATTCGAGGGCACGCTCTTTTTGCTCTTTGAGATCATTAAGGCGTTTTTTGAGAGCATTTATTTTAGCTCCGGCAATGGGCCTGTCAGAAGGATCGATGGAGCCCAGTTTTCTGGATAAGGAGGTGACTTCACCCTTTCTTCCAAGATACACAACCACGGCTTCAGTCAATGAGAGCTTGTCATTGACTTGTTCGAAGGCGGCAATAGCCCGGCTCTCGATATGTTTCAATTCTGCTAAAAGTTCTTTCATAAGGTCAAAACGGGCCTATTACCATAAAAGCCCGCCCGGTAAATTATAGGTGGTGCGATCGTCTTACAGGATCACCCGGACCTGGCCAGCTGAGCCAGTTCGGCAAAGGCGGAGGCGTCCCTGACGGCAATATCGGCGAGCATTTTGCGATTCAAATCGACGCCCGCTTTTTTCAAGCCGTTGATGAAAAGCGAATAAGAGAGGCCGTACTGTCTGGCGGCGGCGTTAATCCTGACAATCCACAATCTTCTGATCAGTCTCTTTTTATTTCTACGATCGCGATAGGCATAGGTCAGCCCCTTTTGAACCGTTTCTTTGGCTGTCCTATACAATTTGCTGCGTCCACCATAATTACCACGGGCCGCTTTGAGAATCTTGCGGTGCCGTCGATGCGCAGCTACGTTGTTTTTTGCCCTTGGCATTCTTTACTCCGTTACAGTCGAGCTTAGTATGGAATCATTCTTTTGACGCGGCCCTCGTCGCTTTTGTGAACCAGCGCCGATTTTCTCAAATTTCTTTTCCGCTTGGTAGTTTTTTTCGTAAGAATATGATTTGTAAGCGGTTTACGTCTTTTCACCTTACCGCTACCGGTTCTTTTAAATCGCTTGGCAGCCGATCTATTAGTTTTAATTTTCGGCATCAAATCTCCTTTGGTCGCCCATTATAAGTAAAATCAAGCCCCGACGCAACAAAAAATTATGCCGAAATCTTAAACGAATCGATTAAGAAATCGGGGAGCTTATTTTTTCCTGGCCTTGGCCAGAAACATCATGGAAAGGTGCCTTCCCTCCATGCGCGAAGGGAGTTCCGGCTCGGCCATCTCGGCTAAGTCTTCATTGAGCCGGTCGAGAATTTTATACCCCATTTCCTTATGCGCCAATTCTCTGCCTCTGAACACGACGAATATTTTTACCTTGGCGCCGCTTTCAAGAAACTCCTTGACATGTTTGAGCTTAAATTGATAATCGTGCTCTTCGGTTTTCGGTCTGAAGCGCATTTCTTTCAGGCTTATCTGATGCTGTTTCTTTTTCGCGGCCTTAGCCTTCTTTGAATTCTCGTACAGGTATTTCCCGTAATCCATGATTTTGCATACGGGCGGCCTAGCCTTGGGAGCGACCTCGACCAGGTCCAGGCCCTTGCTGAAGGCTATCTCGAGGGCTCTCGGGGTAGCAACGACGCCAACCTGGGAGCCGTCCTCGTCGATCAAACGGACCTCAGGCACCCTGATTCTCTCGTTTTTCCTGGCTAATATTTCTTGTGCTATTCCATTACCTCCGTAGAAACGAATTATGTTGTGTCATTTTTCCTGGAAACTTCATCTTTCTTCAAGATCTCGATTAGCCGGTCGACAGAGTGTCGTCCGAGGTCACCTATTCTATGTTTTCGGAGAGAAACCTCATTAGCTTCAGCCTCGATCTTGCCCACCACGGCCATATACGGGACCTTGAGACTCTCGGCCTCGAGGATTTTCCTGCCTATTTTTTCGCTGGAGCTATCGATTTCGACGCGGAATCCCTCCAGCCGCAACCGGGCGAGCAGTTTGTTTGCGTAATCGCCGACCTTATCCGAGATGGGCAAAATCCGGATTTGTTCGGGAGCCAGCCAGACCGGGAAATTCCCGGCGTATTGTTCGATGAGGATGCCGAAAAATCGTTCGAGCGAGCCGAGCAGGGCGCGGTGAATCAAGATGGGCCGCTGTCTGGAGCCGTCGACGGCAACGTATTCCATTTCGAACCGTTCGGGCAGATTGAAATCGACCTGGATGGTGGTGCATTGCCAGGATCGGCCCAAATTATCTTTTATCTTGATATCGATTTTGGGTCCGTAGAATACACCTTCTCCCGGATCGACGCTGTAGTCGAGGCCGGTTTTTTCCAGGGCGGAACGAAGGGCCTCGGTGGCCTGATCCCAGTGTTCCACGGCGCCAACGAATTTCTCGGGTCTCGTGGAGAGGAAGACGTCATAATCCGAGAAACCGAAGGTCTTCAGGAAGAAAAGATTGAAATCGATAGTGCGGCAGAGTTCGGTCTCAAGCTGATCGAGCCGGCAGAATATATGGGCGTCGTCCTGGGTAAATCCTCTG
>CAZDAH010000053.1:7838-13820 GCA_964503405.1 uncultured Ignavibacteria bacterium
GGCGCGGGACGAGCTGCGGCTGTGGCTGGCCGCACAGCAGGAGGACCTGCAGCACGAAAGCTCCGAGCGGCGCCGCGCCGAGCAGTTGAGCCAGCGGCTGGTGCAGGCCGTGCAGAACTCCCGAGCGTTCGAAACGATAGACGGTTCCAAGTTCGGCCCAGCGGATAGGGAGATCGCGGTAGCTTCGGGTCTTATTGCGGTAGATCTGAATATGAAAAGGGCAGTTCATGGGCTTGAGCTGGTAATCGACATTTTCCACGGGCATGGGGGCGTACATGTTCTCGGAATAGAAATCGGTGTGGCCCGACTTATTCCAAAGTTCGAGCTTGGCAACGTGGGGGGTATAGACAATCTCATACCCTTTCTTGAGATGCTCGTCCTTCCAGAAAGTCTCGATAACATGTCTCACCCGCGAGCCCCTGGGATGCCACAGGACCAGGCCGGAACCGATGGATTCGGCGATGGAGAACAAATCGAGTTCGCGTCCCAATATGCGATGATCTCTTTTCTTAGCGTCCTCCAAGCGGGCCAAGTGTTCGTCGAGCATGCTTTTTTCCGGAAATGAGACGCCGTAGATTCGCTGGAGCATCTTATTATGCTCGTCGCCCCGCCAGTAAGCGCCGGCAATGGACAGGAGCTTGACGGCCCTGATCTTTCCAGTGGAAGGAATATGCGGCCCGCGGCACATGTCGGTGAATTTGCCGTGAGTATAGAAGCTTATGGTCTCGTTTTCCATTTCCGAGGCCATTTCGGCCTTGTAGATATCCTTTTCCCTGTTGAATTCGGAGATGGAGTCGAGACGGTTTTTTTCGCTGCGGGTGAAGGGGATGTTTTCGGAGACCATGCGCATCATGCCCTTTTCGATAGCCTCGAGATCGGAATCGGTGAGCTTTCGGGGCAAATCGAGATCGTAATAGAAGCGCGAGGAGAAATCGTCGGGAATAGCCGGACCAATAGCCAGTTTCGTTTCGGGGAAAAGCTCCAGCACGGCGGAAGCCATCAAATGGGCGGACGAGTGCCAAAAAACCTGGCGGCCCTGAGGATCATCGAAGGTAAGGATACGCAGGTCGCAGTCGGAGGCGATGGGGAAGGACAGATCCACTACGCGGCCGTCGACCATGGCCGCCAAAGCGTTTTTGCCGAGGCTTCGAGACAGCGAAGAGGCAATCTCGGCCGGGGTTATGGGCGTTTCGAATTCTCTTGCCGAATTATCGGGGAATCTGATTTTTATCTTCTTCATAAAAAAAACCGGACTACTTCTGAAAGAGCAGCCGGATAAATACCGAGCATATTAAAATGAAAACGCCACTCCTCCCTGTTTCAATGGTGGGCGATAGTGGGATCGAACCAGTGACCCCTTGCATGTCAAGCAAGTACTCTAACCATCTGAGCTAATCGCCCCAAACCAGAATTGAACATAAGCAGCTTCTATCATCATCGACAAGGCATTACAATCAATGGAACCGATCCCCTCATCGTCGAACGGCATGCCGGACAACGGATACACTCCAGCCCTCCATTCGAACCGGAATATACTTTGGCGAAAATAGCCGCGCAAGCGAAAAATGGCAGGATATATAATTATGTTTCATACGATTATCGCTATCATGACGCTCTTGAGGATCGGCCAAGACGAGCTGATCTAAAAGGGACGTCGGCGCGGGCATACTCAACTTTGAGCATCTGCGCGAGTCCGGGTTCGCGGCCGGCATCGATCTCCATCGCCGCCAGGCGGATTGGCAGCAACGTCTTTCCCGAACCGAACCTCAGAGATCCGGGGAATCGAGTTTGCCGAGGAGGCAATCGGCGATGTGAATGACGGATGTCTCATTAATCGCGGACACCGCTTCTTCGTCTTACTGTCGCCTGATGGCGATGACGATCGGTTCGGGCAAGTTTCATTCCGAGGCGAACCAATTTCCGTTGTGGAAGTAATCGATCCCCAGGGTTCGCTTTCGGCAACGAGCGACATTCATCTAATTATCGGTTTTGCGCAGGTTTAGCTTATCGATCAGAATATCGGCGAGATTCTCAAGGTGGGCGGAGCTTTCATAGTATCCAGCGGCGACACGCTTTTGGATTGCCTCTATTTTCCGGGCTCTATTCATATCGGCGGAGAGTTCGATTCGTTCCACGCCGGAGGCATTTTGGTGAACATACCCGGTGCAGGCTGAGAGAATAGAGCGTAGATCGAGCCTGTTGGCTGCGGTCCGGCCGTTATTATGCCGCAGCCTCGTTCTGGCTTCGAGGGAGATTTCTACGCGATCCGTTCTCTCCCGTCCGGCGGCGTACGTTCTCCATCGCCCCCTGCCATTATCAGGGGGAGGAAAGGATGAATCAAATTCATTAATCTTCATGCACACTACCCCTATATATATATCGGCCGCGGAGCGCGAATTATTTAGCCCCTTTTGTCTTGATATGCGGGGGCGCCGCGGTAGTTTGGCTGGTATGCGCCGGCATTGCCTTTATCGATGACATCATCGGGCTATCTCCCGTCCCGGCTTTTCAGTTCGCTCAACTGCGCCGCCAAAGCGGAGAGCAGATCAGAGTTTCTCCCGGCTTTCGCGCGAATATCGCGCATGAGCGCGGCCAGATGATTCTCCGCTGCGGGATTCAGGAGCTCCGTCTCATGCTCGAGCGAGGATTCGATAATGGCGATTTCATAATCGATCTCCTTCATTTCGGATTCGAAATCGTCGGTCCGGCCGCGGATCTTATCGAACTCATCGAAATTCTCTCTGTCGATCATCTCAATCCGGCGCAGAAGGAGATTCTCCATGTTCTCCATGCCAGCAAGCTTCAATTCGAATAGACGCTTCAATCTCCTGACCTGATCCATCAAGCGAATATTCCGGGTGTTGACGGCGGTTTCAGTTGTTCGGGGCATAATCCGACCTCGCAGTTTGAGAAATCATGGTTTGATGAACAAGATAACCGGTTATTTCGGCGGAAATCACGCTTTACCTTTCGCGGGCGGGGCATGCGAAGGCCGCTTATCGATCTTGCCGAAAATCGGGTGGGCGGCATGGTAACCGCTGTCGCCGAGGACAAGCTGGGCGCCCTGGTTGTTTTTCGGATTAATAGCCAGCGGGGCCTTGAGATTAGCGGATATCATCTGCGGTTTTCCACCGGGAATGGTCACCAGGAGGAAATAAGTAATATCGTCGCGGGATTTCGCTCCGAGGATGGAGATATCTTTGGGGTTGATATCCACGACGTAATCGGGTTTAAGGAAGCGAGGTTCAATCAACAGGAAGGCTATATCGGGATTTTCGAGGGATTGATACCATTTGAAAGGTTCCTGTTCTTTCGGGCTGATGAATACGAATCTCTTGAGGTCCTCGAAACCGAGGAATCCCCGGACCATCCAGATGATATCAGTTTTTTCGTAATCGAGAACTCCGAATCGAGCAGTTTCGAGCCGCACCAATACCCCCTTTCAACTCAGGAAATCGAGCAATGACTTTTGAATCATCCCGGCCGCGGAAGTCAGCGCCGCCCGGCAGGCGGCCTCGGCCGAGGCCATGCTCGCTCTCACTTCGGCCAATCCGGCGTCGTCGGACGGGAGTTTCACGTGCTCTGCGGATCCGGCAGCGGGTTTGAACAGGGGCGGACTCGACGGCGAGACTGCCGGACCCCGCGAGACGGTATATAAGACCAAATTGTTTGTGATTTTCATAGCCGCTCCCCGGATAAATCGTTTATCTTCATCGGCCAGATTACTTTATCATAATGAGAATTTTCCGCGGAAATATCAACCGTGTCGCGGGTGATGTTCCATGGAGAACAGAAGGCGGAATCCTGCCAGATCTTCTTATCGAAGCGTGGAATCGTCCCGGATATATGCTGATATATTTTTTGATTGTCGGCGGGCAGGATCATTCTTTATTCCCTTTTCTGGCTTTCAAGATGCGGGCCAGTTCCTGAATATCCTCTTTTAAGGACATCGAGGCTTTGATATTTTCCTTCTGGATTTTACTGAATATCTCTTCGCGATAAACCTCGATCCTTTCCGGCGCGCTGATACCGATCTTGACCTGTTTTCCCTGAACGGCCAGAACCGTGACCTTGATATCGGGACCAATGGTAATGGCCTCCCCGGACTTCCTTGTCAGAATCAGCATCAGAACCTCCCTGTTCCGGCAATCAGGCTTCCCCCTGCCCTGCCGACATTAGGTCGATAAATGTATCCAGGGCCGGATCGACGACGGAGCCGACCCGGACACAACCCTCTCAAGCGCCTTAAAGCCGTCTGACGTTGGCCATTTCCATGACCTTGGATACGCCGTTCAAAGGTCGCCTGGTATTTTCAAACCGCGCCGGCAGCGCACATTTTCCCGTCAATAATCCTGAATTCGTCGCGTACATGGCTATATAGGCCTTGCGAGCAGGGCGCTGCTTTTGGCCGTGCCCTTCCGGGTTGTTCTGGGGTTGGAAAATGCGGCGCCGGGATCGCCGGGTTCGCTTATATTGTCCAAGGTCTGCCGTATTACGCTCATGGATTGTTCGATAAGCATTTCGTTGCGTTCTTTCTGAGCTTTCACTTTTCGATGAATTTTGAGTATGACGCATCTCAAGCGTTCGAGCTCGTCAAGACCAGGGCCCTTGAACTTCTCGAGCAATTTACTCACAGTTATGTCGTCGGGGGCAATACCGAGCTTCGCGGACAGCCGGGCAATGATTGCCCGCCGGTCGTTTTCAAGGTTGGCGGCTTCCCTGGCCAGTCCGCTGATTTCCTCGACACTCGACCTGACAGCGTCGAGATTGTTGTCTATTAAGGCGGCCTGCTGGGCGTTCAGCTTCTCGAGGTACCTGACGAAGATACCTTTTTCGGCCCGGAGCATTGCCGCCAATGCCTTCAAATCGTCTTCCATATTATCTCAATCGGCAAAAAGGGGAATTGAATAAGCTATTTCCTTCGTGACAGATTTCGTGACAATCGGGAATATTCCCGGGCTGGGCGGAAAGCGGTCGTATCTATCAAGATTCGGCGATGTTTCAATCGCGCAGGCATAAGCGGCGATTGGAACGGAAGCGGTCTGTTCCATTTCAGAATTCGTTCGAGATACCATATTATCCCCAGGGGCACGGGGATTCGCAGCGGGGGCTGAATGACGCTCCTGATGGGATCCTCGCCGATCAGGAGAAGGTTCCTTCTTTGCTTTCGGATCTTCTGGCCGAGAGAAGCCGCCAATAGGCTCGTTCGACTATCAGCGAGACTTCGTGCGCTTTGAACGGTTTGGAGAGGTACTCGTCGGCTCCCATCAGCAGGGCCTCTTTGACGGTGTAAGCGTCGCCATACCCGGTCATGACGATAACGGCCATGTCCGGCCACCTGTTTTTCACGTTTTTCAACAGATCGAAACCGGTCATTCCGGGCATTTTGACATCGGTAAGCAGCAGATCGTATTTATTCTCTTCCATAAGGCCGAGGGCCTCTTCGCCGGTCGAGGCCATGGAGATTTGATATCCTTCCGATTCGAGGATTCTGAGGATGAGATTACGCATAATCACTTCGTCGTCGGCAACCAGTATCTTCACGAATTCCTTCATATCCGACCAACCTTTTTCACGATCAACGACCCGTCGGCAACAGCATTTATTGTATTTATCGTAACAATAATCTCGAATTTTACATTAATTTTTGCAATTGCCGGTGAATTCGGCGGTTTTCAGAAGCCGGGATATCTCGGATTTCAGTTCCTCGATTTTGAACGGCTTTTGAACGAAGGAATAATTGGCAAGATCGCGAAATCTGTCTTTGGTCCCCGGGAAACCGACTCCAGTGATAAGTATGACCGGCGTATTAAGGCCTTTCTTGCGCATTTTTCTGATGAGCTCTTCCCCGCTCATGCCGGGCAGCCCGATATCGGTGATAACAAGATCGAAGGCGCCGTCTGATATTTTCTTCCAGGCGTCGATGCGGTCGGAATGGAATCCCGCCTCGACCAGCAGGTCGCGGTAGTGCAGCCGGTTGCG
>CAZDAH010000053.1:13830-15278 GCA_964503405.1 uncultured Ignavibacteria bacterium
AGGCGTCGATGCCGTCGGAGGCCAGGGCCGGCTTGAAGCCCATCATGGAGATCATTTCGGCCATGACCTTGCGAACGTCGCCGGAATCTTCAACAATCAGGACATAACCGCGGGACATATTCGGGCTACCTTTTTTTGAGATCCTTCAACAGCCTGGTAATCCGTTCGGAATCGGCGATTATCCCGTTGAGAGACGATTCGACGTCCTCTATGAAGCCGTAGTCAATTTCGGTTTCCAGCTTGTCATCGACATTACTTCCGTTCAAGTTTTCGGTTCTGGCGGCTTTGACGATCTTATTCATCTGCCTGACCGCCAGGGTAGTTTGATTGACCAGGCTGGAGAGTTTGTGATGAACTTCCAGCCCGGGGTCTCTTTTTTGGGCCATCTTGGCGGCGGCCACGGCTATATTCAGGGCCAGAAGCTGGATTTCCTCGGAGACTACTTCGACCTTGTTAAGCAGCGGCTGGGGAGTTTTTTTTCTTTGCGAATTCAAATTACCAGCAGCTCCCTGACTTTTTCTTTAAGTTCGGTGAGATCGGATGACTTGACCAGATAGGCATCCGCCAGCCATGACGTAAAGTTGTTCTTATAGGTGGAGTAGGCAGAATTGAGGATAACAGGCACACCCACGGTTCTCGAGCGGAGTTCCTCCAGCACGTCGAGGCCGTCCATTTTTTCCATCCTGATATCGAGGATAATGAGATCCGCGGATCGGTTATCGTCAAAATACCTGAGCGCCTCCTCCCCCGAGGAGACGGAGAACGTTTGAAAGCCTTCGCTTTGGAATTCCAGCTCGTACAAGCCGCGAATTCCCTCTTCGTCGTCGACTATTAAGATATTCTTGTTCATGACTCCTCCCGCAATGGGATGGCGATGTAAAGCCTGCCGTGCATGCCCTGCAAAGCCCCGATGCCGATATCTCCCCCGTAATGCTGCAAGATTTCCAGGGCTACGGCCATATCCTGGTATTGATCGTTTTTCCTTTTTCTAAGAACGCTATAGAAATCTTCGGCAAATTTCAGATTATTTTCACCGCCGTCGATAAAAATCAGGGCGGTTTTGTCATTGATGACGGCTTCCAGTCTCATATTGCGCATTCCGCCGGCCAGCCTGGCGGCCTGCCGGATCACGGCCATGAAGGCCTGATGAAACAGGCCCTTATCGATAAATACTCTGGAATCGAGGATGCCATTTTCGAGCCTGTGTTCCGGGATTTCCAGATTCGGTTCGGCGGCGAACATATTGAGGGCGTCCTCCAAGAGCTCGGCGAGATTATAGACGTCCTCCTGTTTTTCGCTCAGCTGGACCACGCTGGAGAAGCGGTCGAGGGTTTTCTCGATGCGGTTGACCTGACCGGAAATCAATTCCAGCACTTCTCGGGAGGGATCGCCCGCCGGCATTTTGCGCAGGGCAAGATTGGCGTAGCCCCCTATGATGGTGAGCGGAT
>CAZDAH010000053.1:15288-20320 GCA_964503405.1 uncultured Ignavibacteria bacterium
TTCTCCGCGAGCCCTTGGGCGGCCGAGCGGATGACGGCCAGCGGATTTCGAACCTCGTGGGCGACCTCGAGGGCCATTCTTCCGATGCCTGAGAGTTTTTCGGCTCTGACCAGATTTTCCCTGGAGCTTATGATTTTTTCGTTGGCTTCCTGCAAAAGAGATATCTGGTGTTCGAGTTTGCCATAGAGCCTGGAATTCTCTATGGCGTCGGAGGCGTAGCGGGCGAATATTTCGAGGATATTAAGATCGGAATCGAGTATGGGTCTTTTGGTGATGATATTATCGGCCAGGAGCACACCCTGCAGAGATTCCCCCGAGAGCAGGGGCACCACGGCCATATTATCGACGGCGAACTTATGGTGAATTTCGCGGTCTTTGTCATTTTCGACCATGACGGGGCTGACGATCAGAGGGCGTTTTTCGAGGGCCGCCCTGGCAATGAAATCGCCGTCGGGCACGAGCCGGATTTTTATGGAGGAGACCAGGCGATTGACGTGGACGTCGAGGCGCTCGCCGGCCTTGTAGAGCCGCAGGATCTCGTCGAAAGTCATAGGGTCTTTGGAAAGATCGCTCCAGATGCGCCCGGCTTCCTCGGGAGAGGAGGGGCCGGTGGCCATGCATCCCCAGAGGCATTCGCGGGAATCGTCGCTGAGCAATATGAATCCCCGGTTGAAGCCCATGCCTTTACCCGCGGTAACAGAGAGCAGGATTATTCTCAAGATTTCGCTGAGGTTTCTGGTTTCTCCGAATGCCCTGATGGCCTGGCTTATCAGGCCCAGATTCTGAATTTTGAATTCGAGCTGCTGCCGGCGAATTTCGTAAGCGGTTCTATCGATAAGGAAACATCCGAGGCCGGGTCGCTCGGAGCCGTATAGTGGGAAACAGTGCAGTTCGTAATAGCCGGGTTCCGGCGACGATTCTTGCCTGAAGCGCACAACCTCTTTTCCACCGAGGAGGGCCGCGCGCAGGGCCGGTTCGACCATATTGAAACTGTTGCTCAGGATTTCACGTATCAGGGCATAATCGGTGTCCTGGGATCTTATTTCGAACTGGTCGATTCCGCGGGCGATTGCGGCGGCGTTATCCCGAGGTTCTAAAATGAAGTGAAAACCGCCGGCGTTATTCGTCTCCAGCGCCCCGGGCTTTTCCGCTATTAAAACCATACAGTTTCCGGCCAGACGCCGGACTAAAAACATCCGCTAATTTCTTTCAGCGGTCATCGTGACGCGAAATTCGGACGCGGGCTTAACGGATTCGCCGAGCATACCGGCGGTGACAGTCATCAGGTGCGAAGCTTCGGTGTCTATAGCCTTGAGGCGCTTGAGGACGGAGTTGCCGGGGTTTTTCATGGTCATCAGGAGGAATTGAGCATTTCCGGCGATTATGGCCAGAGGGTTGCTGATCCTCCTGGCGAATCCGATTGTGCTCTCGGCGCCGGGCTGAATCCGTTCGACCTGTCCCAGTTTCTCTCTCGAAACCAGAAGGGCTTCATTGAGGGACTCGAATTCCTTTTTCACCCATTTTTCGTAGCCGGCATGCTGGATTCTCTCAACGAAGAGGGAGATCATTGTCGCGACTATTCCCAGACGTTCGGCGTCATTCTCGGTAAACGAATCGGGCTCGTCGTGAGCCAGGTTGATCACTCCGCGCACTTCTCCGGAGAGCACCATGGGGACCGAAAGGAAGGATTTGGTATGAGTTCCGCCGCGGGATTTGCGAAGGTTATTGAGGATGATGGGTCTGTTTTTCTGGGCCACCCAGGCGGAAATTCCGGAGCCCATATTGAAATTGACGAAATTGATGAGATCTACCGTCCTGCCGAAGGAGCAGATTTCCTCGAGCTTTCCCGTTTCCTTTGATAGAAGGAAAAGTGAGGCCGATCGGAAATCGACGAGTTTGCCGATTGACTTGAGGATTTCTTCATAGGATTCCTCGGCGGGGAGAGAGTTTTGGATCAGGATTGAAATATGATAGAGAGCTTTCCAATCGCTTTCGGGGACGATTGATTCCGTCTTAGGCTGACTTCGGGGCACAATTACCTCCCTGGTTGTATTAAGACCCGTCTATTCCACAAAGGGCTTTTCCCTGCCCGTTTTCACAATATTCTTAAGTTCGTCGAGCAGCATGGAAATGCGCACCGGCTTATGAAAGAGACAATCGACGCCGCAGGCTCTGACCGACTCCTCCCTGCCCCGGGTGAGCTCTCCGCTCATGGCAAGTATCGGGAAATCCGGCATCATTTCCTTTATAGCTCTTATGGCCTCGATTCCGGAGGTCCGGGGCAGTATCAATTCGATTACGGCGGCGTCATAACCCCCGGTCAGTATCTCGGCGATTGCCTTTCTTCCGCTGTCAACAACAGTCGTCACGGCGCCCAGGCGCTGAGTCAACAGCTTCGAAATCAGATTGCCCACGAACCGATCGCTGTCAGCGATGAGCACGTTCATTCCTTCGAGGGCGAGCCCGGCCCCCGGTTGTATCAATTCAGGCTCTTGAAAAGGAAGCCTGTCAGTATTTTCGCGAGATTCCCGCATACGTCCTCCCGGGGCTGAATCATGTCGGGTTGGTCGAGGTCAGGTGGTCAACCCCTTTTTCTTGCGCTCGATCTGCTGTTTATAGATGAACTGCAGAACCAGTTTTTGGAGATTCTCGTCAAACGTGCCGGTACCCGCCGGCAGCAGGGAGCGAAGCTGTTCCAGCCCGTAATCGGCCATGTTGTCTTCGGTAATGAATTCGGCTCCGACCAGGTGCAGGTTGTCGTCGAGTTTTTCCACGCGTTTGGCCACGGACAGGATATTCTCGAGTTTTTCGTCGCCCTTGAGGGCCAGGCTTACGACCAGAATATCGTTTTCGCGAGGCGCGAAACGAGTCTCGAACAGAATCCCGCCGGCGGAGATATTCAGAAGCGATCCGGGGACTCGGGGACTCAGAGCGCCGTCGGGAGATTTGGCGCATTCCAGGACGCGGAAGTGGATATTTCCGGAGATGTCAAGCCTGACGAACCGCCGTCTTTGCATCCTGGAGACATCGCTTTTGACATTCAGTTCGAGCGATCCGCCTTCATCCTCGAAGAAATCGGCGATATTGGCCTTGAAAATATAAGTGGCGTCTTTTCTATTAAAGCTGACTTCCACATCGTCTCCTTTCTCCAGCCTGATCGAACCGGACTGGCGCAGCGGCGATTCGATAACGATGGAGTTTTTCTTTAAGTCCTCGACCCGGGCGAAGAATTCGGCTTGTTCGCAGTTTTTTGAAACTGTCAGGGTGATTTTTTCCCAAAGTTCGAGCGGTATCCCCCGCACTCCGTATTTAGATTTCACGTCCCCACCTTCTCCGCCTGTCCGACTAATCTCCCCTGCTCGACGGACATATCCAGGATTACCCGGGCGTTCGAGGCCATGGACTTGTTATTCCTGTTCGCGGAGACAATCTCCTGCGCGATTTCGCTCGCCTTCTTGAAATACTCGCGCGCCTGTTCGAGACGGCCGATACGTCGGGAGAGTTCGGCGATCAAATAGACGGCCTGAAGCTGCCGCAGACCCGGCCTGATCTCCCGGCCGTTGTGAAAGGCGTTCAGGTAATAATCGAGGGCGAGTGTGAGGGCTTCGGTCTCATTCACCGGGATCTCGTCGAAGCGGGATTTCAACTCCTGAAGAAAATCGCGGAAAGAGGAGTATTCCCAAAAGCCGTTATTCGAAGAATCCGAGCCGGGCCCGTTCATTTCGTTTTGAATCCCGTTCGAGGCCCGTAGAAGCGGATCGGGAGTTCGGCCGTCGGTCTTCGCCCCGCGGAATAGCCAGGCGATTCTCAGGTGGAAGCGGGCTAAATCGAGGGATGACGGTTGATCGAGCAGTTTTTCGTCAAAGACGGCCAGGAGGAGTTTGACGACAGCCGTTTCCACGGGGTAATTAATTTGATCTATTTTTCGTCCCAGAGTCAGAATCGGGCTGCCCGGGGCGTTGAGGGAGTCAAGATGCTTTTTAGCCTGCCCAGGCAGGCGGTATGTTTTGAAATTCGTATCATTTTGCCAATCAATATACGAGGAATTGATTTCCCTGGTGTAATAACAGCGATCGCAGGCGGCGGCGAAGAACAACAATGGGTTGATTTGCTGGCAGGCAGGATCGGCCGATTGAAGTCCCAGGGGCATGAAATCGGTGTCCCTTCCCGATTCGGTGAAGGCTCCCTGTCTGTTACAATCTAATTCGTTGACAGAATTTCAGACCGGTCATTCGAGCCTGGTCTTGCAGAAGGGATTCCGGAATTTCGCCATTAATCGACCCCGCAGTGATACTTTTCAGTAAATTATATCGGCAATCGTCGATATTACTGAAGAGGCGATCAAACCCGCCTGGTATTCAGTCTGCCGAGCCCGGCGGATGCGCGTATGATGCTCATCTCCGACCTGGAATATCCCAGCTCCCTGCAGACGAGATCGGGAGATAACCCCCTGTTTAATTTCTCGATGGCCAGTTTCATACGATCGGCGGATCCGCCGGATCGAGCCGGGTCATTTCCGGCGGGCCGATGTTCGTTCAGCCTGGTCTCCAGCCGTTCGAACCTTTCGAGCAATTCCGAGTTCACCGATTTTGGGCTGTTATTTTCGAGGATTCGGCCCTGCTCTCTTTTTCCCAGTTCCCTCCAGACCAGGAAAAACATGCCCCCAACAAGCGCGAGGTTGACAATCGATACCAGGGTAACTAGCAAACCTATTCCCATAATCCCTCTCTCAAGCGGTCAGATCCGATCTTTTACCATCACTTTCGGGGAATTCTCATTCGGCCTCATGATCGCCCCGACCTTTTCACCCCATTGGAACCGTCGAGAACGGCGCTCTCTATCGCAGCCGGCCATGGAAACCCCTCCCAGGGCGGGGGTTCAGATCGCGAATTTATCGCGGATCATACTGCGCAGTCGGGTTACCGCCCGCGTGTGGATCTGCGACACGCGCGATTCGGAAATAAGCATGATATCGCCGATCTCCTTGAGGGTAAGTTCCTCGTAGTAGTACAAGGACACCACGAGCCGTTCC